>CAIPFY010000102.1 GCA_903864435.1 uncultured Chloroflexota bacterium | reverse complement strand
GCCTCCCAGCAAAGTCACACCACGCGCCTTCAAATAGCGGTCGCGCTCAGACTTCGTGATAGATTTCGTCGCCGCGCTGCGACTCATGGCGCGGCCTGCCCCGTGTGCAGCCGAATTCAATGCCGCCGCATTCCCGATGCCACGTACTACAAAACCCGGATCAGCCATCGAACCGGGAATGACACCCAGAACACCCGCCCCCGCCGGAGTCGCCCCCTTACGGTGAACAATCACCTCGCGGTCAGCATCCGCGAACCCCGCAGGGAATTGCAGGCGTTCTTTCCATGCAAAATTGTGATGGTTCTCAATCACCGCAGCCACTTTCAAGCCCACCGCCTTCGCCACCCGTTGATGAATGACCGCATGGTTCGCCGCCGCAAACCGCCCCGCCAATTCCATCGCCAACCAGTAGTCATGCCCCTCTTGCCATTCCAGCGGCAACCATGCCAGATGGCGAACGCTCTTATCCAGATTCGGATGTAGCTTCATCGCCGCTTCCGAATAATGGTTCGCAATCCGAAAGCCCACCCCCCGCGAACCGCTGTGCGAAAGCAGCGCCAGATAATCACCCGCTTCCAGCCCTAACTCCGCATCGGCCTGTTCCAGATGCAGCCCGCCCCAATCCACGAAATGATTCCCGGAACCGCTGGTTCCCAGTTGGTTAGCCGCCAGATCATGAAGTGACCGCAAGAACTTATTCGTAGTCCATGCCGCATCGTCCAGCACAGGATGGGCGGCTCGCTGCGATCCGCCCCATGTTTTTCCTGCGCCAAACCGCGTATTCTCGCGCAGCGCATTTTTGAACTGCGCGGGCTTCTGCTTAATCAGAATCGGCGAAACCGCAAAGACGGACAACCGCACCCGGCAGGCAATATCCACGCCCACCGCATACGGAATAACCGCGCCCTCAACCGCCAGCACCCCACCGATGGGCAACCCGTAGCCCACATGAGCGTCCGGCATCAATGCCCCGGCAACCGAAATGGGCAAGCGCATCGCCGCATCCATCTGGTTGCGAGACTCTTGGTCAATCTGGTCTGCGCCCCACACCCGGTATTCCAACGGCGCTGAACGCAGGTCTTCATCGTACAGGTTCATGTTTCATCTCAATATACTCGATTACAAAAGATCATAAGGGGTCACAAAGGATAATTCAAGACCGGAATCATTCGGGGAGTGGCTTCCTTTTAAGCAATGGATTTCTCTGTTACAATGAACGTAGCTTATCATCCCCCTATGGGGTCAGGGAGCAGGAGTCGCAAATGTCTTTTATCACCCTCCTCAAGCAGGCTGATATTTTCTACGAGCTAACCAACACCCAGTTGGAATTGGTCGCTTCTATTTGCAGCGAAAAAGCATATAGCGAGGGCGATGTCGTCTTTGAAGAAAACACGCCCGGAACCGAGTTATATGTCATCGCCAATGGCGAAGTTGAAATCATGGTCAATCCGGCGCTGCTAGGCAAAAAAGACGGCGGCAAACCTTTTGCGATTGCCACCCTGCGCCGGGGTCAATCGTTTGGCGAAGTCTCGCTGGTAGATGAAGGGCTGCGTTCGGCAGGTGCCCATTGTAGTAAGCAGGACACCCGCCTCATCAGCATCCCCCGCGACAAGCTCATGCTGCTCTGCGACACCTACCCGCAACTTGGGTATCGCTTAATGCGCAACCTCGCAGCCGATCTCGCCATGAAGATTCGCCACACCGACCTACAGGTGCGCGAACAACTCACATGGGCGCCGCGCTCAGAATAAGTGCGACACCGCGACGGTCATTTGAATCACACAAGCCCGCTTCGGCGGGCTGTTTTATGTGCTTCCGGCAGTCCCCCCTGCCCTACCCCGAAATGATAAACTGATGGCGCCAACTTATATTGTCATTGTCATTCTCGCCAGTCTGATGATCGGCCTTTCCAAAGGCGGCTTCGGCGGACCAGTACCCGTTGCCATGCTCACGCCGTTGCTCAGCCTCATCATGCCCGCGCCACAGGCCACCGGCATCGTGCTGCCCCTACTAATCTTCGCGGATATTTTCGCGCTCCGCAGCTATTGGAAAACATGGGACATCAAGATCGTCAAGCTCATGCTGCCGATGGGTGTACTCGGCGTGATTATGGGCAGCATCCTACTCGGTGCGCTCAAAGATCAAGACATGTTGTTTCGGCGCATCCTCGGCGCCTTCACGCTGGCCGTCGTCATCTTCAAGCTCATCAATGACCATTTGAACACCGTCCAGTACCAGCACCGCGACTGGCATGCTTATCTGGCAGGCTGGACATCCGGCTTCGGGTCGGCGCTGGCGAATGTCGGAGCGCCGCCCTTCACCGCCTACATGCTGCTACAGGGAGTCACGCCGCTGGTATTCATCGGCACAACCACGCTCTTTTTTGCCATTGTGAATGCGCTCAAGCTGCCGGGGGTGTTTATCACCGGTGTGCTGACCACAAATGACATCCTCAGCATCTTGTGGGCGCTGCCCATTATTCCTGTCGGGGTGTGGTTGGGGCGCAAATTCGTAAAGTGGATTAATCCGGTCATCTTCGAGCGTTTTATGCTCGTTCTGCTGTGCATCATGGGGATGTTCTTGCTGTTTTACACGCCCCCCGGTCGCTAAAAAAACAGGTTCGCTTTTCCGGTTTGAAAAGCGAACCTGCCTCATCGCATCACCTGCGGTTACGCTAGGCTTTCGCCACCAACCGCACAAACTTGCGCTTGCCCACTTGTAACACCGCTGGGAGCATATCCAGTGTCACACTGGCCTGCGCGTCCGTCACCGGATGCTCGTTCAAGCGCACGCCGTTCTGCTGCATCAGGCGCTTGGCCTCGCCGCCGCTGCCGACCATGTTCAGCCGCCGCAAAATATCCACCACTTTTTCGGCCTCCGCCAGCACTTCTTCGGGAATATCTTCCGGGATACCCCCATGACTGCGGAAAACCTCGTCCCACCGCTTCTGTGCGCCATCAGCGGCCTCTGCGCTATGGAAAATCGTGACGATTTTCCGTGCCAGATTCATCTTCACTTCGTTCGGATGCAGCGTGCCAGAAGCCAGTTCCTTCTCCAACTGAACCACCTCAGTAGGCGACCACCCCAGAATCAGCTTGTGGTAGATAGGCATGGCCTTATCCGGCACGCTCATCACCTTCCCGAACATATCCCAAGGTTCCGCCAGAATCGGGATGTGGTTGCCGAGGCTCTTGCTCATTTTGATTTCGCCATCGGTACCGGGCAGGCTTTCGCCCATGATGATCGCCACCTGCGGACGCTGCCCTAACCCTTCTTGCAGCTTACGCCCCGCAACAAGGATGTTGAACAACTGATCCTGCCCACCGATTTGCACATCGGTTTCCTGCGCCACCGCGTCGTAGCCTTGCATCAAGCCGTAGAACAATTCGTGCAAGTAAATCGGCTCGCCCGCATCCAGCCGCTTCTTGAAGTTCTCGCGCACAAGGAACTGCTGCACCGTGAAGTTGCTCGCCAACCGGATGATGTCAGCAAAATCCAGCGTGGACAGCCATTCATCATTGAACCGCACGCGGGTTAAATTCGGGTCGAGAATCTTGAACGCCTGATTCGAGTAGGTACGGGCATTCACTTCCACCTGTTCCCGCGTCAGTTGATCGCGTGCCTTATCCTTATCGGAAGGATCGCCAATCAAACTGGTGAAACTGCCAATCAAGAACGTCACATCATGACCGAGTTCCTGAAACTGGCGCAACTTACGCATGGTGATGGTATGACCGAGATGCAAATCAGCCGTGCGCGGATCGTAGCCGCAATACACGCGCAAAGGCCGTCCCGCCTTTTCCGCTTCGATCAAACGCTCGCGCAGTTCACGGCGCATCGCTTCCTTCGTCTGCGGATCGCCATATTCGGCACCCGACATCAGGAGATCAACTTGTTCATCAATCGTGGGCATGAGAGTATTCCTAAAAGGTTGTCCGACGGTTATCGTCTGGCGAGTATAGCATAATCCGCCTAGAAATCGCGGGCACAGCGCAACCCCACGTTGAAATTCTGCATGTCCGCACCCATCCGTCCCCGGTTCGCAGCCCGTGCATAAAACGGATCGGTAATGTCGTACCACGATCCGCCCCGGATGACGCGCTGAGAGGTCACATTATTCGGGGTCTCGCGTCCGTCATCATGAAAATACGGATAAATAAATCCATCGTAAAGGGTACTTGTCCATTCCCACACATTCCCCGCCATATCCAGCGCCCCTACCCACGATGCACCACCGGGTCGGCTACCCACCGGCGCAGTCTGCGCGTTCGCATTTTCCGGCTGCACCAGCGCGTCCGGTTGCCACGTATCCCCCCAAGGATACTCGCGGCTATCGGGGCCTCGTGCCGCCCATTCCCACTCCAACTCTGTTGGCAATCGCGCATCACGCGCTTTACAGAAGTCACGCGCCTCCGTCCAGCGCACATTCACACGCGGGCGATTTAAATCCGACCACGCGGACGGCTGTTCCGCCACGCCGTTAAACTGCAAAAATTGCGCGTTGGTCACTTCTGTTCGATCTATCCAGAAAGGCTGCTCGATACAAGAAACACTCACCGGACTTTCGTCAGGATCGCCAATTTCGCTCCCCATTCTGAAGCACCCCACTGGCACAAATACCATTGAGACGCCGCTAAACTCCTTAAGCGAAGGCGTCCAATCGCGGTTGCGGACAACCGGATTCCCCGGAAAACCAGATGGGGCGCTGTTCCCGGCGGTTTCACCAAGAGCGCACCCACTCAATACAACCAGCGCAACCAGCACAAAAACTCTTATCATCCTGACCACCTGTTCAGCACAGCAATAATCTATTATAAGGCCGTGCGAAGTGCCTGTAGCCAAACATGACGAATATCCTAACGAAAAACAAAAAGGGCGAGTGCAATGACTCGCCCTAGAACACCCAAACACCCGACGACCTATTTCAAGCCCGTGTTGGCAATCCCCTCCACAAAATACCGCTGTGCCAGCAGGAACAAGACCAGCGGCGGCAAAATCGCCACTGCTGCACCCGTCAGGACGAGATTCGGTTCGGCAGCAGCCGCCGTCTTAAGCTGTCGCAAAGAAAGCGTCACCACATGATTGACCGTATTGGCATCACCGATAATGACCAGCGGCCACAAAAAGCTGTTCCACGCATATAGAAACGTGATGATGGCCTGTGTCGCAATCGCGGGGCCACTCAAAGGCACAAAGATGCGCCACAAAATCCCGAACCGCCCCAACCCATCCAGAAGTGCGGCTTCTTCTAGCTCCTTCGGAATGGTGATAAAAAACTGCCGCATCAGAAATGTACCGTAGGCAGTAAAAATCCAAGGCAAGACCAGCGCGGCGATTTTCCCCTGCCAGCCGATAATAACCATCAATTGGTACAACGGGATGATAAGCACCACAAACGGGATCATGATTGTTCCTAGATAGACAAGGAACAACTTATCACGTCCCCGGAACTGAATTCGAGAAAACGCATACCCGCCCAACAGTGAAGTCGTTACCTGCCCCACAGTGACCAGAAGCGTCACAACCGAGGTGTTGATAAGGGCGCGATCAAGGTTCTTGAGTTGCAGCACCGAATTGTAGTTGCCAAATTGCGGGTCCACATACTCATCTACAGGCGCGGTGCGTTCGACGGCAAACACTTCCACGCTGGGATCATTCACATCCACAAAACGCTTCAATCCGCGCCGATAAGCCATCAACAAATCTTGTGACTGACCATCTACGCTTACACTGTAAACCGGGAAGCTCTCGCCACCCACCGTTTCCTCGCGTCCAGTATCCACCACATCAGCCAGCTTGACCTGACGCACATTCGCTGTGGATTGTGGATCGGCAGCATTTATCTCCTCAGCCGTTGTGAAGAACCCGAATGGAACATTACCTGTCTCTTGGTCAACAACCATTTTGTGTTCTTGACCCTCAAGAACAAAGTTGTAAACCATCACATCTTCGCCATTAATGGACATCGTTGTTGCGCTATAAGGCATCAGACGAGGCGGCGCATGAAATACATCTTGCGTATTCTTCAACGACGTAAAGAACATGTACAGAAAGGGAAACAACATCAAAAACGCAACAAAGGACAGCAAAAAGTAAACAAGGATTCGGATCACCCACGTCCGAATCTTCAACAACCGATCGAGCTGTGCAGCGGTTCGGGCGCGAGCCGCAGTTTGGGCATTGGCTGCCATGTGCAAACCTCCCTAATCACTGTAAGCGCGATTGCTGGACGAAAAGCGAAATTGCAGGATTGTCACGATAAAAATGGCGATGAACACCACCCACGCCACCGCCGACGCATATCCCATCCGAAAATTGCTGAACCCGAGATTATACAAATAGTACACACTCGTCAGCTTTGCCGTTGATGGATTATTCTCGCCGATCAACGAAAACGGTTCGGCAAAAGCCTGAAGCCCTGCGATCAACGTGGTAATGGTCACAAAAAACGTGGTCGGCCCAAGCAGCGGCAGGATGATCTTACGGAAGCGTGTCCAACGGTTAGCGCCATCCACAGTAGCCGCTTCAACCAGTTCACGGGGTACCCCTTGCAAACCGGCTAGGAAAATCACGGAGTTGAAGCCGATAACCTGCCATGCCGCCATAATGACGACCGAGAGCATCAGGATGCGCTCATCGGTCAGCCACTTAACCGCAGGGTCGGCAATCTGGCTTCCAAACAGACCATTGATGAAGTTGACCACTTGCAGAATGGCATAGTTGATATACCCGATGGTCGGGTCATACAACCACTGCCAGATCAAGGCCACACCCACCACAGCCGCGATGGAAGGGATAAAAAAGACTGCCCGGAAGAACTTCATACCCGGCATTTTTGAATTCAACAGCATCGCCAATCCCAACGCGGGTGGAATGCTGAACACCAGCAAAAACAAACAGTAGTTGAATGTGTTGAATAGGCTGTACCAGAACAGCGTATCACGCGCACCGATGACAATCGTACTGTCGCCAATCGTGAAACGGGTCAGTTCCGCATGTCCTTCAGCGATAACCTCTGCGCCACGTTGTTCCGAATTTTGCAGCGTCCCAATGCTCAAGCTCAACATTTGAGTGTAATTGGAAAGCCCAACGAATTGCGCAGGATTCTGTTGCGCAGGGTTGTAATCCGTAAAACTCAAATAGAACGACAGCAGCAAGGGGCCGGCAAAGAACAGCACAAAGCTCACAAAATTGGGCATCAAAAACAGCCACCCCTGCCATGTGTCGCGCTGAGAGGTGGTTTCGCCAAACACATCGCCCTTACGCAGCAGATAGGCCGATGCCATGCCAAAGATCACGGCGACAACGATCACAATGATCGAATCTACCCGCAGGATATTTGTCACCAGTGCGCTAATGCCGTTCAATAGCAAGCCGGAGGTCAACAAGATGATGACCACACAGGCCGCCATCACCCCAAGACCGGCATAGCCTCCATACTTCCGAATGAGATTACCCTCTGGGAAACGCCAACTCAACCATAAAACCATGTACCCCAGCGCGATACCCCACAACCAGCTCAGGCTGCGATACAACCCATCAGCCAGCGTGTCCAATCCCAGATACAATCCAGTGATGTGACCGAGGTACAGCAGTGCCAGTACCATGCCCGTAAAATCAATCCCCATCGCCAGCAAGCGCCCTGTCCCATTGATTTGATAGAGGCGATAGGCCGAAAAGAAACTCGCAGCAGCAATCAGTGTAAACACCCCTGCGAGGAATATCTGGACAAAATTTCCAAGATTAAAAATACGCTCTATTTGCAGAATCTGGCTGGCAACATACAAACACCCGCCCCCAACCAGCACCTGCCAAACCATAATCACGTATAAAGCCGGCAGAGCCTTTCCAGACTCCGGTTGTGACGCACCCATTGACCGAGACGTTACAGCCATTGCAGACCTCCGCTCACTAATCGAAGCACAAGGGACTGTACTCCGCTAAAAGCAGGAGAGCCAGACTTGCTGGCTCCCCTTTGAAGACGAACTCGCCTTACTTCTGGAAGAAGGGAGCCATTGCGTCACAAACCGTTGCGGTAAAGTCTTCGGGCGTCGCATCGCCGCTCATCACCTTACCCACTTCAGCATTGACCACGCTGTCAATATCGCCAAAGTTCGCAGTCCACAGCGGCGCTTCGGCAACCGCATAAGCCAGCCCATTGACGAACGCCTGATTATTCAGATCAGGCTTGACATCGGTCAGGCTGCCGAGGAAAGCGTTCACCGCATCTTCACCTGCGCGGCTGGGGATATTCGCGCCCAGCGCCGTCACCTGCGACTGCACTTCCACACTGGTCAAACGGGACAGGAGATCAAAGGCTTCCTGCGGGTGTGCGGTATTGGCATTCACCACATACGCGCCCCAGAACAGCCAGTTGCTACGCGCACCATTCGGTGCAGCAGGAACTTCAGCCGCATTCCAGTTGAAGCCGAGGCTCTTGATATTGTTCGGGGTCGCCCAACGACCATTCATGAACATACCCACATTACCAGACACAAACGGCGGCTCGCTGTCCTGACCAAACGGAACGGCCCAGTTGTTCACATACAGTTCCTGCATGAACGACATCGCTTCGGTGGTCGGCGTGCCATTCAATCCACAGGCGGACTGGTCAGCGGTGAAATAGTTGTTGTAGCCACTGTCGTAGGCGGCGTTAATCCACAGCAACCAGTTCGCCCACCAGCTATTCATACCGAAACCGTAAACCTGATTATCGGCAGTCGAAAGGCCGGAAATGGCTTCCACGGTGGCCTTGAAGCCTTCCCAGTCCCACTTACCATCAGCCATCTGCTTCTCAGGATAATCCACACCTGCTTCATCAAACAGATCGGCGTTGTAGTAGAGAACCATCGCCGAAGCATCACGCGGCATGCCCCACAGTGCGCCTTCGTTGGTCTTGGTTTCCGGGTTGAAGGTCAACTGAGCAACCTGCTGCGGATAGAACACGCTCATATCGAAACTTGCGGCAGTAGCCAGATCGGACAGATTCAGAATCGCGCCTGCCGAAGCAAAGGTGGCGATGTCGGTGCCCGGAATCCAGAACACATCAGGAGCCGTACCAGCCGCCACTTCCGTCAGAAGCGTAGCCGAATAGCCGCCACCTTCCGTGCCGCCCGGTTCATAGGCCAACGACACCCCATCCCATCCCGCATCAACCGAATCGCTGATCGACTGATACAGGTCAATTTCAGCCTGATTGTCGGGACGGGTACGCCAACGCAGAGCTACATCCTCTTGCGCGTTAGAAATAAGGGGAACAGAAAGCGACAACAAGAAAACAGCCAGCAATACAACCAACATACTACGCTTAGACATTTCAACACTCCTCAGACTATCACTTGGTAAAATATTACAAACCGCAACGGACTCACCTTGAATCGTGATGGGTCGCCACCTCCTCCCGCCAGCGAGCGGGCGCTGCCGAAGACTGCCTAACTATGAGACGAGTGGGCATTTTCACCAACTCAGGGGAATGATTACCAAAAACATCCAGAAGCATCCGCATCGCGGAACGTCCCAGTTCGGGCGCCTGTTGGTCAATCGTGGTCAGCGGAGGCGAAATCGTGGCGGCAATCGGAATATCGTCGTACCCCACGATGGTGACATCACGCGGCACTTCGCGTCCACGATTACGAACGGCCAGTATCGCCCCCATTGCCATACGATCATTCAAACTGATAATCGCGGTCAAATCTGGATGCGCATCCAGCAGTTTCGCCGCACCCGCTTCCCCGCTATCGGTGGAAAAATCACCGTCCACTTGCGGGAATGCATCGAAATCCACACCGACTGCTTCAGCGCCTGCCCGTAAACCGGCAATGCGGTGCTGAATGGAATAATGAATGTTGAACGGGACGGTGATAATGCCCACGCGCCGATGGCCTAATCCCAGCACATGAGTCATCAGCTGAAATCCGCCAGAGACATCATCGCTAACCACCCGAAAATCAGTCCCGTAATAGCCAATTGCTACGGCAGGAATACCCCGTTTGCGTACCGGGTCCAGCACGGAAGCGAACGGTACGTTATCCAGCGCGATCACGCCGTCAATGTAGCCGCTTTGAATGAGCTGCTTGTAATGCGAATCGGGGCCGCGTGCATTCAAACGAGGGGTACTCAACAGGATGTTATACCCTTGCCGGCTGGTCTCGCTCTCAATCCCTTCCAGTATCCGCAGCACCAACGGATCACTGAAAAGTGTGTCGTACAGGTAAGGGAATACAACGGCGATAATGCGCGTTTTCCCCTTCGACAAAGCACGCGCTGCCAGATGAGGAACGTAGCCCAGTTCTTCCACCGCCTGCATCACTTTGGCGCGGGTCTGGTCGGTGAAATAGGGTGTGTTGGAGAGGACTTTGGACACTGTTGCAGTGGAAACACCTGCACGATGTGCCACATCCTGTAAGGTTGGCATCAATAACCTGTACGTGAAAAACAGTCAATAGTTAAGCGGTTAACTCTCACCACCCAAAAAAAGGGCTTGTCAAAAAAACACCTGTAGTTAAGCCCTTAACTATAGGATAGACAGGATTGCGATACCTGTCAACCCGTCTCGATCATTTTGCACAAATGGAAGGGACGTACATCCAGCAAAAATCAACGCCCGTACACATCACAGGGGATGACCGAAGGCCGGCCACCCCCTGCGAACGTGCCAACGTTTACGAACGGATGGCGAGGCGCTCCGCCGGAACGCCGTGCCGCTTGTGCAGCAAATTCGCGCAATCCGTCACTTCGGATTGCACGCGCTCTGCCGACCAGCCCAGTTCAGCACCGAGGATTGCCGCAGTCTCTTGCAGCAAATCGCCTGTGACGAAGCCCAGCATCCCCAGCAGCGAGCGCCGCAGAACCAAATCCTCAAGATGCACAATCTTCTCCTGATGGACAAGATAGGCGACCTCACGACGGCTGTAATCCGGGTTTGAACGCAATGGCGCATCTGCTTCCTTCGCGCAGAATGCCGCCACCACCGCCGCGCCTGTGCCGTAGCGCCGGAACAGCGTTTCCACACGGGCAGCAGCCACGCCCGTTTTAGAAGCCGTCTCCGTCACCCACGCCTTTTGCGCCGCCGATTCTTTCGGGAAGCCCTTGCCGCCGCCGATTCCCACCGACTTCGTATCCGCCTTGCGGGTACGGTTCAGCCGCGACAGCACCGCATCCGCCGTTTGCTCGGCAAATGCGCGATAGGTCGTCCACTTCCCGCCCACCAGCGACAACACGGGAAACGATAGCCCCGACCCCGGCTCGATCACGCGAATGCTATGATCGCGGCTGATCGCCCCTGTGCGCGAGGCATCGCTCGAAGGCAAAGGCCGCACGCCGCAGAAGCGAAAAACGATGTGCGAACGATCAATGTGAATGTCCGGGAACACATGCCGCACGAGATTCAGCATGTAGTCCACCTCATCCTCGGTGCATTCCACCTTTTCGGGATCATCCACACGGATGTCTGTCGTCCCCAGAATCACCTTATCCAGCAGCGGGAAAATCAGGCAGATACGACCATCCTTATTCTCGAAGAAGATTTCGCTGTCGGCAGCCGCCTTGTACAGATCAGGATGATCTACCACCAGATGCGACCCCTTCGTGCCGCCGATGAAGTGCGTTTTTCGCCCCATCGCCTGATTCGCCACATCAATCCAGGGGCCAGCCGCGTTCACCAGCACCTTCGGCTTCACGGTGATCGTCTCGCCCGTCACTTCATCACGCAAGATAACCCCATCGCCAGACGCACCCTGAAGCGCCACATAGTTCAGCGCCCGTGCGCCGCTGTAATCCGCCTCACCATCCAGAATCAGTTCCACGCTCAGGCGTTCCGGTTGCGGTAACGCGCCATCATAGTAGGTGGCTGTGCAGACAATATCCGGGTTCATAGCCGGGCGCAGTTTCAACGACTCGGCTTTGGAGAAGAACTGATGTACCGGCAGTGTTTGCTGACCGCGTGTGAACCAATCGTAGAAAATCAACCCGATCTTGATGACCGCCGCGCCGCGTTCCGAAGGCTTATCGCGCAGGTTCAGGAACTTCAGCGGCGCATTCAAGAATCCCGAAACCCAGCTAAAAATCGGGATCGTCGTGGGCAGCGGGCGGGCATAGTGCGCCGCATTTTGAATCAGCCGGTTGCGTTCGGTCAGCGCCTCCCGCACCAGCCGGAACTCACCATTTTCGAGGTAGCGAATGCCGCCGTGCAGCATGTGAGAGGATGCCGCGCTCGCCCCGCTGGAAAAATCGCCTTTATCCACCAGCAGCACATCCACACCTTGCAGCGCCAGATCACGGAACGTACCAATCCCGTTAATGCCCGCGCCGACGATCAACACTGAAACATCCGGGTTTTGCCGCAGAGACTCCCATACTTCACGTCTTGACATGTTCAATCTCCTTCACAAATTCATGCGGTCATACCGGCCGCTAGATCATCTAATTCCGTATCTCGCAAAAACCCTTCGGCTGCGCCCTTCGCACCAATCTTATACCCTGCGAACACCACAGCCTTGCGGATTGCCAGATACGGATCAGTTGTCCGCACATAAGTATGGACAAAAGCTGAAAATAAAGCGTCGCCCGCGCCAATGGTGTTCACAACCACACGCGGGCGCACAGCGGGGATACGCCCCACAAAATCATCTCGTTTGACCGCCAGCAGCGCCCCCTCTGCCCCTAACCCCACGACCACAATTTCCGTGCCATAACGGTGCATCACCTCCCGAACCCATTCTTCAGGCGAACAGGGAAGCATTTCGTGGCTCATGAACAAAATGGATGCCGCCGCCATATAGTCGGCATTATACGGATCATCCAGAGACGAAATCGCATGAACATCCGTCGCTATCGGAATCGCCATGCGCCGCGCCAACGGCAGAAAAGCGCGTGTGAAATTCACATTACACAACACAGCCAGCCCGCACCCCGCCAACGCCTGCTCAAACGCCGTCTGCGGATACGCCTGCGTCTGAATGTCCTTCAGATCAACATGCACCTGCCGGTTGCCATTCCGGTCATACAAAATCACCGACTGCGGGGTTTGTGCAAGCGTGTTCAGCACATACTCCGACGTTATCCCGCTATCCTTCAAGGCCGCCAGTACCACGCCGTTTACCGCATCTTGCCCGATCAACGATGCAAACCGCACCGCTTGTCCCAGCACGGTCAGCGCCTTTGCCACGTTGTAGCCCACGCCCGAAACGGCACTCTGCACGCCAAAAAACGGGTAATGAACCGGGCTGTAGCCCAGTGGGAACGAGTCAATTTGCAGCGTGGTTTCCAGATTGGTCAGCCCCGCCACAAGGAGTGGCCGGTTCATGCCTGTTCCCATTCCCTCGACCGTGCCACTGCCCGCTGCCAACCCGCGTACAACGAGTCTCGCTCATCACGGGACATCTGCGGCTCGAACCGCTTCTCTAACACCCACTGCGCCTCGATTTCCGCCTGTGACGACCAGAAGCCCGTCGCCAGCCCCGCCAGATACGCCGCGCCCAGCGCCGTCGTCTCCGTCACCGCCGGGCGTTCCACCGGAACCCCTAAAATATCCGCCTGAAACTGCATGAGGAAATTATTCTGCACCGCGCCGCCATCCACACGCAGGGCTTGCAGTTCTAATCCCGAATCCGCCTGCATAGACTGAAGCACATCCCGCGTCTGATAGGCAATCGCTTCAAGAGATGCCCGCACGATCTGAGCGCGTCCGCTACCGCGTGTCAGCCCGACAATCGTCCCACGCGCATACGAATCCCAGTACGGCGCAGCCAACCCCACGAATGCCGGCACAACATACACGCCGCCGTTATCCTTCAGGCTCAGGGCAATTTCCTCAGTTTCCGCCGCGCTGCCGATCATCTTCATCTCATCGCGCAGCCATTGCACCACCGCCCCGCCGATGAACACGCTACCTTCTAGCATGTACTGCACCGGTTCATCGCCTACGCGCCAGCCGATAGTAGATAGCATCTGATGAGCAGACTCGCGGGCTGCGCTGCCGGTGTTCATCAGCATGAAACAACCCGTTCCATACGTGTTCTTCGCCATCCCCGGCTGATAACAGGCTTGCCCGAAGGTCGCCGCCTGCTGATCGCCAGCGATACCCGCCAACCGGATCGGCACGCCGAACCACTCCGCCACCGTCTCGCCATACACGCTGCTGCTCGGAACCACCTGCGGCAGCATCGAGGCGGGGATGTTCAACCGCTGCAAAATCGGCTCTGACCACGCACCTTCGTGAATGTCATACAACAGCGTCCGGCTGGCATTGCTCACATCCGTGATATGCAACCGTCCGCCGGTCAGCCGCCAGATCAGGAAGCTGTCCACCGTGCCGAACGCCAATTTGCCAGCCTCTGCCAGCGCCCGTGCGCCGGGGACATTATCCAGTATCCATGCCACTTTCGTCCCCGAAAAATAGGCATCCGTCACCAGCCCCGTTTTCTCGCGGATCACCCGGTCAAAACCTTCGCGCTTCAGCGTGTCACACAGGCCAGCGGTGCGCCGGTCTTGCCACACAATCGCATTCATCAACGGCTTGCCAGTGTCCCGATCCCAAACCATAGTGGTTTCCCGCTGGTTGGTAATGCCAATCGAGTCAATGTCCCCGGCGCTGACCTGATTCGCCGCCAGCACCGAACGCGCCACTGCAATCTGTGCGCTCCAGATAGCCTCCGGGTCATGTTCTACCCATCCCGGTTTCGGGTAAATCTGCGGAAATTCCTGCTGTGCAACGCCGACGATGTGCCCTTGCCGATTAAACAGAATCGCACGGCAAGAAGTAGTGCCTTGATCGAGTGCAAGGATATATCGAGACATAAGGTTCCCCTGAGACCTTTCTATCTTTCATTATAGTCGCTGGAAACCGATCGGAATCAGTCTCCAGCGGGAAATCGGTCATGTTTTGATGGTGTGAATCGTCACCGAAACCGGATCAAGCCGCGCTGTCGTCGCCCGAATCGTCACCGCGCCGGGTTCGCTCTGCGCCCGCACGTACATCGCCGCCTGTCCGCCCACCAGCGCAAACGGGTTTTCTCCGACCAGATCAGCCGGGCCATCAATCTCAAACTGCACGGGCTGAATGGCATACGGCAGCCGATTCCCGTAGCAATCCACAATTCGGAACACCAACCGCGTCATATCCGCGCCGTCGGCCTGAAGCTCCACATCATCCGGTTCCAGCACCAGCGCATGCGGAATGCCATGCGCCGAAATGCGCTGTTCCGCCACCGCCGCGCCATTGATGAAGCCCACCACCCGCAAATCTGTCACCTTCTGCCCCCACGTCATCCACAACTGGATACCCGCGATCTGGAACGGGGCATACTTCAGGTTCGGGAACTGAACGCGATCCGGCTTGAAACGCCCGAACAGGTTATCCCCGATATAGAGTTCGACTTCCTCGCAATTCGAGAAAATCACCAGCGGGTCATTTCCGCCGCCGCTGCGATCTCCCATAGACCAGACCGTAGCCGCCCGCAGCACGATCTTATCTTCGGGGTCAATCTGGCTCTCGTAGAAATACGCGGCGTACTTCGGCAACCGGAACATATCCATTACGCCGTGATAACAAATGCGATCCCCGGAACCAAATTCGCGGTGGGTGTTGTAGTCGAAAGCGCACCAACCAATCGCGCCCACCACATTCGCCATCCCCATCTGCTTATCTTGAATGCGGGCATGGCGGAGCGCGTGTTCAATCAAGCGTTCTTCCTGATCCCATGTCTTCGTGGGATACATGTGTCCGTTAAACTCGGTCACAAGATGCGGAATATTTTGCGGCTCCTGCACCGAATTAGAGAAGTCGTTGAAGGTGAACACATCTTCGAGGAACTGACTGTTCTGGAAATAGCGCACGCCGCCCGTCGGACGGCTAGGATCGAGTTGATGCGCCAGCGCGTTCGTGGCGCGGTAGAACGCCTCGTTATCCTGTGACTCGTTGATTCGCACGCCCCACATGATGATGGCGGGATGATTACAATCGCGCTCAATCATCACCTGCACATCGCGCAAGCTGATACCCTGCCAATCCGTGTCGCCAATATGCTGCCAGCCCGGAATCTCCTCGAATACCAGCAGGCCGATTTCATCACACCGATCCAGAAAATGAGTAGACTGGGGATAATGCGAAGTGCGCACAATGTTACAGCCCAGTTCATATTTCACAACTTCCGCATCTTTGCGCTGAAGCCGCGCCGGAGCCGCCGCGCCAATATAAGCATAGGTCTGGTGCCGGTTCAATCCGCGCAGTTTCACCCGTTCGCCATTCAGATAGAAACCGCCGTCTTTGCGGAATTCCGCCTCGCGGAATCCAAACCGCGTCCCCTCAGCATCCAATTCACCCGCGCTGTTCATCAGGGTAAATTGAACATGGTACAAAACCGGATTCTTCAGCGACCACAATTGCGCTGCCGGCAAACGACCAAAATCCACTGTCACCGTTTTGGTTTCACCCGCTTGCACCAGCACAGAACCTTCTGCGCGGGCAAGCTGCGCCCCGCTGCGATCAAGCAGAACCGCCCTGACCGACAGCGCATCCGGCACGCCGCCCTGATTGACCACAAACACATCCGCTTCCAGACGCGGTTCAGTCAACACCTGCTGCGAACGAACAAACACGCGCTCAATATGGCATGGTTCCACATAACGCAGATTCACCTCGCGGTAAATCCCGCCGAAAGTCAGATAGTCCACTACAAAACCATACGGAGGAATATCCGGGCGTTCTGTCGAATCTAACCGTACCTGAACCACATTTTCCGCGTTATCCTTGAGCATATCCGTAATATCGAACGAAAACGGGGTAAATCCACCCTCATTCTCGCCCACTTTTCGCCCGTTCACGAACACTTCACAGGCCATCATCGCACCTGCAAAGTCCAAAAATACCCGGCGTCCCTTACGGGGTTCCGGTAGTTGAAAACGTTTGCGATAGGTTGAGATGAATTGATATTCAGAATTGTCGAAGTTGTGGTATGGTAGTTCTATATTGGTATGTGGAAGGTTGACGGATAGAAACTGGTCGTCCGGTATGGACAAAGAAACATCCTCAGCGCGATACAACCAGCGATCATTAAATGCGATGACGGTTCTCAAGAAGTTAGCCCTTTGCTGACGACAGGTGATTTTTAACGATTGGATGAATTATAGAACACCTTGCACGACTCACCATAGAGAAAGAACCTACTGATCTATTGGGTTAATGTTTTTGCCAGCACGACCCGTGTTGCAAATGTGTTCTTTATGCTTAATTTCTTCAGATTGTTCTACAATCAATACTAGAGCCAGTGATTTAATGAGATGCTGGCGTTTGGAGTATCGAACACCATGAACCGTAAGATTCTAGTGGTAGAAGACGAACCAACAATTCTGGAAAACATCCTCGAAACACTCGAGCTTGAAGGGTTTGATGTTCGTGGTGCGCACAACGGAGCTGTTGGGGTGAATACCGCCAGCGAATATGTGCCGAACTTGGTCATTTGCGACATCATGATGCCCGAACTCGATGGCTATGATGTACTCTCGCGGATTCGCAGCAATCCCGACCTTGCCAGCACTCCCTTCATCTTCCTGACCGCCAAAGCCGAACGTCAGGATATGCGCAAAGGCATGGAACTGGGCGCGGATGATTATCTCATCAAGCCCTTTACCACATCCGAACTGCTGGCTGCCGTCGAAGCCCGTTTCGAGCGTCAATCCGACATCACCGAACCCCTCGCCGCCCAGATTGACACCCTGCGCGACAATATCACCCGCGCCCTCCCCCATGAACTGCGCACGCCCCTCACCGGCATTCTGGGTTACACCGAACTCCTGATGATGGGAACGGAAGGCATGCCGGATGCCGAAATCCAATCCATGATTCGCCAGATACACGATTCAAGTGAACGCCTGCATCACCTGATCGAAAAATACCTCATGTTCGCACAGGTTAATCTCGCCATCAACGATCAACCGCGCATCGAACGGTGGCGCAGCACCCATCGCTGTCAGGCTGCCGCCGAGATCAAAAATGCGGCAACCGCCAAAGCAAAAGAGGCCAACCGGGCCGAAGACCTCGTTCTCGAAGTGCAAGAGATGAGCGCCCGCATCCTCGGCGACAACCTAAAAGCCATCACCGAAGAACTGGTGCAAAATGCGTTCAAGTTCTCCAAAGCGGGCACAAAAGTCGAAGTCAAACTGACCAAAGCCGATAATATGGCACAGCTCACCATTACCGATCACGGGCGCGGCATGAGCGAAACTGAAATCCAGAACATCGGCGCATATATGCAGTTCCAGCGTGCCTTCTATGAGCAGCAGGGGTTGGGCTTGGGCATGACCATCGCCCATCATCTCACCCAGATTTACAACGGAACCGTGCGCATTGACAGTGTGCCAAACTCGCACACCACCGTCACCGTCAAACTACCGCTGGTGACGTAATCTTACCCACCGAAACAAAAAAACGGGAACTCGAAGTTCCCGTTTTTTGTTCATCAGCTAGGTTTAGAACAGCCCCAGCACATTCCCCTCATCATCCAGATCAACTCGTTCTGCCGCCGGACTCTTGGGTAACCCGGGCATCGTCCGCATCTCACCGCACAGCGGGTAGATGAACCCCGCCCCCACCGAAGCCCGCACCTCTCGAATCGGCAACCGGAAGCCGGTTGGCGCACCCTTCAACGTCGGGTCAGCGGTGAAGCTCAAATGCGTTTTCGCCATGCAAATCGGCACACCGCCGAAGCCATTCTTCTCGAACATTTCGATCTGCTTCTCGGCTTCCGGCGTATAATCCACGCCATCAGCGCGGTAAATCTCCGTTGCAATCGTCTCAATCTTGCGCTTGATCGGCCAGTCTACCGGATACAGGAAGCGGAAATCATTCGGCTGATCGCAAGCCTGCACCACCATCTCTGCCAATTCCGCCGCCCCCGCACCACCATCTGCCCAGTGCCGCGCCACCGCCACGCCCACCGCCCCGGCTGCCGTTGCAATCTCGCGGATCGCCTGAATTTCCGGTTCCGTATCGGTGCTGAACACATTGATCGCCACCACCGGATTCACGCCAAACTTCCGCATATTCTCCAGATGGCGCACCATATTGCTCGCGCCCACTTCCACATCTGCCACGTTCTCGCTGGTCAATCCGGCATCCAGTGGCTTGCCGGGGGTGATCTTGTATTTGCCTGTATGCGCCTTCAGCGCCCGGATCGTCACCACCAGCACCGCCGCATTCGGGCGCAGCCCCGAAGCCCGGCACTTGATGTCGAAGAACTTCTCCGCGCCGATGTCCGCGCCAAAGCCGGACTCGGTGAACACATAATCCGCACATTTCACCGCAATCATATCGCCCAGAACCGACGAGTTCCCGTGCGCGATATTCGCAAACGGGCCGCAGTGAACGATCGCAGGCGTATTTTCCAGCGTTTGCATCAGCGTGGGCTTGATTGCATCACGCAGCAACACCGCCGCCGCCCCTGCCGCCTTCAAATCCTCGGCGGTCACTGGCTTCTTATCTTTGTCATACGCCAGCACCATCCGTCCCAACCGCGCCCGCAAATCCTCCATCGAGGTCGTCAGCGCCAGAATCGCCATAATCTCAGAAGCAACCGTGATATCAAAGCCGGTTTGACGCGGAACGCCGTCCTCTTTATCGCCCAGCCCAATAACCACATTCCGCAAAGCACGATCATTCAAATCCAGCACTCGCCGCCACACAATCCGGTGCGGGTCGAGGTTGAGCGCGTTGCCGTGATGCAAATGGTTGTCAATCATGGCGGCGATCAGGTTATGCGCGGCGGAAATCGCATGAATATCGCCCGTCAGGTGCAGGTTGAAATTCTCCATCGGCACCACTTGGCTGTAGCCGCCACCCGCCGCCCCACCCTTAATCCCGAAAGTCGGCCCCTGCGAAGGCTGCCGAATGGTGATGACACCCCGCTTGCCGATATGCTTCATCGCCTGCCCCAGTCCTACCAGCGTCGTGGACTTGCCTTCGCCCAACGGGGTCGGGGTCATCGCCGTCACATCCACATATTTCGCATTCGGACGGTCTTTCAAGCGGTCAAGCACATCCAGATTAATCTTCGCCATGTACTTGCCGTACATCTCCAAATCAGTCTCCGGGTCAAGTCCCAGCTGTTCTGCAACCCGCTGTATCGGCAGCAGATGGGCGCTCTGAGCAATTTCAATATCCGAAGGAACAACTTTTGCAGCACACATGTTGAACTATCCTTGTTTCAAAAACCTATTGAGTGTCATTGTAGAAGCAATCAACCTTCACCTAACAGTATCAAACGCCATGCGAACAGCATGAACTCAATCATCTGTTTTGAACCCCACCGCTCCATACAAAAACGCCTCCCTGCTATAAAAGCAGGAAGGCGCTCTTTCATTCAGCAAATCAGTAAGGATACTGAATTACGGATGCCACGTCAGGTAAGGCATGACAAAACCTTGCGTTTCGGCAATATCGGTACGGTAGCTGTAGCCGTTGCCGTTGCACTGCGCCGTGATGCCGAACGATGTGACCGAAGCCAGCGTGCGCGTGTTCTTATAGAACTGCGGGCCACCGGAGTCACCAAAGCAAGTGCCTCCCGTGCCATTCCCGCCGCCCGGATTCTCGCTATACATAAAGCTCACGCCGCCCGTGTTGGCGCTGCGGGTGTTGATGAGTGACGAGGTAGCCACCATCCGCACCCAGTCGTTCCGCAGGGCTTCCGAAGACACCGGCACGATCTCCTGCCGCCCATACCCCACCGAAGTGAACACGCGGTCGCCATTATTGCTGCCGCGCTGCTTATCGAGGAAATCGAACTGGCGCAGGGTTGGCATCTGACCGTATTCGCTCAGAACAATCGGAGTCTGTAGCAAAATGACGCCGACATCATAGGTGTACGGGAACTGGTTATAATCGTCATACTGCGGATGCGGAACAGCCTGCCCGATTGTCCACTTCGCGTTCAAATACTGCGTCCGCCCCGCTGCACCAACCGGATAAGCAGGACGTTCAGCGGCGTACACCGCATCCAGATCAGGCGCGTTCCGCACCCACGTCGCCAAGTTCACCTGCCCGACTTCTTCCGTGCAGTGACCGGCAGTGATGACCACATAAGGGGTCAACAGCGTTCCCGTGCAGCTATACAATCCGTCAGGGCGTTGAAAGAGGATTCCCACCACATAAGGATGAGCAGTCCCATCCAGTGCGCCCCATGTGATCGCCTGTGCGCTGCCGAACAGCGTCAGCATCAGCACCACAAGAACGATAATCGAAAATTTTTTAGCCATAACAAAACTCCCCTGTATACCTCATTACGAATACCATTGCAGCTACGTAACAGGGTAGGGGAGTTTATTTGCATAAGCCTAACAGAACACCCGCCACGGCCAGATAGCGTTCCGGCTTACAATATCGCCGCCATCACCCCCTGCACAAACGCCACCTCATCTGCGTTGATACCATGCCCCATATTCGGGTACAGGCGCGTCGTCACTGCCGCCCCCATCCTCCCGAATACCGAGGCGCTCTCCAGCACCCGCCCTTTCGGGATATGGAAATCGGTATCGCTACATCCCAAAAACACAGGCGTTCCTGCCAGCGTTCCAGCATAGTCTCGCGGCGTTCCTTCAGGGCCGATCAGCCCGCCACTCAGCCCAACCACGCCGCCGTAGCGCCGCACATGACGCGCCGCGTATTCCAGCGATAAGCACGCCCCCTGCGAGAAACCGAGCAACATGATATGTTCTGTGCCAAAGCCCTGTCCACGCACCCATTCCACCACCGCATCCAACCGCTTGAGCGCCGACGACAGATACGGCTCATTCGCTTCTAACGGATAAAGAAAGCTGTTCGGATACCACGTAAGCCCGTTGGCCTGTGGCGCGATATACGCAAACGATGGCTGCCCGAACGCATCCGCCAGTTCCAGAATGCTCTGTGCCGATGCGCCCCGCCCGTGCGCCATCACCATCACCGCTTTAGCCGTTTCCAGCGGCGCGCCCGCCGTCAACAGCGCCCCGTCCGCATGGGGATCGTGCGCGTTATTCACTCGCCGCCCTCCATTCAGGAACCGCCAGCGGAACCAGCACGCCCTCAATCGCCTCGCGTTGCGATTCCAACCACGGCGGCAGCTTGAGTTGGCTACCCAGTGTTTTCGCATCCTCATCTGCCAGAAAACCCGGCCCCACCGTTGCCAGTTCCACGATATGCCCGTCAGGGTCATTGGTGTAAATGCTGCGGAAATACACCCGATCCATAATCGGGGATACGCGCAGCCCCGCCTTGCTGATTCGTGCCCGCCATTCTGACTGCTCATCCTCGTCGGCCACCGCCAACGCGAAATGATGCGTCTGGCCTGCGCCCATCTGTGCGCGGCGCGTCCGTGCAGGATCGCGCTCAAAATAGGTGATGAGCGTGCCGGGGCGACCGTCATCCACGCCCCAGTACCAGTGCGCCGAGTTCGGATCATCGAAGTTCGAGGTCATCTTCACGCGCCGCATGCCGAGCAAATCGCCGAAAAAAGCGTTCGTGCGCTCAATATCGGAACCAATCGCCGTGATATGGTGCATCCCTTCCATCAGCGCCATGTCTGCCGTGATCGTCGGCACAGGTTCCGACCACATCTCCGCCCGAATGCGCATCTCATCCCGGTTGTTAATCACCATCTGCGCGGGCGGTTCGCGGTATTCCATCCCCAGCCGATTCGCCACCTCGTCCCTCGTCCATCCCGGCCCTTCGGTAGCAATTTCGAGGATGCTGCCATCCGGGTCGTTGAAATAGATAGACGTAAAATAGTGACGGTCAAACGGGCCGTCTACAGGCACGCCCAGATCAATCAGCCGCCGCTTCCATTTCAGCAGCCCATCGGTGTCCCGCACGCGCAGCGCGAAATGATGCGTCCCCCCCACCCCGAACGCACCGCGCCGCGCCCCCGGCCACTCGAAGAACGTAATCGCCGTCCCCGGCTTACCTGTCGCATCCCCGAAATACAAATGATAGCTACCGGGGTCATCAAAATTGACCGTCTGCTTGACGAGGCGCTGCCCCAGTACCCGCACATAGAAATCCACTGTGCGTTGGGCATTCGCGCAAACCAGCGTGATGTGGTGCAAACCCAGAATCTTCATGTCCTAACCTTGTGACTATGCGATACGCTTATCAGAGTGAGACACCCGCGCCATTCTTACCCGCTTAATGCTACGCCAAGTGAGTAGACGATGAGCATTTGCGCCAACCCGTAGGTCGCCCAGATCACATCACCAATCCCTTTGAAGTGCAGCCCATTGAACAATCCCGCCGCCAGCAGCAAGTCGCTCAACAGGAACAGCGCCGCACCCACCAGCGGGAAGAAGGCCGTTGCCTGAATCGCCAACCCGGTAGCGAAGCCGGTAGTAGCCGCCAGCAGCAGCGCATACGGTAGCGCGGCGATATGCAGCACACTCCGTTCGTCCGCAGGCCGGAACACCACCAGATACCACAGCACCAGCCCGATCAGCAGCCACACCACCAGCGCCGACCAGCGTATCTGCGGCGCAGCCCAGCCCCGGCTATCCGCCAGCATCAAGAAGGCCGTGATGTAAAAGACATGTCCCACCCCGAATGCGCCCATCCCACCGAGGACGTGATTCTCCATCGGAATCAACTTCGCCATGAACAAATCACCGATCAGCCCCATCGTCATGCCGAGCGCGATGAACAGCGCATAACGAGCCGAATCGCCCTCGCGCACGAACGCCACGCCTGACCATGCGGCTACCACCAGCACCACCGACGATGCAATCCGCGTCCACAGCGGGCTACGGTTGGACTCATCCTCATTCCATCGCCCGACGATCATGCTGCCGAACAGCAGCACCGCCCATACCACCACCAGCGCCAGCAACCACCCGCGCTGCGCCGAGTCCGCCCATCCTGCGATCATGCTGCACCGTCCTGTAAGGGTTATTGGTCTCAAAAATTAAGCCGAAGCGCCCGAATAGTGGCGAATCCCGATCCGCCAGAAACGGCGCGACACGAACAACATCAGCGCCGCCACGCCCAGCGCCCCCAGCAGGGTTTGCAGCGTCAGCCGCCCCACCACCGCCTGCGAAGGCACAGTCACCGCGAACGCCACCGGAACCAGAAACGTCAGCATGACCTGCATCCAGCCCGGATAAATCGTCACCGGCCAGCGTCCCGCTTCGTACATCGTCTGGAAGATCACCAGAATATTGTCCACACGCACGAACCAGAATACCAGCGTCGCCAGCATCAACCAGAAGCTATACACAATCGCAGCGCCCGCCAGCAGCGCCACGCCGAACCCCAACACCTGCGCCACATCCATCACCCGCCCCAACCGAGCCAGCGCCACCACCAGCAGGCCAACGCCCAGTGCGATATCCACCAGTTTCCACATCTCCACCTGCCGGATGCTGGCAATGAACTGAGCATCCTCCGGCTTAGTCAGCATGAAATCCAGAGTTCCCGTCCGCACATCCATCATCAACCGCTGCATACTCGGCTGAATAACGAAGCCGATCAGCCCGCCCACAAGGAAATACACGCCCACCAGCGCCAGCAATTCATCCGAACGCCAGCCTCCCAGATCGCCAGTATGTTCAAAGATCACCGCCAGCCCGCCCAGTGCGGTCAGCAGCCCCAGCACAGTTTGGAATATCTGCACGAAAAAATTTGCCCGATATTCCAGTTCATTCAATACGCCGATGCGGAAATACAACCGGATGAGTTTGAAATAGCGCATTTAGCCCCCCACCGAGGAGAAACGGCGCACAGCGGCCTTCCACACGCGCCGCAGCACCAGAACACCGAACACAATCCACAACGCCTGCGCCGCAAACCCGCCCAGCACCGCCTCCGGCGCTACCCGCCCCAGCGCCAGTTCCACAGGGAACGACATCATCCAGCGGAACGGTAGCACCCCCGCGATCATCTGCATGAAGCGCGGCAGAAGATCAAGTGGCGCGAGATAACCCGCGAAAAACAGCATCGCCGTGAAATACAACGAGTTGATCGCAACAATGCGCGTTGTCCAGAACGCCGCCATCGCCAGCGTCCAACCGATGACGAACGCCAGTGCCGCGCCCAACAGCACCGCCGGAATAAACGCCAGCGCCGACCACAGCGGCGTATGGAACGCCGGACGGAACAGCAGGACGAACAGCAGCACCGCCGGAATCAACACCATCAGCATCAGTATCTTGTACGAGATATTCTGCGAAATATCCTCGTTGATCGGATGCAGAGGGCGCAGTAACCGCTGTGCCATGCCACCTTCGCGGATCAGGTATTCATACTCCCACATATGCCAGATTTGCGTGATATGCTGCACGATCATCAGCACCGTGTAGTACGCGGCGAAATCCGAGGGTGTGAACCCATTCACGGTGCCGCCGCTGGACTGCGCCACCGTCGTCCACACCACCAGATAGATCATCGGCGACAGCACAATATCCAGCATCCAGATCGCCATCGCCACCCGGTACTGGAACTGAACCGCCAATGACAGCTTGATTTGCGCCCTGTAGTACCGCGCCCACAGGCCGATCATGCGCGGCCTTCCTTCGGTTGCGCGAACACCTGCTCGATCACTTCATCAATCGGCGTGTCTTCCACCGTCAAATCGTGAATTTCCATGTTCGCCAGCAATTGCCCGGTCACACGCGCCGTATCGGCTTTCGGCACGCGCAGCACCACTTGACCTTCCTCGCGTGAAATCACCTCACCATACGCGCCGAAATCCTGATTCTCGTCTGCCAGCTTCACATGGATAGTCTTGTGCGGCGAGAAACGTTCCACCAGCGCCGTCAAATCACCATCAAACAAGATCGAACCGTGGTGAATAACCACCACCCGCTTGCACAGCGCCTCCACATCCGCCATATAGTGGCTGGTGAGCAGCACCGTCGCGCCATAGCGCCGGTTGTACTCCGCCACGAACAACCGGATGCGCCGCTGCATGGTCACATCGAGTCCAATCGTCGGCTCATCGAGGAACAGCACACGCGGACGGTGCAGTAACGCCCCCGCGATTTCGCACTTCATCCGTTCGCCTAGCGACAGGTTGCGAACCGGCTTAGTCAGCAGTTTGCCCAGATCGAGCAGCTCCACCAGTTCATCCAGCGTCTGCTTGTACTGTGCAACAGGGACGCGGTAGACCTCGCGGTTCAGTTCAAACGAGTCAATCGCCGGAATATCCCACACCAGTTGATTACGTTGCCCCATGACCAGTGTCATCTGGCTCAGGAACGCCCGTTCACGGCGCGACGGCACATAACCCAGCACCCGTGCCTCGCCGGATGTAGGGTACAGCAGCCCCGAAAGCATCTTGAGTGTCGTGGTCTTGCCCGCGCCGTTCGGCCCCAGAAACCCGACCATCTCGCCCATGTCCACCGAAAACGAAATCGAGTCCACCGCCTTCACATCGCGGGACTTGCGCGAGACGAGGCTGCGCAGCGCAGCGCCCAACCCCGCTTCCCGTTCGTGAACCTGATACGTCTTACGCAAATTCTGAATGACTACAGCCGACTTTGATGCGCTCATACCTATGCTCGTTCATTTGTTCGGATCAACGCCGATTGTAACATGCCCGCCCGCCGATCCTCAACCGGCACATCCGCCCTCGCAGCGCCATAAGCCCGTCTCGACTATACTAAATAGCATCATGATAACTTTCGGATAGGCCACGCTATGAATACACAGGACTACATCGCGCTCGAAGATCAGTACAATGCGCGAAACTATAAACCGCTTGATGTCGTGCTGGAACGCGGACAGGGCATCTGGGTTTGGGATGTGGATGGCAACCGTTACCTCGACTTCCTCAGCGCCTATTCCGCTGTGAATCAGGGTCACGTTCACCCGCGCATCCTGAAAGCACTGACCGATCAGGCCGCCCGTCTGCCCCTCACATCCCGCGCATTCCGCAACGACCAGCTTCCGCTGCTGGCGCAGGAGTTGTGCCAGCTCAGCGGCTTCGACATGATGCTACCCATGAACACCGGCGCGGAGGCCGTCGAAACCGCCATCAAAGCCGCCCGCAAAAGGGGCTACAAAGTCAAAGGCGTACCGGAGAATCAGGCCGAGATCATCACCTGTCAGGGCAATTTTCACGGGCGCACCACGACCATCATCAGCTTTTCCAGCGAGGCGCAGTACAAAGACGGTTTTGGCCCCTTCACCCCCGGTTTCGTCGGCATTCCCTATGGCAGCGCCGAAGCACTGGAACAAGCCATCACCCCCAGCACCGTCGCGTTTTGCTACGAACCGATTCAGGGCGAAGCGGGGGTCATCATCCCACCGGACGGGTATTTACGCCAGATTCGGGATATTTGCACCCGCCACAACATCCTGCTGATCGCGGACGAAATTCAGACCGGGCTGGGACGCACGGGCAAACTCTTTGCCAACGACTGGGAATCTGTACAGGCCGATGTCGTTACCATTGGCAAAGCCCTCTCTGGCGGCTTCTATCCCGTCTCCGCCGTCCTCGCCCGCCAGGACATCCTCAGCGTATTCCGCCCCGGCGATCACGGCTCCACTTTCGGCGGCAACCCGCTGGCAGCAGCCGTTGCCCGCGAGTCGCTCAAAGTGCTGGTAGACGAAGGACTGATCGCCAACGCCCACGAACAGGGTGAGTATCTCAAAGGCCGCCTCCAGCGCATCGAAAGCGAGCATATCCGCGAGGTGCGCGGGCGTGGCCTGATGATCGGGGTCGAACTCCAACCGCAGGCGGGCGGTGCACGCCGCTTCGCGGAAAAGCTCAAAGCCGAAGGGCTGTTGTGCAAAGAGACGCACGATCACGTCATCCGCTTCGCCCCGCCGCTGGTCATCCAGCGCGACGATATTGACTGGGCTTTGGAGCGCATCGAAAAAGTGCTAGTCAACAATTGATCGCCATACATGCCCTGCTAAGCACGCCTTTCCTGTGCTAGAGTATGCCCACGCTCGCGGCTGATCGGGGCGCTGTTTCGCGCTGTATTCCACTCGAAGGAAATGCACCTGATGTCCACCACCTTACGCGGAGCCATCTACGGACTTACGGCAGCCGCCATCTGGGGCGGCATGTACGTTGTCTCCGATGTCGTGCTGAAGATTATCCCGCCCTTCACCTTGCTCACCATTCGCCTGCTGCTCGGCCTACTCTCGCTCGGCGTGATCGTCTGGTGGAAGCGTGACTCGCTGCGCTTCCCCACCCACCGCGAAATCGCCACCTTGCTCGTTGTCGGCTTCGTCGGCTTCGGCATCAGCGTCGGCGCGCAATTCGTCGGCACAGATCGCTCCACAGCAGTCAACGGATCGCTCGTCACCAGCGCGTCCCCCGCCTTCATCCTCATCTTCGCCGCCCTCATCCTGCGCGAAAAACTCACGCTCCAGCGTATTGCGGCGGTTATTCTCGCCAGCATCGGCGTAATCGTCATCATTGACCCTAGCAAGGCGGATTTCGGCTCTGCCACCTTCTTCGGCGATATGGCGCTGACAGTAGCCGCCGTGACGTGGGGCTTATACTCGGTACTCGTCCGCAAAGTCAGCGCCCGCATGGATACGCTGGTCGTCACCATCTTCGCCTTCGTTGGCGGCTTATTCCTCACCATCCCCGCCGCCCTGCTCGAACTGCAATCGCGTCCCATCGGCACAATTGACGGCGGCGTGATACTCGGCATCCTGTACTTGGGCATCGTCTCTACCGCCGGCGCGATGTGGCTATGGAATCGCTCGTTCGCCCTTGTAGACGCTTCCATCGCCTCGCTGTTTTTCTTCGCGCAACCGCTAGTCGGCGGCGTGTTGAGCGTGCTGCTGCTCAATCAGGAAATCACCAGCAGCCTGCTCTGGGGTGGGTTTTTCATCGTCATCGGCGTGCTGCTCTCCATCTATCCCATCGGCAAATTACGGCGCACCCCGTCCTTCCCCAAATCGAGTGAATGACCGCCAACAGGTGCATTCAGATTTAGGGGCAATAACCCTCATCCCCATCCCCTTTCCCGATAAAAAATCCACTCTTGAAAGGGGCAGCGGGTGAGAGCTTTGAACTATTGCCCCATTTCCGAACACACCTTGCTCAAGCATTCTCTCGTCTTTCTATACTACAATCAATCAATAGTCATCACAGCGCCGCCTGTATCCGCCTTAACGAATTAGAGGACTATCCATGACCGATACCCGCCTCCCTCCTGACCAATTTCTGGATGCCCTGCTCACCTTGCCTCGCTTGTTCGGCGGATCAGTCTCGCCGGATGGGAAATGGGTGGCGTGGATGTGGTCTGGAATTGCTCTGACCACTGATGTGTATGCGGTACGCACGGATGGCGCTTTGCCACCGATCCAGTTGACCGACACCGCAGAAAATAGCTACTTCATCGCGTGGACGCCGGACAGCGAATCCCTGATCGTGGCGCAGGACATCGGCGGGAATGAACGCGACCAGCTTTTCCAGATCAACCTCGCCCAGCCCTGCGTCCTGCATCCCCTCACCGAGCCGAACCCGAACTACTTCATTCGCGGCGGGCAATTACACCCGAATGGCAAATGGCTGATCTACGGCGCAAACATTGACCCCGACACCGGGGACGAAATCGAACCCACGCTCATCTACCGCCACGACCTCGCCACCGATCAGCGCACCGTCCTCGCCCGCCCGCAAAAAGGCGGCTACATCGTCCCGCGCCTGAATCCCACCGGAACACACATCCTCTACCACCGCAAAGACCTGCATCCCTCCGGCTTACAACTCTGGCTGGTGGGGATTGATGGTGAAGATGACCATGAAATCGTCAATCTCGGCGCGGACAAAAAAGTGCTGGCACAATGGTTCCCGGATGGGCAGCGTATCCTCCTCCGCGCCGAAACCGATACCCACTACAAAATCGGCATCTACGACCTGCCGTCCCGTTCCACACGCTGGCTCATTGACGATCCAGAGCGCAATTTTGAACATGCGTTTGTCCCACACGGCAGCACCTTAGCCGTGCTGCACGAAGTCCGCGAAGCCGGTGTTCATGCCAGCCTGCTGAATCCCGACACGGGCGAAGAAACCCGCTTTCCGGCGATCAGCGGGAATCTGCGTCCACTTGCGCCCGTCGAAGGCGAAGCGTGGGTCGGCCTGTACTATGCCTCCCGTCAGATCACCGATGTGGTGCGCTTCTCGCTCCTCAACTTCAAGCCGGAGTCCTTCCAAAGTCTCACCCGCGTCCACGAACGTTCCCGCATCGGAGCGTCCGATCTCGCACAGGCCGAAGATTTCCGCTGGAAATCGGTGGATGGCCTCGACATTCAGGGCTGGCTGTACCGCGCCGCCGCCCCCGCACGGGGTACGATTGTCTACGTACACGGCGGCCCCACATGGCACCACGAGGATAAATTCGATCAGGAAATCCAGTTTTTCGTCTCGCAAGGGTTCAACATCTTTGATCCGAATTATCGCGGCAGCACCGGCTTCAGCCGCACCTTTACCGAAGCGATCAAAGAAGATGGCTGGGGCGGACGCGAACAGGACGACATCCATACCGGAATTGAAGCCCTCATCGCCGCTGGAATCGCTGAAAAAGGCAAAGTCGGCATCACCGGCACATCCTACGGCGGCTACTCGTCATGGTGCGCCATCACCCGCTTCTCGCCTGACATCCTCGCCGCTGCCGCGCCAATTTGCGGCATGACTGATCTGGTCGTGGATTACCACACCACCCGTCCCGACCTGCGCCCCTACAGCGAGGAAATGATGGGCGGCACACCCGACCAGATTCCTGAAAAATACCACCAGCGATCCCCGATCAACTTTGTCTCCAACATCAAAGGCCGTTTGCTCATCGTGCAGGGGCTACAAGACCCCAACGTCACCCCCGACAATGTGCGGGCGGTTAAAACCGCGCTCGACCAGTCGGGCATCGAATTTCAAATGTTGACCTTCGATGACGAGGGACATGGAATAGGCCGTTCCCAAAATCTAAAAACCCTCTACACCCACCTGTCCGAATTTTTTAGCGACGCATTTTCAGGACAATAACCCATGACCGCTGCGCCCATCGTCTGGCAACCCGACCCCACCATCGTTCGCCACAGCGCTATCGGGCGCTTCATGGCGCAGCACGGTTTGGCCTCTTACGAGGCGCTGCTGGCAAAATCGCACGATACCGCATGGTTCTGGGATGCCTTCGTCCGCTTTACCGACATCCAGTTCTACCAGCCTTACACGCAGGTCGTTGACCTCTCGCGGGGGCTGCCTTTCCCGCGCTGGTTCAATGGCGGTCACATCAACATCGTCCATAACGTGCTGGACAAATGGGCGCAAAACCCGCAAACCGCTGACCGCCCCGCCCTGCTCTGGGAAGGCGAGGACGGTTCACGACGGCGCTTCACCTATGCCGAACTGCACACGCAGGCCAACCACGCTGCCCACGCCCTGCACGCACTCGGCCTCCAGCGCGGAGACCGGATGGGCTTGTTCATGCCCCTCATCCCCGAAACAGTCATCGCCCTGTTTGGCGCGTATAAACTGGGGGCGATTGTCGTTCCGCTGTTTTCCGGTTTCGGCGGAGAGGCACTCGCCCTCCGCCTGAACGATGTCGAAGCGAAAATGGTCATCACCGCCGATGGCTTCTATCGCGGCGGCAAAGCAGTACCATTGAAAGCCACGCTCGACCGCGCCCTCGCAGCCGTCCCTTCCGTGCAATCCGTCGTCATGATCGAACGCACGGGCGGCGAAACAGGCTGGAAACCGGGCAGAGATCACCACTGGTCACAGATCATCAGCGCCCGCCCTGACCATTTCGAGACCGTCCACACCGACACCGAAGAAATCTGCATGGTGAGCTATTCGTCTGGAACCAGCGGCAAGCCCAAAGGCATCGTGCAGGTGCATGGTGGTGTAGCCGTCAAATCCGCCGAGTTTGGCATCCTCGTCTACGATCTGCACCCCGGCGATGTCATCTACCAGATCACAGATTTCGGCTGGATGATGGGGCAAGCGCCGCTGTTACGTGCTTTCTCCGGCGGGGCGGCGGCGCTGCTGTACGAAGGATCGCCCACCTATCCCGACGAAAAGCGCCTGTTCCGGCTGATCGAAGACCATCACATCACCGTCTTTGGCGCACCCGCCACCGCCCTCCGCACCCTCAAAGCCACCGTGCCGGATGCGCCGCAGCAGACCGATTTGCGTTCCCTACGCCTGCTCTCGCACACCGGCGAACCGATTGATACCGACACATGGAACTGGTACTTCGGCTGGCGCGACGGACAAATCCCCATCATCAATGTCAGCGGCGGCACCGAATTGTTCGCCGAGATCGTCAGTTCCACCTTCACGCAACCGCAGAAACCGACCTGTTTGGGGCAAACACCCGCCATCGGCGCATTCATCGTGGATGACGAAGGCCGCCCCCTGCCGCCGGGAAACGAGGGCAATCTGGCCTTCAGCCTGCCGCAACCGGCTCAGACACGCGGCTTCTGGCGCGAGGATGACACCCGCTATCTCGAAACCTATTTTCCATTCGGAGAACATTTCTGGTGGCATGGTGATCGCGTGGAAGTGGACGAGGATGGTTTCTGGTTTCATCGGGGGCGGGCGGATGATGTGCTGAAAGTGGCCGGACGGCGCACCGGCCCCGGCGAAATCGAGGACATCCTCAACCAGCACTCCGCCGTGCGCGAGTCCGCCGTCATCGGCATTCCGCACGCGCTCAAAGGCGAAGAAATCATCGCCTTCGTTGTGCTGCGCCGGGGCGCAGCACTCGCGCCGGACACCCTGCGCGGTCACATCGTCGAAGCACTCGGCAAACCGTATGAGCCGGGGCGGGTGCATCTGGTCGCCGAACTCCCGCGCACCCGCACGGGCAAAACCGTCCGCCGCCTGATTAAGCAACACTATCTGGAACAACCCATCGGGGACACGTCAGGCATCGGCAATATCGCCGCGCTGTCCGCGCTGCCCCGCAAATCCAACGGTTAGCCGGCCTTGTGGGGCGCATCCTCATGGATGAACGCCCACAGCAGCACCAGTGCCACCAGATTCAGCACCACCGCCACCAACGCATTCGTCCACAAGCCGGACACAAACAGCGCCGGCCCGATGAGCGACCCTAACATACGCCCCAGCGAATGCCCTGCGCCGTTCGCCGCCAGCAGCGTCGCCCGTGCTTTAGGCGCAAGTTCAGTCATCAGGGGAATCGTACAGACGATCACGAACTCGAACGTCAGGTAGAACAGAAACAGCCCCACCAGTGCCCCTTCCAGCGTGCCGCCCAACGCAGGCAGCGCCAGACACGCCAGCAGGTATAACACCAGCCCCACGCCCAATGAGCGTTTCTTGCCTAGCCGATCCGACAGCGCCGCCACCAACCCTTCGCCTAGCAGTTCCGAAACGCCGATCACCGCCGAGGCCGCGCCTAACGAAGCCACTTCCAGCGCAAAAGCCTTATCCATCCACACGCCGTAAATGATGTTCACCACTTCATTGCTCAAACTGGTCAGCAAGCCAATCGCCAACCCCGCCAGCGCAGCCCGACTGTGCAGCACCGTACTCAATCCCGCCCGCAGCGAAGATCGTTTTGTCGGATGGGGGCGATCATGCGGCAGCACACGCCACAGAATCATCAGCAGTCCCGCGCCCATCAGCGCCAGAAACGGGAACGGGGCGCTCCAACCAGCACGCGCCATCAACCAGCCTGAAAAGGGAATACCCACCAGAAACGCGCCTGACCAGCCAAACTCCAGCAATCCCACCACCAGACCGCGCTGACGGTAATCCACTCGATCACCCACATAAGCATACATCGCCGGTTCAAAAATGGTCTTTGTCGCCCCTGTCAGCACCATCGCTACAATCAGGGCGATATAGGTCGGCCAAACAAACACCATCAACATTGAGACTGTAAAAAGAGAAGTCGCGGCGAGCATGGCAAAACGCCGCCCGCGCAAATCCGCAACCGAACCGATGATGGGACTGAACAGCCCTAGCGCCGAACGCAACGTAATCCCTAGCGTCAGCGTTTCCACGCCCACGCCCAGCCCCCGCGAAATCGCTGGCAAGAACGGATAGATCATGCGAAACGAAGTATTGAACACCGTCCGTAGCAGCGTGAACACCGCCAGTTGATAGCGCAGGCGAACAGACGACACGGGCAGCGAAGGTTGCTCTAAATTTGACATTATCCGGTTTCTTCAGTTCTTTGAATGGAAGTTCTGTAATTTCGATTGAATCAATCCCCAAAATGCTAACGGGATTGTGCAGGGTTCGCAAATCAGATGGACTAAACAACAAACGCCCACTTCCTTACTCAGGAAATGGGCGTTTGTGTTCAGCCGTACCCAGAACCGTTTATCCCGCGCTCGGTTGGAGCGAAGGTGCGCTGCTCCCGTTCACAGCCGGAGCTTCTTCTTCCCGCCGGAACTGGCTCATATACAGATCGTAGTATGCGCCCTTCTGTTCCAGCAGCGTTTGGTGCGTCCCGCGCTCCACAACCTCGCCCGCCTTCAGCACCAACACCTGACTAGCATTGCGAATGGTGCTTAAACGGTGCGCGATCACGAAACTCGTGCGCCCTTCCAGAATCTTCTCGAACGCTTTCTGAATCAGGCGTTCGGTACGGGTATCCACGCTGGAAGTCGCCTCATCCAGAATCAGGATTTGGGGACTCATCAGCGCCACCCGCGCAATCGCAATCAACTGCCGCTGCCCTTGACTCAAACCCGCGCCACGTTCGCCCAGCACCGTATCGTACCCTTGCGGCAGGCGTTCGATGAATGAATCCGCCGAAACCAGCTTGGCTGCCGCGATGACTTCCTCATCCGTCGCGTTCAGCTTGCCGTAGCGAATATTGTTCGTGACCGTATCCGAGAACAGGAACGTATCTTGTAGCACGATCCCGATCTGACTGCGCAGACTCGCCAGCGTCACATCGCGCACATCATGACCATCAATCAAAACCCGGCCGCCCGTCACATCATAGAAACGCGGTAGCAGATTAATGATCGTTGTCTTACCTGCGCCCGTCGGCCCCACAATCGCAATCGTCTGACCGGGTTCCGCCGTGAGATTCACGCCCTTCAGTACCGGTTCGCCCGGTTTATATTCGGCGGTCACATTATCCAGCACCACCTTGCCGGTAATGGCAGGCATCTCAATCGCACCCGGCTTGTCGAAAATATCTATCTTTGCATCCAGCAGGTTGAAGATGCGCTCGCCGCCGGCAATCGCGCTCTGGATATTCGTCCACAGCACCGCGATCTGCTGAATGGGCTGGTTGAAGTTCTGCACATAACCGAGGAACGCGAATACCGTTCCCAACGAAATTACCGTCGTACCCAGCAGCGGCTCGTTCCGCAGCACCGAAATGCCGCCCACCACCACCACCACCCCTAGCGCCACATACCCCAACGCTTCCAGAACCGGATTCAGCGCACTCGTAAAAGCCGATGCGCTCACGTTGGCATCGCGGTTAGCGGCATTGGTGCGCCGGAACTGGTCAATGTTTTCTTCTTCACGATTGAACGCCTGCACTTCACGCACACCGGCGATGCTCTCTTGCAAATTGGCGTTCACGCTGCCCATTTCCTGACGGCTCTTGCGGAACGCTTTACGCGCCTGTGCGGAGAAGTAATTGGTTGCCAGCAGCATGAACGGCACCACTGCCAGACTCAGCAGAGCATACGGCACGTTCGCCTGTAGCATCTTCACCATCACCCACACAATCAGCAATGCGCCACTGAGGACGTTCACCAGTGCGAAGCCCATCGCCTGCTGGATTGTTTCCGAGTCGCTGGTGAAGCGGCTCATCACATTACCAGCCTCATTTTCGGCGAAATAGCCCATCGAAAGCCGGTTCACATGGTTGAACACATCCTTACGAATATCGCGTAGAGCGTTCTGCCCCGCCCAGTTCATTGTATAGAACATCAACCCGCGTAACGCCGACCCGACCACAAACAGCAGCGTCAGCGTCCCCACCAGCCCCAGTAAGCCGCCGACCTTCGCGTCTTGCACTTCCTGATCGGTCATCGTGCTAAAGTCGCGTGTGTCAAACCAGCAGTTGCGTGCCTGCATTTCAGGGGCCGGTTGTCCGGCAGCAGCAGCCATCTGCGCAAACGGATTCTCCTGAAACAGATAGCAGTCCACCGACTGACCGATCAATTCCGGGGTAACAACCTGCGCCCATGTCACCACCACCATCAGCACCATCACGGTGATAAGTGCCAACCAGTGTGCGCGAAAGTACACCCAGAACCGTGCCAGCGTTGCTCGCACGCTCTTAGGCTTAATTGCATCCTGTTCCATCAAACGGCGTCCGCCGTCAAGTCCACCCATCATGGCGATTACAATGCCTCCCCTACGACAGCGGTTCCGCTTCGGTCTGCGTGACCTCAGCATCACCAACAAGTTGCGAATGATAGATTTCAGCGTAGATGGGGCTTTGCTCCATCAATTCTTCGTGCTTGCCACGCGCCACAACCTGACCCTTATCCAGCACAAGGATTTGATCGGCATTCAACACGGTGCTGATACGCTGGGCGATCACGAAACTGGTACGCCCCCGCATCAAGTTATCCAGCGCCTTCTGGATGCGATACTCGGTCATCAAATCTACGCTGCTGGTCGAGTCATCCAAAATCAACAGGCGCGGGTTTAACAGGAGCGCACGCGCAATCGCAATACGCTGCTTCTGACCACCCGAAAGTGTGGTGCCGCGCTCTCCCACTGGCGTATCGTATCCGTCAGGGAAGGTCTGGATGAAGTCATGCGCTGCTGCCGCTTTCGCCGCATCCATCACCTCGTCCATCGTGGCTTCTGGCCGCCCGAACGCGATGTTGTCACGGATCGTGCCGCTGAACAGGTTCGTTTCTTGCAGCACAATACCAATCTGGCTGCGCAGGCTGTCCATCGTCACATCGCGCACATCATAACCGTCAATCAGCACGGCTCCTTCGCTCACATCATAGAAGCGCGGAATCAGGTTGATAATCGTGGTCTTGCCGCTGCCGGTCATCCCCAGTAGCGCAATCGTCTGACCGGGTTGAGCATCAAAACTCACATTCTTCAACACGGCATCCGCGCCGCCAAAATAACGGAAGGTCACATCCTTGAACGTGACATGCCCCTGAATCGCGGGCAGAACCGGCGCATCCGGCTTATCCGCCACATCATTCTTGGCATCTAGGATTTCAAAAATGCGCGTGGAAGAAGCCCCGGCCTGTGCCATCAAAGAAATGATGAACCCCAACTGTGCCAGCGGGAAAAACACATACAGCAGATACAGGCTGAACTTCTGGTATTCGCCCAGTTGCAAAGAACCCTGAACGATGTCACGCCCACCAAAATACAGAATCCCCGCCTGCCCCAGCTGGGCGATCAGAAACACCAGCGGGAACAGGAAGGCAAAGGTACGGCTCACCCGCAGGCTTTGTTCCAGCAGGTCATCTGCCGCTGTATCAAACCGCGCCTGCTCATGCTTCTCGCGGACGAAAGCCTTCACCACCTTCATACCCGCCAGCGTTTCTTGCAACACGGTGTTCAACGCCGACAAGCGCATCTGCACCTGCACGAACAGCGGTTGGCTCACCATGCCGAATACCACGAACAGCACCAGCGCAATCGGCAGCGTGGGCAGCACCACCAGCGTCAGTTGCCAGTTGGTCGCCACCAGAATAGTCAGTGTCACCGTCAGCAGAATAAACGCCTGCGCCGCCAGTACCAGCCCTTGCGCGATGAACAAGCGCACCTTTTCCACATCATCGGTGGCGCGAATCATCAATTGCCCGGTCTGATTCTGATCGTGATAG
>CAIPFY010000101.1 GCA_903864435.1 uncultured Chloroflexota bacterium | reverse complement strand
GCGCTCGAATCGCTGTTCGAGACAATCATGGAAACCGCTGCTGATCTGGCGGAAGCGCGGGACACTGATACCGATCTGGGGACGGTCATCCAACAGGCGGTTGCCGACGAAGCGGGCGACCTGAGCGACGATGAGCGCGTCCTCATGGCCTATCTGGTGAACACTACCATCGAGCATGAATACGCAGGCGGCGTAGACCAGCTTTCGGCCTACTATTGGGACGACGACGAAGCCTACCCCGGCGAGGATGTAATCTCGGTCAACGGCTACGACTGGCTAACCACGCTTCTCGCCGAAGGGCTGAATGTGCGGCTGAACACAGCCGTCGAAGCGGTGGCCTACGGCGCGGACGGCGTGCAGATCAGCGCGGGGGGCAACCAGTACAAAGCGGATTACGCCCTTATCACCGTGCCGCTAGGGGTGCTAAAAGCGGACGTGATCGCCTTCGAGCCGCCGCTACCCGCGAACAAGCAGCAGGCCATCCAGAATCTTGAGATGGGTTTGCTGAATAAGCTGTATCTGCGCTTCCCGTCGGTATTCTGGGATGAGGACGCGGATTTCGTAGATGTCGCAACGGAGGAAGCCGGTCAATCGCTGGAAATACTCAACCTCGCCAAGATTGCCGGTGTACCCGTCCTGCTGTGCTTCACCGCCGCCCAGTATGGCGCGGCGCTGGAATCGCTGGACAATGCGACCCTGATCGAGCAGATGATGGCGGTACTACGCACGCTGTACGGCGCGGACATCCCCGAACCGGACGGCTATCTGCGCACCCACTGGGGGCAGGATGCCTATAGCTACGGCTCATACTCGTTCTACGGGGTGGGCAGCACGCCCGATGACCGCGCCGCGCTGGGCGAAGCGGTGGCGGAAGTGTTGTTCTTCGCGGGGGAAGCCACACACGACACCTATCCGGCAACGGTACACGGGGCGCTGCTGAGTGGGCAAGATGCCGCACAGGAGATCATGGACGCGGACGGGCGCTAACCGGAACGCGACCAGATCACCTGATCGTTCGGCAATCTGGCGCTTCCAGAGTCTACCGCCGCAAGGCGCACGAGGCTGACCGGATCGTACCAGCCTGTCGCCAGCGATTGCGCGTCCGCAGGCAGCGGCACACAGTCGCGGACGAGTTCGCCCTGCCGCCAGAAACGCGCCGGGTACGCGCCCTCATGGACGCTGCCATCCACCTGCCCGATCAACTGCTTCTGCTGGTCGAAAAAGTGGACGAAACGCTGAAGGTCGGCGCTACCATCGCGCAGGGCATACCATGTCAAACACACCGAGGCCGCATCCGACGAAAGGCGAACATCGCTCAAGAGGAGACTCTCGCCAAAACGCGCCAGCAGCGCATCCGGCGCAGGGCGCGGCGGCGAGGTGATGACCAGCGTCCCCACAACGGGCAGCCCAACCGCCGCCCCGGATTGGCTGACGGGCAAACTCGCGCCGCTATCGGCCTCATACAAGCCGGCGATCAGCGAGTAAATACGCTGCGGAACGGCCTCCGGCGGCAGGCGCACCAGATAATCCTCCGCCCACGCGCTGCCCGCTTGCCAGTCGTGCGCGAGCAGGTTGCCAGTAGCGGGATAGCTATCGCGGCTGAATGCGCCATCTGCCACCTCACCCTGCACCGTCAGGCTGTGGACGAACACCTTGAGCGACGACTCCGGTGTTCGCAGCGCCCGCCAGTTCAGGCGCAGGCGCACCCGTTCCCCCGGTTGCCCGTACACCACCGCCGGACGGACGCTGCTCAGTTGCGCGACATCCCCATAGGTGTACAGCGTCCCCGCATCGGCATCCGGCGCGGACACCTGAAAACTGTAGCGGAAATCAACCAAACTGCGCTGCAAGCCGAGGAACAGCAACGCACACGCCAGCGCCGCCCCCCACGACTGCCAGCGGACGGGGATCAACCGCAGCAGCCCCGCGCTGAGGAGCGCGGCCCATGCCACCAGACCGGGCAACAGGTAGCGCCCCTGAATGCCCGACCACGCAATCGTCGCCAGATAATACAGCACCAGCACCCACACACCGGCCAGCAGCGCCACAAAAACCCATGTGGATGAAAGGCGCGAGCGCGAGAACCGCAGCAGCGCCCATCCCCACCCCAGCAGGCAGGCCGCCAGCAGGCCATCGAACAGCGTCCCCACCCACGCCGAAACCGCTACCGCGCCGCTGCCAAAACGCGCCCAGACGGTCGCATAGCTGTAGGGCAGCCGCCCTAACGCGATCTGCCACGCATCGGGACTCTGAATCACATCCCCCGGCCACGTCACTTGATGCGCCGCCGTGAGGAACAAATCGTCGTACTGCACGATATTGCGTGCATACCACCAACCGACCACCGCCAACGCCGCCAACCCGAACTGCACCCACCGCAAAGGCGAACGTGTTTTGTAGACCAACCATGCGACCAAAACGAACCCTAAGAACAGCGCGTTCGTCTTGGCGAGAAGCGCCGCGCCGAACACCGCCCCCAAGAGCAGCACATGACGGGCGCGGAGGGTCGGCAATGCTGAATAGCGCACCACCAGATAGGTCAGGGCGCTGCTCAACAGGATCAGCAGCGCATCGTTGTTCATCACGCTGGTGATGTACACAAACTGTGGTGTCCATGCGCCGAGGCACACCATCAACGCCTGCCGCGCCCATTGGTCGGGGAACAGGCGGCGGGCGGTCAGCCACAGGCACACCACCGTCCCCGCGCCGCACACCGTCGAAAACAGGCGCAGCACCCGCGCCGCTTGTCCATCTGCGCCCTGCTCCACCGCCTGCGGGTGCAACCACAGATTTTTGTTATCGTTGCTCAACTCACTGATGAGATACGGGTAATGCGGGTTGGGGGTGATGTCCATAAACTGCGGCGCGGGCAATCCCCACACCCGCAGCACGGGCGCAAGCAGCAGGTAATATAGCGGCGGTTGGTGATACTGACCGCCCATCTGTCCGGCGGGCGGGGGCAGACTGCCGGTGCGGGCAATCCACTCCACATAGCGATAATGCTCTAGCTCGTCCGGCCCTTCAAACAGGGGGGACGAGTTGAACTGCAAACTGACCAGCACATACACCGCCAGCGCCGTGACCAGCGTCAGCACGCTCAACCGCTGCCGGATAGCCCGTATTCGCATGAGGATCACCGCTGAAATTCCAGCGCCCGCAAAACGTTGTCCGGCGTGCCGTTGCTCAAACGATGCCCGTCCGAACGGGCGTACCACATCAACTCGATCTGATACGCGCCAGCGGGCAGGCTGTTCACGTCCAGATGATGATCGCTAATCAACACATCCCCCGCCTGCCAGTAGCGCGTGGGCAATTGCGGTTCACCGTCGGCCTGCGTGACCATCTGACCGTCCGCACCCATCACATGCACCCCCACCACCCAATCATCAGGCAACGGGGTTTCGGCCTGCCAGTACAGGCGCAAATCGCCCGTGTCTGCGTTCCAGTCATAGCCCTTAAGCCGCCCCATCCCGTCGAAATGGGCATCAGTGCGGTCATCCGGCAGCAGCGTGGACGGCACAGGCGCAGGTTGGGCATAGCCGCCCGCCCGCAAGCGCGTCATGCCCACAGGCGCGCCGTCGCTGGTGGTGATGGGCAACCGCCAACCTTCATCCGCTTTCCAGAGCGACACGCTCCAATCCATCTGGAATTGAGCCGGATTCTCGTCCGGCAATATCCAGAAGGGGCGCTCCACCTGCCATACATCATAGTAAATTTGCCCCGACTGCCACAAGCTGGTGCGCTGTGCGCCGTAACCGGGGTAGCTGATCTGTTCACCTAGCACCCGTTCGCCCTGCAAAAGCTGAACGCTCACCGAGAAATCCTGTTGCGGTTGCGCCAGCACTTTCCAGTACAGCGTGATCGCCGGATATTCCTCCGCCACATAGCGCCGATCAGCAGTTTCGTACCCCACCAGCACAAACTCGTCGCCCATGTGAATGTCGGTCGGCGTGGCGCTGGCGGGCAATTCCGTCAGTGTGGGCGTGGGCGCATACGTGGGATACAGCACGAGGAACGGCAGCAGCGCCGCAAAGCCCATCATCCCGAACAGCCCCCATCGGGCGGGCAGGCGTAAAGCACTCAAACCCATCGCCAGCGTCAGGCTGAGGGCGGTGATGAAGGTGAACAGCAACCGCCCCTGTGTGGCGTACACCTGAAGCGTCCACGAGATGAAGCTGATGATGCCCGCAGTGCAAACCACGCCCAACCACAGCGCGGAGGCGGTGCGTGTGCCATCCCGCCGCGCCCGCACCAGCGACACCAGCCAACCGACGAGGCCGAGCGCCGTCAGCGCATCCATCACGACATAGAAGCCACGCGGAGCATACACATTGAACCAACCGAACAGCCCCCAGTACGAAATCCGCAGCCCTTCAAATTCGGTCTGGAGCAGGGTGAGCAAATCAGGGGTGGGCGTGCGCCGTCCGAAGATGTCCAGCATGGTCTGGTTGCCGAACCATTCACCATACAGCACCCAGTTCCGCAGATACCACCAGCCCGCCAGCAACAGCCACGCCAGCGCCCCGGCCAGCGCCAGCGTCAGGAAACCGCGCCAGTCGCGCCGCTTCCACAGCACCCACACGGCGGCCAGCGCCACCACCAAGCCCATCGTCAAGCCGCTGAGTTTGCTGATGCAGGCCAGCGCCACCAGCACCCCCAGCAGCAAACTGCGGCGGGGAGCGAAACCATCGCGCAGCATGACCAGCGTTTGCCACACGATCACGCTGGCAAAAGCCGTCACCAGATTGTCGTTGTTGACCGCGCTGCTGATGAACAAGAATTGCGGGTTGAAGGCCGTGAGCGCCACCGCCCAGTACAGCACCGCTGGTTGCTGCGGGGCGATCACCTGCGCGGCGCGGATGAGCGCGTACACCGTGACCGCGCCGCAGAAGATGGAGAGCAAGCGCACGATGTACACCGCCAGCGTCGTCCCGTACAGCGGCGGCGGGTATAGCTGATCGTGCAGCAGGAAGTTCTTGTTGCGAAAGCGCCCCGGCTCACCCAGAATCACATGCGGGTTGAACTGGCGGGTGGCTTCGTAATCGCTACGGTCAAGGCCGGCCACCAGCACCGCCCCCAGCGCGTAATACAGCGGCGGCTGTGACCCCTGTTGATTCCACGCGGTTTCGGGGCCGTTCTTGTCCTGCACCGCCAGTTGCCCATCTGTCGCCAGCTTTTGAATCATGGCGAAATGATAGACTTCATCCGGCGCTTCGTAGATCGGGTTGAAATAGGCGTACAGCAGCGCGATCAACACATAGGCCGCGATCAGCACCGCCGGGAACGGGAGCGAACGAAGGATTTTAGGGCGTGAAAAGAACGGTAAAGCGGGCAAAGGTCGTTACTCGCATCGGTCATCCGAACAATTGCGCCGGAAGCGATACAGCCTCCGGCGCGGTTCATTCTACCCCGTCCACAGCCCGAAATGACAGTCTGCTTACCCCAACGGCAAGCCGGGGTCTTTGATCTTCTGCGTCAGGTTGCTGGTGCATAACGCCAACGTCAAAATATTCCCGCGCAGTCTTTTCGATTCTAGCGAACAATTCATTGTAGACTGGAAAAGAAAGTGTGCGATGTGTGTGATTATAATCGTCATTATCTACCGCACACCCGATCACTATGAAACAAAAACAGGTCGTGAAACGCATAGCAGATGCGATGGTTTCGAATATGCTGACCAATAAGAACTCCCGGTCTGGAACAGAATGAAGAGGTGAACCAATGACCGATATACTGATGCCTAATCTGGAATTCGACACCCATTCCGGGCGGGTGGTGCGCTGGTTAAAACAACCCGGCGAAACGGTCAAAAAGGGTGAAGCCATCGCTGTAGTCGAATCCGATAGAACACATGCGGAACTCGAATCCACCACCAGCGGTGTCGTGGTCAATCGGATGGTGGAAGTGGGTACCGAAGTCGCGGTAGGCGCGGTCATCGCACGGGTGGTTGCCCCGGATGATCCGGCTATGCTCGCCACAATCATGACCGGCGGCAAGGGCGAGGACGAGGACGGGGACGCAGATACCCCCGGCACCGACTCCCGCCGCACCATGCTGTCGCCCGTCGCGCAGCGGCTGGTGATTCAGCACGGGATTGACCTAGAGCAGTTGCAAGGCACGGGAACAAGTGGGCGCATCACCCGCCACGATCCCGAACGACATCTGCCAACGTCTACCGGTCAGTCCCCCACCATAAAGAAAACCACCGAACTACTAACGGGGGCTAATGTGCGCCGTACTACCGATGATGTGGAAATCAGCCTCGAAGATGTGCTGGTCGGCGGTGCCGGGAATCCGATCCGATTGGCTGACCTGCAAGACCTCCGCATCCATACCGGCACAATCGAAGCAGCGGACAGCACCCCCACTGAACCATTGGCAGACGCACCGCCGCCGCCCTCTAAGAGCGATACCGCCGAGATCAAACTGTCACGAATACGCCAGACCACCGGCAAACGCCTGTCGGAAAGTATGCGGGAAGCGCCGCATTTCTATGTCACTGGCGAATTCGATCTGGAAGACGCGCTGCGTAAGCTGGAGTTGTTCCCCCCGCCGCAACCGCGCCTGAACGATCTGGTGCAGTATCTGACCGTGCAAACGCTGGTCAAAGTCCCTGAGCTAAACGCGACCTATGCCGAACTGCGGCTGAATCAGCATACGGATGTCAACCTCGCCATCGCGGTTGCCCTGAACGAAGGACAAATTACGCCCGTCATCCCGAAGGCGCAGCACTATTCGCTGCCCGGACTGGCCACCGCCAGCCATGATCTGATCCACCGCGCCCGTGAAAACAGCCTGCAAGCGCAGGATTTGAGCACGGGAACGTTTACCATCAGCAATCTAGGCATCATCAGTCAGGTGGATCACTTTACAGCAGTCATTAATCCGCCGCAGGTGGGCATTCTGGCAGTCGGTGCGATCAAACAGCGTCCGGTGGTGCGACAGGGCGGATTGCATGTCCGTCACACCGTACATCTCACGCTCAGCGGCGATCACCGTGTGGTGGATGGCATGAGTCTGGGGCGCTTCATGGCAGCGTTCCAATCCGAACTTGACTATTTTTCGCGTTAACCGACCCGATGGGAGCATGTGATGATGCCTAGCGCAAGTGGACACGGCGCAGGTCGTGTCCATTTGCGCCACATAAAAACCAAGCGGACACAGCTTGCGCTGTGTCCGGTGAGGTTGCTTATGCCCCGTTCAACGCACTCCGCGCCAGTTTGACCGTGCGCTGTGCCAACTCTGAAATCCGCACCGAACTGTGTTCCCACAGCCACGACTCAACCGTATCGTTCAACGGCGCGACCCATTTGGCGGGCAAACTCGCCGCGCCGTTTAACACGCCGAGGATAGAACCGGTGGTGGCGGCGTTGCAGTCGGCATCCAACCCGCCCATCGCCGAGATGGTGATCGAGCGTTCAAAATCGCCATCACCCCACAGCAGCGCCATAATCACAAGGCAGATGTTCGGCAGCACATGCACCGAGTCGTAATCGGCATAGCGTTCGGTGATGAAGGCCGCCACATCCTGCCAGTTCTGGCTGCGGCGGCACTGTTCCATCGTTTCAAAGATGGCTGTAGCCATACGACTGCGCGGCGGAATCACGTCCAGCGCCGTGCGGATGACCGCCTCCACATCATCCACCACAAAGGCGGCGGCGAGGGCGGCGCTCACGAACATCTCGCCATAAATCCCATTCTTGACGTGCGATACCCGTGCATCCCGCCACGCATTGTAAGCGGCTAACTCGATTTTGCCGGGGGCGGTGTAGCCGAACATATCGCCGCGAATCTGCGCGCCGATAAACTCGCGGTACGGGTTGCGATAGACCGCGCTATCCGGCGGCCCGTACTGGTTGATGAGATTCGCATAGGCCACGCGCTCCGCCGTATAGATGGCGTTATACGACAGGCGTTGCAGCCATGTCTCCGCCACCTGTTCAGTGCTGAAGTTTAGCCCGCAGCGTTCGAGAAGAGTCAGGTTGAGAATGGTGTAATCAAGATCGTCATCACGCGGGGCACAGCGAATATGCCCGCGTAAATAGTTCTGAACAGGCGTATCGTGCAGGGCATAAACCGGCGGGTGCGGCAAAATTTCAGGCACATAATCGTCCAACGGATACGCACCGCCGCGCTCCAAGAACTCCTGCACCACCTCGAAATCGCCTATATTTTCTAAGGGTCGCCCTAATGTGCAGCCCACCGCCCGCCCCAGCAGCCCGCCGTAAATATGGTCATACAACTGGTTGGCAGATAGGCGTAGATCGAAGCGGCTGATTTCGCCCCGCGCCGCCTGAATCGCGTCCCAGTTAGACGGTTCTTCGTAGGGGTAATCGCGGCGCAGTTCCAGATTTTCCAACCGATTCCAGTGCAATTCAATATCATACGGGGTCGGCGCACCCTGCCGCAGCGCCGCAACGGATTCGGCCACCTCGCTCACATCGTAGCCTTCTTGCTCGCGCTGATCCAGTTCGTCGGTCAGCAGTGTGACCTGATGCGCCATGTTGACAGTACGCGCCGGATGGTAGTCGGTGCCGCTGCCAGCCGTCACCGTGAACACGCGCAAATCGGACGATTCGCGTTTGCGCCGGGGCAGCACGTAATTCATCTGTGCCACCGTCGCCAGAATATGCTGGCGAGTTTCGTCTGCGATGCGCCCGCGCCCGGACAGCGTGAGCGACACGGCAGCCGGGGACACGCCCGCCCGTTCGGCTACATCCCGAATCGTGACCCGCTGACCACCTTCGGAACCCGCCGCGTTCTTCTTCGGATTGGCTTTCAATCTCCGGCTCTCCTCCAAAGCATCAGCCTCACCATCTTACTCACCTGCAATTCCCACTAACAGTTTATCAGGTCTAACCCATCACTCAACGCTCAACATAGCACACTCAAAATTTTGTTTATCAGTTCATTTTACCAGTTTCACCAGCTCTATACACTTCTCGCCCGGATTTTGCTGGCTAAATGACAACTTAGAGGGAAAAATAAACCTCTTTGCATAGAGTACCCCACCGATCAGCACGTTGTCTATGCTATTTTTTACAATCTTTTGACCGATTTCTTGACAGTCCTTCGATTATTCGATACCCTCATAGTTAGCGTTGTTTATCAAAGTTTACCACATTTACCAGTGGGGATGGGGTACAGAATAAACAAAGCCATCGTCCTGTTATGTTTTTTGATAAGGTGTCGTTTCAAGGAGATGCAGTGAACACATATCATTTCTCTAAACGTTTGTTGCTGGTGCTGGTCGTGCTGATGACAATCGGCGTAAGCGGTGTCCACGCGCAGGAAAAAACCGTCGTGACGTGGTGGACAGAAGACTATGTAGACATGGACGCGCTGACGACGCTGCTCATCGAGCCGTTCAACGCCGCCCACCCCGACATTGAACTTCAGGTCGTCCCCACCGCCACGCTGGATGACGCGGTACGTACCGCCTTCACCGCTGGCGCTGCGCCCGACATTCTTCAGACCCCCGGCGCATCGTTCATTGGCGAATATGTCAATGCTGGCCTCATTCACCCGCTGACCGCCGATGCCGCCACGCTCGGTTGGGAAGGAAAGCTACTGCCGTGGGCCTATCAGTCGGGCATCATCGAAGGCGAACTGTACAGCGTACCGCTGACCTATGAAACGATGATCCTGCTGTACAACAAGACCCTGTTTGAAGAAAAAGGCTGGGCACCCCCGGCGACCTATGCCGACATCGAAACCATCGCCGCCGCTGCGCAGGCCGAAGGCATCAACCCCTTCAGCTACGGCAACGCTGGCTTCCAGCCCTCGAACGAACACCTCGTCGGCATCTACCTGAACAACTATGCCGGTGCGGAAAATGTCTACAAGGCACTAATGGGCGAAAAGCAGTGGACTGACCCCGAATTCGCAGAAGCGATCTCGCTGCTGACCAAGCACATCGCCGAAGATGGCTGGTTCGATGGCAACCTCGAAACCTATTTCACCTATGGCTGGAACGAACAGTTCACCGCCCTCGCCAGCCAAGAAGCGGCGATGATGATGATCGGCACATGGGGCTTCCGGGGTGCCGGAGAGTTCTTCGCGGACTCGGGTTCGGACTGGGACTGGGTTTCGATCCCGCCGTTCTCGGACATGGCTGGCGAGTATAACTACATGCTGGCGACAGGCAGCACCCTGTCGGTCAACGGTCAGTCGAAGAATGTGGATGCCGCCGTCTCCGTGCTGGACTTCCTGTTCAGCGACCCGGCTCGCGTCCTGCAAATCGCTTCCGGCTACAGCTACGGTGAGTTCGTCGTGCCGCTGAACTACAAAGCCGAAGACTTCCCCGAAGGCACCGACCCGCGCATCTCGCGCTTCTACGAAGACTTCGCCACCGTCACCGGGCAGGGCCGCGTGGGTTACACCACATGGACGTTCTGGCCGGCGGACTCGGATGTTCAGCTGTGGAAGGAAATCGAGCAGGTGTGGTACGGTGAACTGAGCGTGGAAGACTATCTGGCCGCGCATCAGGCCACATGGGACGAAGCCCGCGCCAGTGGCAAAACTCTGCCCATCCCGGCACGCTAATCCGCGTTAGAATGTACAGGGAGGCCGATAAACGGTCTCCCTATAGGCATCAAAATAGGACGAGAATCCCCTCCCCTTTTTCCCCTCCCCATGTATGGGGAGGGGTTGGGGCGGGGACTCTTTCAGGCTTAACATGATGCTTATAGGCCATATCTGCGACCTCCCTTTTGTTTCTCAGCCACTACCCTCTCATCAGGAGCGAGCATGAATTCATTCATCGCCAATGACGGCGCTTTTGCTTCTGTAAGGCAACCGTCATCCAGACCCAGTATTTGGAATGTCCTCGGACGATGGGCATTCATCATGCCGCTGATCGTCCTCAATCTGATCGTCATCATCATCCCGTCCATCTTCGGGCTGCTGCTGGCCTTCACCGATTGGTCAGGTTACGGGCCGATCAATTTCATCGGCACCGCCAATTTCACCAAACTATTTCAAGACAAGATTTTCTTTCAATCGCTAACACACAACCTCGTCTGGACAGCTTTCTTCCTGACAATCCCGATTGCGGTTGGGCTGCTAGGCGCGTACCTTTTATCGAGCATCCGGCGTGGGCAGATGTTCTTCCGCATCGCCTATTTCCTGCCATATGTGATTGCCAGCGTGGTCAACGCGCAGTTATGGCGACAGTTATTACACCCGCGAGTGGGCATCGGCCCGCTGCTGGCACAACAGGGAATCACGTTTCTGGATTTCCCCATCTTCGGCACCCGCGAAACCTCGCTGATGGGCGTGGCCTTCGTGGATGCGTGGCACTTCTGGGGCTTTCTGGTCATCCTGTACCTGTCCGCCATGGCCGCTGTGGATGTCGAACTGTACGAAGTGGCGCGGCTGGACGGTGCTACGCGCTTTCAGCAGTTTCGCTATGTCACCCTGCCCAGCATTCGCCCCACGCTGGTCTTTACCATCCTCATGATTACCATCTGGTCATCGCTAGTATTCGATTATGTGTACATCATGACGAACGGCGGCCCCGCCAATTCGTCCGAAGTGATGGGAACTTACCTGTATCAGCACGCTTTTGATCGCTTCGATGTGGGCTATGCGGCTTCCATCGGCGTGATGATGAGCCTGTGGGCGATGATCGCGGTGGCCGGTTTCGTCATCCTGCGCCGTAGAGGATGGGACATCTAAAATGCTCAAAAAACAACGTGTGCAATCCAGCCTGCCGAACTACATTGTACTGACGATCTTGGCGCTGTTCGCGCTCGTCCCCATCTTTATCCTGTTCATCAACTCGGTGAAATCCACTGTCGAAATCGGCAAAAACCCGATTGGCTTCCCGCAGGAAATCCTATGGGAGAACTTCCCGAATGCGTGGGAAAAAGGCGGCTATGCCGATACCGTTCGCAACAGCGTCATTCTGGTCAGTTCCACCATCGTGGGGTCGTTGACCATCGCGGGGCTGGCGGCTTACGCGCTGGCGCGCCTGAAACTGCGCGGTTCGGGGCTGATCGCGTTCTACTTTCTGGTGGGGACGAGCGTGCCACCGCAGTTGTTCATGGTGCCGCTGTTTGTGATGTGGCGACAGGTCGGCCTCATCAATACGCACCTCGGCCTCATCATCATCTACTGCGGATTGTATTCGCCCTTCGCCACCTACCTGCTGCGTTCGTATATGGTCGGGCTGCCGGAAGAATTCATCGAGGCGGCACGCATTGACGGCGCGAGCAATATGCAGGTGTTCACCAAAATCATCATGCCGCTGTCGTGGCCGGGTTTCATGACCGCCGGATTGGTGATCGGGCTGAACGTGTGGAACGAATTCCTGTTCGCCCTCACCTTCTTGCAAGACCCGACCTACAAACCCATCGCCACCAGCCTGTTCGCCTTTCAGGGACGCTTCAGCCGCGACTGGGGGCTGACCAGCGCCGGATCGGTGATTATGGTGCTGCCGGTCATCATTCTATTCTTGCTATTACAGCGCCGCTTTATCGAAGGGCTTACCGCCGGCGGCCTGAAGGGGTAACTACATGACCACGCTACCGAATGATTATCTTGAACGTGTATACGCTGGCGTGCTAGGCAAGCTGATCGGCGTGTATCTGGGTCGGCCTTTCGAGGGCTGGACGTATGAAAAGATTATGGAGCAACTGGGCGAGATCACGGGTTACGTCCATGAGCGCCTGAACAAGCCGCTGATCGTGACCGATGACGACATCTCCGGCACGTTCACCTTCCTGCGGGCGCTGCCGGACTATGGCAACCGCCGCGACCTGACCGCCGCGCAGATCGGTCAGACATGGCTGAACTACCTGATCGAACGGCGCACGATTCTGTGGTGGGGCGGCAAAGGCAACTCCACCGAACACACCGCCTACATGCGGCTCAAGCAGGGCATTCCCGCGCCAGACAGCGGTTCGATTGCCACCAACGGCAAGATCGTGGCGGAGCAAATCGGGGCACAAATCTTCATTGACGGTTGGGCGATGGTCGCCCCCGGCGATCCGGCACTGGCTGCCGACCTCGCCCGCCGCGCTGCCAGCGTCAGCCACGACGGGGAAGCCATCTACGGCGCACAGGTGATTGCGGTGATGGAGGCGCTGGCCTTCGTCGAAAGTGACCTGAACAAGCTACTGGACGCTGCCCTGACGTTCATCCCCGCCGACTCGACCATCGCCCGCATGATTGGCGATATTCGCGGTTGGCACAAGCAAGAACCGGACTGGCGCAAAGCGCGGGCGCTGCTGGAAGCCCACTACGGCTACGACAAATACGGCGGCGTGTGCCACATGGTTCCCAATCACGGCCTGATTATCCTCAGCCTGCTCTACGGAGAGGACGATTTCAACAAATCGTTGATGATCGTCAATACCTCTGGATGGGATACCGACTGCAATTCCGGCAACGTGGGCTGCCTGCTGGGGATCAAGAATGGGCTGGCAACGCTGGAGGGCAAGGTGGATTGGCGCGGGCCGGTGGCTGACCGCATGTATATCTCCAGCGCGGACGGCGGACGCTCGATCACCGATGCCACCCTCGAATCCATTCACATCGTCAATGCCGGACGGCAGCTTGCCGGACTCGCGCCGGAATACCCGAAACAGGGCGCACGCTTCCACTTTGACCTGCCGGGGTCGGTACAGGGCTTCCTGTCCAGCGCCGACAGCGTGAAGTTGGAAAACGTCGCCGGACACAGTGCGCTCGGTTCGCGCAGCCTCGCCCTGCACTGTCAGGATGTGTCCGCGCCGGTCATCGTCGCCACGCTCACGGGCGCACCGGCGGATATTGGTGCGCCGCCGCCCTACGACATGGCGGTGTCGCCCACGCTGTACCCTTCGCAGACCATTCGCGCCGTCCTGAGCGCCGACAGCGGCAACGGGCAACCGATCAGCGCACGGCTCGTCGTCTCGGCCTACGATGCACACGACCAACCCATCACCCGCACCGGCCCGGCCTTCAGTGCCGCGCCGGGGGCGACGGTTGAAACAAGCTGGACAGTAGATAGCGACCTGATCTCGCCCATCGTGCGTGTGGGGCTTCAACTGGATGCGCCCGCCGCTGGAACAATCTATCTCGACACGCTGACGTGGGACGGGATGCCCACGCTCACCCTCAAGCGTCCGGCACGTAACAGCGTGCGCTGGCGCGAGGCGTGGGTGAGCGCGATGGATCACTTCGATCCGTTCTGGTACGAATCGTTCCGCGTGGCGCACAACAGCGGGCGCGGCATGGTGAGTCAAGGCACCCGCGAATGGCGCGACTATCAGGTGTCCGCCGACCTCATCCCGCACATGATTGACGCGGGCGGTCTCGGCATCCGCGTACAGGGGATGCGTCGCTATTACGCGCTGCTCATCACCAGAGACCGCAAAATCCAACTGGTGAAGATGCTCGATAGCGAGTCGGTGCTGGCGGAAGCCGATTTCGCATGGAACGAGGAAGAAACAATCTCGCTGCGCGTGTCCGCCGAAGGCAACCGCCTGCGGGCATGGGCGAACGGTAAGCTGGTGTTCGATGTGCAGGACACCGACAACCCCCTGCTGGAAGGCGCGGCGGCGCTGTTCTGTCAGGATGGCAGCCTCTCGACGGATGAAGTTCGGATCGAACCTGCGCCGTAACAGGCCAGTCCGAATACACAAGCAGCAGAGCAGGGTGCGGCAATCGCGCCCTGTTTTGTTTTCTGAACACACCCAAGCGCCTACGCAATTTGAAATGTGAATTATAATAATCCTATCTTAGCTTTACACTTTTAGGATTATTCACATGCTGCGGCGACACTTCAGAAAATTCCCGTTGCTGGTTTTTATTCTTCCGCTGGTTCTGGTGCTGGCGACTTCACTGGCGCAGGACAACACCTGCGATGCCATCGTTCAGCAGGCGTTGAGCAGTTTGGGGCAGAATTGCGATGCAATGGATCGCAATAGCGCCTGCTACGGCTTCAACAAGCTAGGCGCGACCTTCAACGAAGCGCAGGCCGACGACTATTTCAGCAAGGTCAGCGACCGCACGCCGCTGAATATCGTGGACACTCTTACTTCTACCCCGCTGGATACCGTCAACAACACATGGGGCGTGGCGGTGATGAAGGTGCAGGCCAACGTCCCCAACTCGCTACCGGGTCAAGCGGTAACGTTCGTGCTGCTAGGCGACGCGCAGATACGAAATGATGTATCGCCAACCGATGCCTTCACACCCGCCGACGGCGTGGATGTGAGCGCCATCGGCAACGTGAATATCCGCAGCGCCCCCAGCACCCGCGCCAACGTCCTCGGCAGCGTACCCGACAGCACCGTGCTGCCCGCCGATGGGCGCAGCGCCGATGGCGAATGGCTGCGCGTGCCGTTCAACGAGTCGCCGGCGTGGATTAACCGCAGTCTGGTGAACGCGCCGGATGCCGCCGACAATCTACCCGTCATCACCGCTGACCTGCGGACACCCATGCAGGCGTTCTATGTGACGACGGGCATAGGGTCATCGGTCAACTGCAATCAAGCGCCCGATGTGCTGATGATTCAGGGGCCGGACACGATGAAAGTCAACCTGACCGTCAACGGCGCAGACGTGCAAATCGGCTCGACCATCGTCATCCGCAGCCTGCCCTTCACCCTGCGCGACATCCTGAACGACGAAGAACTGATGAAGCAGTTCCGCCCGGAACTGGGCGGCAAGAATCTGCCCGATGATCTGGTCTGCAACCTGAGCCAGCTTTTCGTGGTGGATGGGCAAGCCGATGTGAACGAGGACACGCTCACGCTGCCGACGGGCTTCACCGCCCGTTCGCTGGACTGCGGCGGCGCGGATCGCTCCAGCAGTTTCCGTAGTTTCTGGGGCGGCCTGCGCCCGATGACGCAGGACGAACTGGACGAACTCAAGACGCTGGAAAAAATACCGCCCGAACTGCTGGACTACCCCATTCACGTCCCCACGCAGGCCGAAATTCAGGAGATCGTGCGCGCCCTCGGCGGCGGCGGCGGCGGCACAACCACCGGCGAAGCGAGCAATCCGGCGGAGTGCAGCACCCTGCGCCCCACCTCGCCACTGGGCGGGATGCCGGGCGGCAACGTGACGTTCTACTGGGACGGTATCGCCGGGGCGACCAGTTACACCGTGCGCGTCTATGACGGCAGCGGGCAGGTGGGCGAATACTCGACCAACGCGCCCAATACCTCCGTCAGCGGCACACCGGGCGGCACTGGCGCAATGGCGTGGAATGTGTCGGCCTATATTGACGGACGACTGGCCTGCACCAGCGCCCGTGCTTCTGTTGTGCGCGACCAGTTCTTCAGCACAGCTATTCCGCCCACCGCGTCGTATGTCACCACCTGCGTCAACACCTTTGTTGACCCGTTTGCCTGTAGCTCGCCCTGCACACTGGGCGCAACCTGCGGCACGATACCCGGCAAGGAATTCCTTTGCACCTGTCCGGCATAGGGAAATGCCCTCACCCCATCCCCTCTCCCGACCGCTGAGTACAGCTAGGAGAGGGGAGAAATACGGGGATTGGTAGGGATTGTCAGCTTCGTTTTGACGACGGCACAGGCGGATATGGCAAGCCATGTCCGAATTTTAAGTGAACAGAGTGGATCACAGGCTCTAACGGTTCGGAGGCGGGTCAATGCGCCCGCCTCCAGCGCCCTTTGACTGCCGCGCCCAAGCGCAACACCCCGGCGCGGCAGGGGCGCTCCACCACCTCGTAGAAAAACGCGCTCATCAGGCACAGGTTGACCAGCACGAACGGCAACGCCAGTACATGCTGCGGGTGAATCGCCGCCACCACCAGCGCCGCCAGCGGGGTAGCCTGTAGCAAATACAGCGCATACGAGATGCGCCCCAGATAGACCGGCAAGCGCAGATTCAACAGGCGCGAAAACGGAGCGCGGACGCGGGTCAGCGACAGAATCAGGCAGGCCGCCATGAACGCGATCAGCGGGTTCAGCCCCCACGCCGATTCCAGCCCGCCCGCCGCGTTCATCACCATTTGCAACCCGAACAGCCCCAGCAGGCCGAGGACGAACAGCGCCGTCGCCACCGCATCGGGAAGGGGGACAGCCCACAGTTTGCGCCCGTAACGCAGGTACAGCAGCCCCGCGAAGATGCCGATGCAAAAATCAATTCCCCGCCCGAACACGCTATACCCTGCCATCACGAACAGGTTATCCATGAACCCGTAAGGCGCATTCAGGCCGAGCGCGGGCGACAATCGCGTGAGCAACCACCCCGTCCCCCACAGTGCCGCCGCCCATAGCGCCAGCGTCCGCAGCACCGCCCACAGCGAACTCCGATGCGGTACGCACGAGCGCAGAATCAGCGGCGCGATCAGGTAGAACGACTCTTCCACCGAGAGCGACCATGCCACGATGATGCCACTGAGGGCGATCTGGCTGAAATAGGATTGGGTGAGCGTCCAGTTCATGAAAGGGGCGGGCGTGTAGGTCTGGTACGGGGTGAGCGCGTCCACCAGCAGCGTGAGTCCCAGCAGCACCCAGTACAGCGGCAGGATACGTGCCCCGCGCCGCAGGAAATAGTCGAAGGCCGAGAAGCGCCCTTCCGCGAGGGCGGGGAAATAGCGCAGCGCCAGCAAAAAGCCAGACAGGGTGAAGAAGATAGTCACCCCGGCATGGCCTTCAATCACGATGCTTTGCCACGCTTCGGCGGCATGACCGTAATGGAGGCCGCTGTAGTGGGTGAGGAACACCAGCAGCGCCGCCCCGAAGCGCAGCGCCGTCAGGGGGCGTATCTCGTGACCCTCATCCCCTGCCCCCTTCTCCCTCATGGCAAAGGGGAATCTGAAGTCGCTCGCCCTGACGCGAATGCGGAGGGATTTAGGGTGAGGGTTTGCCCCATCATCCAATTGCGCCTGCTTCAGGGCAGCACCAGCCGCTCAACCGCGTCCAGCAGGCCGCCGCGCACCTGCTCGAACGAATAGCCGCGCACCTGCCGCAGGAAGTACACCGTATGCACATCCAGCAGAACATAGAGCGTGTCCGCGAGGTAATCCAGATCGCCCGCCGCACCAAGTTGCATCAGCAGGCCGCGTATCGTCTGCCGCCACCACCAGTGCGCCGGCTGCTGCAACGACTCGACCACGCCCGTCGAGACGCACAAAAACTGTGCGTTGCGTTCCACGAAGCCCAGCGCCTCGCCCAGAAACCAGCACAGGTTCGCCAGCACGTCCGACGTGTCGCGCAGGCGGAGCAAGGTGCGCTCCTGCAAACTGCGCTGGTCGGCATCCAGCAGCGCCTGACACAGCTCGGTTTTGTTCTCAAAATGGCGGTACAGCGTGCCTTTGCCCACGCCCGCCGCCTCTGCGATGGCCGTCATCGAAACCGCATCCACGCCCTGCGCCGCGAACAGCGCCGCCGCCGTTTCCAGCAGCAGAGCGTGGTTTTTGACCGCATCCGAACGGGTGGGGTGCGGGTCGGAAATGAGCAGGCTGTTGAGGGGTACGGTGGCTGTCATGGACGAATACTCGCGCTAAAACGATCAGAACGATGCGACCAACGCGCACCCCTTCATTGTACAAAAGATTCGTTGTTTTATCGCAAACAGTTCAAGTGGGGGCGGCGAATGACACTCATCCCCAGCCCTGCTCCCTCAAGGCGAAGGGAGCAAGACAAGCAGATACGGCATGTATTATCTTCCTCCCCTCTCCTAGATGTACTCAGCGGTTGGGAGAGGGGACGAGGGGTGAGGGCACTAATTACCCCCGCCGCGAAATGGCGATGCTCGTCAGGCCGAGAATACCGAGGGCGACAATACCCGCCGTCGCGGTGTCGCCTCTGGCAAACACGAACAACACCACCGCAATCACAACTAGGGCAACGCCCACCACCAACCGGGACTGATTGAGCCGTGTATGCTGCATGATGCGCTCCTCCACATAGTCGGCACACATCTACACCTTCACTGTAAGCCCGAACGGGGCTGAACAGACCGGAAACGGGATAGGCACAATGCACGAAAACGCCCGCAACGCGCTCATTCAGGCGTTGCGGGCGCTATGACTTACATCCCCCACCCATTTCCGATTGCGCGTCAGGGCGAAGGGGTGTTTCTTACTGAGGGGTGAGGTTTACTTGCCGAACCGCTGCTCCACCGGCACGAAGTCCGTCTCGTAGCCGAAGTAACGCGGCCCGACGACCTTGATTCCCTTCTCGGTGCGCCAGTGCGGGTGCGAAGGCATGCAGATCACGTTCACGCGGAAGCCGTAACGCAGCCCCTCGGTGGTGATCGGTTCGCCCGTCTCCTCCTCGACCATCGTAATCAGGTCGGGGACAGTGGCGATCACTTCGCCGTCACGTTCAGCGATCAGGTTTTCGTTCTGGAACTGCACCTTCAGATTGCTGCCTGCGTCCGCGCCAATGCCTTCGAGGATGGCCTCGCCGCGTGCGAAACCCGCCACCGTGCGGCGCTGAATATCCACCAGCTTACCGTGAAAAATCAGGTAGCCGTTGGTCACATCCTGAATGGCCTGCGTCACGTTCACATGCGCCGCCCGCGCCTCGCGGATGGTGCGCCCGATCTGCTCGGCAAGGCTCATCGTGCCATGCACCGCCGCTTCACGCTGCTGCTTGCCAGTCGCGGCATAGCAGGCGATATGCGCCGTCGCGCCCATGTTGACCGCGATCCCGCGTGCGAAGGTTTCCATCCAGCGGTTATCAATGGTCGAAAGCACCGCGCTGTTGCCCTTCTCATCAGCCATCGTGAAGGGTGTGGCGGTGATGCCATACAGGGTATGCGTCACCATCTGAATTTCGGGGAAAGCACGCCCCATGCCGTCCAGATCAATCAGCGGTAGACGCAGACGCGCCGCCAGCGTGATCGGAATGGTCGAATTAATGCCGCCCGCTTCGATGGAATAGATATAGTTCACCGGCTTGCCCAGATAACTCTGCACAGACTTATAAGCCTGCACGCATTCCTCGCCACCGGGCATCTTCTCGACCATGACCGTTGGTGCGCCCATCATGGCAATCGCCACCGACCACGCATCCTCCGGCACTTCATCCACCGTCACCAGTTCAACCGGCCCGTACTGCCGGATGGCTTCAATCGCCATCAACTTACCAATATACGGATCGCCGCCGCCGCCCGTGCCCAGCACCGCAGCGCCCAGCGCAATATCCTCTATATTCTGCACATCAAGCAATCGTCCCATGATGGAATACTCCAGTTTATTATTCGATACCCTGACCGGGTGTTTTGTGCAACGGCGAATACACCACATCCGGGTAGCCAAAGGCCGCCGGGCCAACCACCTTAAGCGCCTCCGGTGTGCGGAACTTGTCCGTACACGGGATGGCAAGCACATTGACGCGCAGCCCATAGCGCAACTGCTCGGTGGTAATGGGTTCGCCGGTATCGGATTCGAGCAAACAAATCAAATCGGGAACGCAGGCCATCACATCCTGACGGGTGTGCCGATCGCCACGCCACGCCACCAGATTTTCGTTCTGGAAGGCGATATGGATGAACCCGCCAGCATGTGCGCCCAGCCCTTCGATAATCATCTCGCCGCGTGCAAAGCCTGCGGTGGTGCGCCGCTGCACATCCACCAGCTTGCCGGTGAACAGTTCCACGCCGCCGGTGATGTTCAGCACAGCCTCGGAGAACGAGGCTTTGGTGTTACGCGCATCCAGCACTGCCTGCCCCACCTGCTTCGCCAGCTTGAGCGTATCGCGCACCGATGTCCGCTTCACTTCCGCGCCGGACATCGCGCCAATCGCCAGCAGCGCCGTACAGCCCATCTGCACGCACAAAGGCCGAGCGTACTGTTCCAGTTTGAACGAGTCTTCGAGGTGGTCGAACACGATGCAGTTGCCTTTGGCATCCACCATCGCCGACGGATTGCAAGACACCCCGCCAATGAACAGCGTACTCATCTGCATCTCCGGGAAGGCGCGTCCCATTGCGTCTGCGTCAATCACGGGCTTGCCGGTCTGTGCGCCGGCTTCCAGCGGGGCAATCGAATTCGAGCCGCCGATTTCCGAGCAGGCAATCGCGTCGAACTTGCGCCCTACATATTGTTCCAGCGCGGCGATCACCGCCTCGGACTCGTTGCCGCGAGGCAGTTTTTCCACGCCCACCGTCGGCGCACCCATCCAGCCGATTTCGCACACCAGCGCGTCGTCCGGCAAATCCTCAAGGTTCATCACCTGTACGGAATAGCCCTGCCGGAGCAATTCTTGCATCCGCAGTTGCCCCAGATACGGGTTGCCACCGCCGCCCGTGCCAAGAATACCCGCGCCCAGCGCAATCGCCGTCACATCGTCATGCGTGATCGTCCACATCGCTTATTCCACCGCGAGCGAACCGACCGCCTTCACGCGGATACGGGTCGCATTACCGGGCAGGTACGACAGCGGGATTTCTTCCACATCCACAATTTCCACCGAGTCAGGGATTGCGCCTTCACGCAACACACGCTGAGTGGCTTCGTCTTTGGCCTGTTGCAGCGCCTTATCACGCGGAATCGCATCGAGGCTGAACACGCGATCTACTTCGCCGCCCACCTGCGCGATGGCCGCGCCAATGGCGTTCGCCACCGACGCATGTTCGGGGCGGTGCAGTTCGGAAGCGCCGTTCAGCTTGTCGCCGATGAGGATGATGCCGCCGCCCACAAGGATGACCGGCACGCCACCCGCCGCCGTCTTCATGCGGTCAACGCTGATCTCGACCATTTCCCACATGCGCTCCAGCGAAGCCTGCACCAGCGCCTTATCCAGATGCGCCACGCGGCTCTTGTCGCCGAAATCCGCCATGCCCGCCGCCACCGCAATATCGCTGGTCGTCAGGTCGTTGCCGCCGAACACCAGCGCCCGCGAGGTGATCTCATAACCCACGCTCTGCGGCCCGATTTGCAGCGGGTCAGTCTTGACGTGGCTGCCGCCGCCCAGACCGAACGACAGCACGTCCGGCATACGGAAGTTAGTACGCACGCCGCCAATCCGCACCGCCACCGACGCTTCACGCGGGAAGCCCTGCGACAGCACGCCCACGTCCGAAGTCGTGCCGCCGATGTCCACCACGACCGCATCCTTCAGGCCGGAGAGGAAGGCCGCGCCGCGCATACTGTTGGTCGGCCCGGAAGCGAAGGTCAGCACCGGATACTTCTCCACGAAGTCGGCGCTCATCAGCGTGCCGTCGTTCTGGCTGATGAAGAAGGGCGCGTTGATGCCCAGTCCAACCAGCGCATCGCGGAAGGACTGCACAATCCGCACCGCCAGATGCGACAGGCAGGCGTTCATGATGGCGGCATTTTCGCGTTCCAGCAGGCCAATGCGCCCGATTTCGTGCGACAAGCTGATCTTGGCATTCGGGATGACCGAGGCCACCAGTTCCGCCGCATGGGTTTCCTGATCGGGATTCACAGGCGAGAACACGGACGAAATGGCGATGCAATCAATCCCTGAATCGCGGATTTTGGCGGCCGCTTCTTTAATTTCGGCATCATCCAGCGCCGAGATCGGACGACCATCAAATTCGTAGCCGCCATGCACCAGATGATACTCGCCGCTAATGGCGGCACGCAGGTCTTCCGGCCAGTCCACAAAGGGCGGCAGCGCCGAAGTCGCCGGCAGGCCGATGCGGATAATCGCGGTGCGACTGAGCGACTTGCGTTCCACCACTGCGTTTGTGAAGTGGGTCGTCCCCAGCATCACCGCCGAAACCGACGCGGGCGAGGCTTGGGTCTGATCGAGCAGCGCCCGCAGCACATTGGTGATGCCACTGCTGACATCTTTGGTCGTGGGCGACTTCGCCCAACCGACGACCTTGCGGCCATCCATCAACACCGCGTCAGTGTTCGTTCCACCGACATCAATACCGATTCGCATATCTCCCCCTCGATAGAGCTAACCATAATCGCAAATGAGCGCCGGACATTCGGCAGGACTTCGGATTATTTTAAGAAAATCCTTGAGCGCCCTGATTATATATTCCACCCTGACAATCGCCAATACGACTGGCCTCATGCGCCTACGCCGGTTCTTACAGGGGGTACAGCATGGTTGCCGGATGTATGCCGACAATGCTAAAGTCAACATTCAAGAGGATTTTTACTGATGTGAAGCGAAGGATGGCTGAATAGAATGGCTGAACAATCGTTGACCGATTATTTTGCGGAAGTCGAAGCGTGGCGGCAGGAGATGGACGCGCAGATGCGCTCCCCCGTTCCCGGCGGGTGGCTGGCAATCGTGGGCATGTACCCGCTGGAAGAAGGCCAGAACACCATCGGCACTGCGCCGGGGAGCGATGTCCTCCTGCCAGCGGGCGGCGCGCCGGAACATCTGGGCGTGGTGGACTTCAAGGACAATCACGGCACGCTGACTGTCATCACCGATGAAGTGGTCACGGTGGATGGCGTGGCTGTCCGCGAAGCCAAGCTGCGGAACTACTACGAACCGGGCGGGATGTCGGTGGTGCGCGTGCGCGATGTGCGCTTCGGCATCATGCAGTGGGCCAGCGACCCGTATAACATCCGCGTGTGGGATGCCAACGCCCCCAAGCGCCTGAACTTCGTCGGGCGGGCATGGTATCCGATTGACACGCGCTACCGCGTCAAAGGCAAGCTGACGCGCTTCCCCGGTCAGCATCACCTGACCGTCACTCATACCGGCGGCGACACGCAAACGCTGGTCGGCATCGGCACTGTGGATTTTGAGATGTTCGGCAGATCGTACCGCTTCGACGCGGCGGCCTCCGAAAAAGGGCCAGAATACGTGTGGCTGCTGATGCGCGATACCACCGCTGGCAAGACCACCTACGGCGCGGGGCGCTTCATGATGGCGCTCACGGACGAGGATGGCAGCGTGGATATGGATTTCAACAAGTTCTACCAGCCACCGTGCGCCTTCTGCGACTACACCACCTGCCCCACACCACCGCGCACCAACGTGTTCGACTTCCCGATTGAAGCCGGAGAACGCTACCCCACCACCTAGCGTGCCTACAGGGGTTATGCCATTTGCACAAAGCTATGTGTTACTTTTTCTGAATTATCCACCCACCGGGGGCATGGGCTGACGCGCCCATGCCCCCGCAACCACTTGAGCGCACACCGCACACGGGAGCGCCAGCGCAAAACCGAACTCATCTGCCGCGCAACAGGGGCAACGTTCTGTGCAAAAATCGAGTCAGAATTTTGTTGCGACTGGTCGCAAGGTGATGTTACACTGTCCCGTCATGATGGAACGCCATCTCGAAAATCCTGTTCTTTTATTCAGGGGATATAGACATGACGAAAAACAAGTTCGATCCGACGGGCAAAATACTGGCGGACTTCCGTGAAGGGCGCATGGATCGTCGCCAGTTCATGAAGCTCATGGCGGCCATGTCCGGCGGCGTGGCAATGGCGGGTGTGCCGGCGCTGGCCGCTGCCAAGCCTGCTCGCCGTTATGCAGCCAGTGCGCTGCGCCAGCTTGAGCCGAAGGTGCTGGTGTACGGCGCTTCGCAGGACATCGCCACGCTTGATCCGTTTGATCGCACCGACTACTCGATCAACGCGGTCATCCGTCAAGTTTATGATCGCCTGTTCCGCTTTGAGGGCGGTTGGCCGCAGCCGGTGGAAGCCGGTCTGGTCACGGAATGGGGCGTTTCGGACGACGCTGCCGAATGGACGTTCAAGATCACCGATCAGGCCAAGTTCCATGACGGCGCACCGGTGACTGCCGAATCGGTGGTGTTCTCGTATCAGCAGACTCTGCGGGCGCAGAAGCAGCGTTCCAGCCTGTTGGCCGGCTTCCTCGACGAAGCGGGCATCGTGGCGAAGGACAGCCAAACCGTCGTGATGACCCTCAAGACCCCGTATGCCAGCTTTGACCGTCTGCTGGCCTTCCTTGAGCAGCCGATTGTCAACATGGAACTGGCGAAGGCCAACGAAGTGGATGGCGACGGCGGCGGCGCGTGGCTGGTGGACAAGGATGCCGGCAGCGGCCCGTTCACCGTCTCCAACTGGCAGATCGGTTCGGTTTACGAACTGACCGCTGTCGAAGATTACTGGCAGGGTTGGCCGGGCGAGAGCCACCTGTCGGGCGTGGTGTGGAAGAAAACCGAAGACCCCGGCACGCGCAAGCTCGGCCTGCTCTCCGGCGAGTTCGATATGTCGGATACCATCTCCAGCAGCGACATCGAAGAAATCAACGCCAACCCGACCACGATGGCGAATGTCGGCTACGGCTTGCTGGGCGGCTACCTGAAGTACAACACGCAGGGCGGCCCGACGGCAGACCCCAACTTCCGCCGTTTCCTCGCCTACAGCTTCAACCGTCAGGCGTTCATTGATTCGCAGCAGGGCTATGTGAAAATGATGACCGGCCCGCTTCCCGAAGGCGTCCCCGGTTACGACCCGAACCTCGATCCGCAGTACAGCTATGACCCGACGAAGGCCAAAGAATATCTGGATATGACCGAATACAAAGACGGCGGCATCAGCCTCGACTTTGTGTACGTCAGCGGTCTGGACTTTGAAGAAGCGGGCGGCCTGATCCTGCTGGACGAACTCCAGAAGTACAACATCACCCTGAACATGGTGCCGAAGAATTGGCCGGACATCGTGGGCGCTTGCACCACGCCGGAAAGCGGCCCGAATATCAGCTTTATCTTCGACCAGTTCCCGCCGCTGCCCGACACATGGCTCATCGAGAAGTATTCCAGCAAGAGCTGGGATCGTCCGACGGGCGGCAGCTTCCAAGCCTGCTCGTTCTACAAGAACGAGGAAGTGGACGGCCTGCTCGACCAACTGCGTACCACCACCGACCCGGATGCCAATGCCGCGATGGTGGCCGACATCCAGAAGAAGATTTCGGCGGACGCACCCGATATGCCGCTGTATGTGATGGCGAACGTGCTGGGTATGAACAAGCGCGTGAAGGGCTTCAACTACTTCGGCGACATCAGCGCGGACTTCTGGCGTTTGTGGATTGACGAGTCGCAGTAAACCTCGACCCGACTGATCCCATCAATCATGCTCGAAGGGACGCGGCGCCACCCGCACCGTGTCCCTTCGTTCTATTAAAGGGCAGAGCTATGTTGCGTTTTATTGGCCGCCGCCTGCTGCTGATTATCCCGGTACTCATCGGGCTGTCGCTCATCACCTTCACGGTTTCGCGCATCGTCCCCGGCGATCCGGTCAAACTGGCTGCCGGTTCGCAAGCGCGCCCCGAACAAATTCTCAAGCTACAGGAAGAATTCGGGCTGGATCGTCCGCTGCCCGAACAGTACCTGCGCTATATGGGCGGGCTGCTGCAAGGCAACTGGGGCTATTCGATCAGCACCAAACGCGCCGTCGGCCCCGACCTCATCACCTATTTCACCGCCACCTTAGAGCTAACGCTGGTTTCCACCTTCCTCGGCTTGCTGATCGGCATCCCCTTAGCCATTACTTCGGCACGCTGGCGTGACCGCTGGCCCGATCACTTCTCGCGCTTCATCTCCATCGGCGCAATCAGTGTGCCGGTTTTCTGGATCGCCATCATCCTCCAGATTGTGCTGGCGCAAAACCTGCGTCTGCTGCCCGTCAGCGGGCGCTTCGACCCGCGCACCACTTACCCAACGGTGTACACCGGCATCCTGCTGTTGGACTCGATCATCGCGGGCAATTGGCAAGCCTTCGGCATCGGCCTGCGCTACATTCTGATTCCGGCCTTCTGTCAATCGCTGCTAGTGATCGCGCTCATCACGCGCCAGTTACGCGGCGACTTGCTGGACATCGTGCGCAAGGATTTCGTGCTGGTCGCCCGCGCCAACGGCATCCCGGAGCGCATGATCTGGACGCGCTACCTGATGAAAAACGCGCTCATCGCCACCATTTCCATGCTCGGCTTCCTGATTGGCTTCCAGTTGGGCGGTGCGCCCTTGATCGAATACGTGCTGGACTGGCCGGGAATCGGGCAGTATGCGCTGAAAGCGGCGCTCCAGTTGGACTTTCAGCCGATCATGGGTTCTACCCTGTTCATCGGCTGCATCGTGGTCGCCATCAACCTGATTACCGACCTGATCTACCGTCTGGTTGACCCGCGCATCGGGTTTTCGTAAGGATATTTATGACGACGAGTTCATCCCTCTCCCTCCGTGACCGGGCTGTGCGCTGGTCGGAAGAACACGCCAGCCAGATACACGAAGTCCGGCGCGGCATCTATCGCTTCAGCCGCAACCGCCTGTCCGTCATCGGCCTGAGCATGGTAATCGTGCTGCTGTTCATCGCCCTCACCGCCCCGCTGTGGGTTCCCTACCCCGACGATGTGACGGGCGACGTGCATATGGATGCGCGACTGAAACCGCCCGATGCGGAGCATTTATTCGGCACGGACGACGCGGGGCGCGACGTGTTCAGCCGCACCATTATGGCGACGCGCATCTCATTTCAGGTGGGTGTCATCATCCTCATCGTCGCCATCTCCATCGGGGTGACGCTGGGCGCGATTGCCGGCTATTTCGGCGGTTGGGTGAACCAGATCATCATGCGCCTGACCGATGTCATGCTCACCTTTCCCGGCATCTTTCTGGCGCTGGCCATTTCCGCCGCGCTCGGTCGCGGCGTGCTGAACGCCACCCTCGCCCTGTCGGTGACGTGGTGGCCGGGCTACTGCCGACTGGTAGAAGCGCAGATGCTCAAAATGCGCGAGGAAGATTTCGTGGCGGGCGCACATGCCATCGGCGCGAGTAACTGGCGTATCATCTTCCGCCACATCCTGCCCAACCTGCTCACTGCCATCATCGTCAAAGCCTCGATGGACTTCGGCTTTGCGGTGCTGAACCTCGCCGCGCTCGGTTTCATCGGCGTGGGCGTGCTGCCGCCCGAACCGGACTGGGGTTCGATGATCTCCGCCGGACGGCGCTTCATCCCCGCCAGCTGGTGGTACTCTACCTTCCCCGGCCTATTCATGTTCATCACCGTGCTGGCCTTCAACCTGCTAGGGGACGGCCTGCGCGACCTGCTCGACCCGAATGCGACGGTGCGCTCGTGAACACAGCCCAACCCCTCGTGGACATCCGCAACCTGTACACCGAAATGGTCACGTTCGACGGCGTGGCGAAAGTGCTGAACGGCGTGAACCTGACCATCCATAAAGGCGATTTGCTCGGTCTGGTGGGCGAAACCGGTTGCGGCAAATCCGTGACCGCCATGAGCATCCCGCGCCTCGTGCCACAGCCGCCCGCCCGCTACCCGCAGGGGCAAGTACTGTTTCGCGGCGAGGACATGCTCACCAAAAGCGGCGACGAACTGCGCGAGATACGCGCCCGTCACATCGGGGTGGTGTTTCAAGACCCGATGACCGGCCTCAATCCGGTCTTCACCGTCGAGCAGCAAATCGTGGATGCCATCCTCAGCCGCGAAAACGCGCTGCACACCAGCGGATTCGTGCGCCGCTGGATGCCTTCCAGCCGCCAACTGCGACGCGAGGCGCATGAACGCGCCCTGCAACTGTTGCGGCGCGTGGGCATCCCCAACCCGGAACACCGCATCCACGCTTACCCG
>CAIPFY010000100.1 GCA_903864435.1 uncultured Chloroflexota bacterium | reverse complement strand
GCCGCTGGCGCGTATAGCTATTCCTACGGCTATCTCGATCCACTGGGGCGCTTCCGTACCATCATGTCGTACAGCAACAATTGTGCCGATCCCTGTCCGGCGATCAACTATTTCTCCAACCGCACCCGCACAATCAACGGGCTGCCGATGGGGAATGCCGCCGCCGATAATGCCCTCTCGCTGAACAACACCGCCTCTACGGTGGCGGCGTTCCGTTCGGGCGGCACCACGCTCGTCACGCTCACGCCCACGCCCGCCCTTGGCATCGCCACCTTTACGCCGGTACCCGCTGCCACCGGAGTTCCTACCTGCACAGCGAACGTGGGCGCGGGGAATACCGCCGCGCTCATCAGCGCCATCAACACCGCCAACAGCAACGGCGCGGGGAATGATGTGATCTGCCTCGCGGCGGGCAGCACCTACAGCTTCAGCAGCGGAGCGAATGTGACTCTCGGTGGTAGTGATTACGGGTCTGTCGCGTTGCCAACCATCAATACCAGCATCACCATCCTCGGCAATGGCGCGACCCTCACCCGTACTGGTTCCAGCGATTTTCGCTTTTTCTTCGTCAACGGGGTTTCATCGGGTTCGGCGCAGCTTTTCCTGAACGGGCTGACGTTGAGCAACGGACACATGGTTTCGCCTTCTTACATTTACTATTCCAGCGTGGGCGGCGCGGTAATGAATGCATTCGGCACACTGACCATCACCCGTAGCAAATTCATCGGCAACACGGCTTTTTATGGCGGCGCGGTCATGGGCTGGGGGCCGCTGACTATCACCGAGAGCGAGTTCACGGGCAACAGCGCCTACTATGGCGGCGCGGTCATGGCGAGCAATCCGTCGCTGACAGGTAGCTATACCAATTCGGCGACCATCAGCCGCACGCTGTTCTCGCAGAACATGGCGGAGCTAGGCAGCGCGGTCTATGGGGAACGCTTGACCAACAATGTGTCGGTCACGGGGTCGTGTTTCGTCAACAACACCAACACTGCGGTGGACAATAGTCTGACTTACCCCGCGCCGACGGTGAACGCCATCAACAACTGGTGGAACTCGTCGGCAGGGCCTTCGGTGGCTGCGACGCAAACGGGCGGCGATTTTGTGGGCAGCAGCGGCGTGAGCTACACGCCGTTCGCCAACGCTCAGATGGGTTTCTGCGGGGCTGACCAGCCCGTGACGCTGGTCTTCCCGACCAACGGCGCCAGCGCCAGCAGTCTGCGCCCGGTGTTCGTGTGGGATGCGCTTCCTAACGCGGTGAGCTATGAACTGTGGCTGACGCTGGGGACGACGCCCACGACGAAGGTCTACAGCGGCGCACTGACCAGTTACACCCCGCCCGCCGATCTGGTCAGCGGCGTGAATTACGCATGGCAGGTGTTCGCGCTGTTCTCCGGCGGCGTGAAATCGCCCGTCAGCAGCACGTTCACTGTGTTCATCCCTTCGACGGATGGCGCTGCGCCGCAAACGGCCTTTTTCCAGACGCATAGCGTCACCCTGAGCTGGTCGCCGGTAGCAAATGTGTCGTATTACGAGGTGCAAGTGGCAACGGATGCGGCTTTCACCACCGGGGTTCTCAACCAGTCGGTGGGTATTCAGTCCGAGATCACCCTCTCCGATGTGGCGGACGGCCTGTACTACTGGCGGGTGCGGGCGCTGTCCGGCGCGACGGCGGGCGCGTGGAGCGCGGTGCAGTCCTTCGTGGTGGTTGTGCCGTAGGTTGACTTGCAGCAAAAGACTAACGATTGGTTAGACGCAGGTTTGATTCTCTTACCTGCGGATTGTTCAATTGAGCCTTATGCAGATACACTCAGCACTATCGTGTGAATTTTGTGAACTGCCATCAGGGGAGTTTTCCCATGCCGAGTATCTTTATCTCCTACCGCCGTTCGGACAGCATGGCGTATACCGGACGCATTTATGATCGGGTGGTCGCCGCGTTTGGCGAGAAGAACATTTTTAAGGATGTGGAAGATATTCCCGCCGGGATGGACTTCCGCGAAGTGCTGGACAAAGCCTTGACTGCCTCTGATGTGGTGCTAGTCATCATCGGGCAGCAGTGGTTATACGTGTCGGATGATCGCGGCAAGCGTCGCCTATCCGACCCCAATGATTTCGTGCGCCTCGAAGTGGAAACCGCGCTCCAGCGCAGCGATGTGCTGGTCATTCCGGTACTCATCAACAACGCGGCGATGCCCGCCGCTGACCAGCTTCCCGGCGGCCTGAAAGAATTGGCCTTTCGCAACAGTGTGGTCATCCGCGATGACCCCGATTTCAACCGGGACATTAGCAAACTGATTCAGGCCATCCAGAGCCGTTCCAAAAAGCCCAACCGCTTGCCGCTGATTCTGGGCGTGGTGGCGCTGCTGGCGATCATCGCGCTGGCGCTGGTGATCTTGTTGCCCGCCCTCACCAACCCCGATGCGCCGTCCGCGACGGCTGTGCCGACGGAAGCCATCGTCATCGCCCCTACCGATGCGCCTACCAGTACCCTCGCGCCGACGGACGTACCGACCAGCACGCCGGAGAACACGCCGGAAGCTACTGCCGCCGTCAGCGCACCCGCTGGCGAACCGACGGTGGCGTATCCTGATGGTCGCCCGCTGACCTTTTTCTATGATCGCACAACCTTTGTGGTGCAGAACCCGAACGCGGCTTCGTTGGCGTTCCTGTCGTTGAGCTTCGAGGCGCTTGGTGCGGATGGTCAGCCGAACGGCTCCAGCTTCAGCGGCGCGAAGTGGGACGAGAAGTACAAGGACTTGCTGCGCGGCGGCTGTGGTTCGATTGAGCTACCGCTGGCGACCAAGCATCTCGAACCGGCAGCCTGCCGCCTGTACAACGCCCGTGTGAACAGCGTGGCCGATAGCGAAATCTTCTGGGTTAGCACGTCGTTCCGCGTGTTGTGGGATGGCGCGGAAGTGGGGCGCTGCCTGCCGGACGCTGGAACCTGCACCGTCAACATTCCGCCCGCCTAACTTGAACCCGACTCGGTATAATCCTCCTGTTCGCGGTTCTGCGAACGGGAGGATGGCTACTATGGCTCAACCGCTGGAGGGCGTGCGCGTCCTCGATCTCACCCGCCTGCTACCGGGCGGTATGCTCACGATGATGCTGGCTGATCTGGGCGCGGACGTACTCAAGATTGAAGACCCGAACGGGGGCGACTATGTGCGCTGGATGCCGCCGCTGGTAGACGGCCTGAGCGCCTATTTCCGCATCAACAACCGCAACAAGCGCAGTCTGATTCTCGACCTCAAGCATTCGCAGGGGGCGGTGGTGCTGCATCGGTTACTCGCAGGGGCGGATGTGCTGGTGGAAAGTTTTCGCCCGGATGTGATGACCCGTCTGGGTTGCGGCGCGGACTCGCTGCGTGCCGCATACCCGCGCCTGATTTACTGTGCGCTGTCCGGTTGGGGCGCAGATGGGCCGTATGCGCGGCGCGGTGGGCATGACCTGAGCTACGTTTCGCTGGCCGGGCTGACCGGCGCGATGGAAACGCCGCAGCCCCCCGGCGGGCAGGTGGCTGATATTGCGGGCGCGTATATGGCGCTGAACGGGATTCTGGCGGCGCTGTTCCGGCGCGAACGCAGCGGCGAAGGCGCGTTCGTGGATGTGTCGTTGTTCGAGAGTGCGCTGCCTTTCGTACAGTATTCGTGGATGGAATCGCTGCTGACCGCTGTCAGTGGCGGCGCAGGTCTATTGACGGGCGGGCAAGCCTGCTACCGCATCTACCGGACGGCGGACGGGGGCGGGATGGCGTTAGGTGCGCTGGAGCCGAAGTTCTGGGAGGCGTTCTGTCAGGCGGTCAGCTGCCCGGATTTGATCCCGGACTATCTCGCGCCTGAAAAACAGAAGCCGTTACGCGCCGAACTGGAAGCCCTATTCCTGACCCGCACCACCGCCGGATGGGTGGCACTGCTGGACGGGGTGGACTGCTGCTGCGTGCCGGTGCAGTCTCCGGCGGCGCTGGCGGACGACCCGCAGGTGCAGGCGCGGGGCATGGCGGGCGTGGGCGCGGACGGCGCGACGTGGCTGCGAACCCCGCTGCACATGACTGGACTCGACTTCCAACCGGGCGCAGTTCCCGGTTATGGCGAACATACCCGCGCCGCGTTGGGCGAGGCGGGCTATGCGCCGGAGGAAATCGAGGTGCTGCTGGCGGCGGGTGTGGTACGACAAAGCCTGTAAAGCGCGTCTACGGTACAGGCTATGGATTGGGAAACGAGGTCTATCATGCAGATGAACCCGGTGGGGATTGCGCACGCTAAATCGTTGATTGATCAGGGACAGTATCGCATCAACACGCCCTGGCGCGATGTGCAGCCTTCTAACGCCGCTGCCCGTAAGTTTCTGGAACAGCACGGCGCGGCGGACTATGCCTGCTGGTATCTGGCGATTGATCCGGCACAACCGGAAAACAGCGCGGAGCGTTATCTGCTCCCCTATGGCGATTTCAAGAGCATCCACCGCAGCGGTATCGTGGTAGCTCGTGATCGTGCGGATCGTGAAGGCGCAACCGAAGTGCGGCAGGCTGTCGAGGACATCCTCGACCTGTTTGACCGCCTGAATGCCTGCTGAGGCGCGTCTGGTGATGTGGCGTGGGGTGGCTAAACTGGCGCTGTTGCTGCTGGTATCCGGCGGTTGGCTGGCGCTGCTGGCGCTGGGGGTGGGCGGGTTAATCCCCGCCCGCGAACTGGCGCTCGATCCGGCGCGGGCGGGCAGCCGTGCTATCGTGCTGCTGGATGCCGGTCGCTTGCTGAGTGTGCCGATCACCCGCCCCGCCGAGAGTGACAGCCACAGCCCGGTCTGGTCAGCGGACGGCGAATGGCTGGCCTACATCCGCATCGGGCGTGAAGAACAGCAGGTGATGGTGGTCGCCCCCTTCGGCGGGGGTGCGCCGCGCAGCCTGTACACCAGTCCGGCGGGGGATCGCAGCGGTTCCTCGGTGGCGTGGTCAGCCGATGGTGATAGCGTGGCCTTCACCGCCCCGCTGGACGGATGGCAGGTGATCTACACCCTGTCGCTGGCGGCGGATGCCGTTCCCACGCAAATCACGGGTGGTCAAATCAACACCTTCTCGCCCTCGTGGTCGCCGGATGGGCGCGAACTGGCGTTTTCGTGGTCGCCCGCCGCCAATGCCGAGGTGTTCGTAGCCGCCCTCGATACGCTGCAACTACCGATCACCGGAGACAGCGGCTTGCAACGCTTGACGCAGATTCCCGCGCTGGATACCTCGCCGGCATGGTCGCCGGATGGCACGCTGATCGCTTTCACCAGTGACCGCGACGACAATAGCGAGATTTACCTGATGGCTGCCGATGGCAGTCAGTTGCGCCGGATGACGCATAGCGCCGCCCTCGATTCAAACCCGTCATGGTCGCCCGATGGGCAGTATGTCTGGTTCGCCTCGAATCGTGAGGGGACGGTACAGGTTTACCAGATGCGGGCGGACTGCCTCGGCGATTGTCCGGTGGAACGGGTGTCCCCGCTGGCGGCTCAAACGCGCCACGCGGTTTTGCGCCCCGCCGCCGCAACATCGTAGCGGGGATTCCGCAGGGTAAGCGCCGATCACCCACCATCCCCGCCCAACGCGAAGCATGTTACGCTCAAAAACAGGATCATCTGTTAGGAGTGCCGCCTCATGCCGCGTCTGATTCCGCTGCTCATGCTCATTGCGCTGCTGCTCGTTCTGCGCCCCGCTGCCGCACAGGACACCCCCGAACCCATCCCCGACGCGCTGCCGCTGGTAGATGAGGCCGGACAGGACATTGTGAATATCCTGCTGATGGGCAGCGCCACCAGCAACCCCGCCAATCCCGGCTTATCGGACTCGCTGCTGATTGTGTCGGTCAACCGGACAGCCGGGGCGGTGTCGGTGGTATCCATCCCGCGTGATCTATACGTATATCAGCCGGGGCAGGGCATGTACAAGATCAACACTGCCTACTACTACGGCGAAACGCAGGCGCTCCCCGGCGGCGGTTGGGCGCTGCTGCTGGATACCATTCGCTACAACCTCGGCCTTGAGATTGATTTTTATGCCCGCGTGAACTTCGATGGATTCCGCGAATTGATTGACCTGATCGGCGGCATCGAGATTACGGTGGACTGTGCGCTGCGCGATTGGCGGCTGAAATCGCCCGAACTTGACCCGCAGGATGCCGCCAACTGGGAACGGTTCACGCTCGAAGCCGGACGCTGGACGATGGACTCCGATCTGGCGCTGTGGTACGTCCGCAGCCGCAAGACCAGCAGCGATCTTGACCGGGGGCGGCGGCAGCAGGATGTGCTGCGGGCGGTGTGGCGCAAGCTGAAAACCGATGGCCGTCTGGAACAGATTCCGGCGCTGTGGGATAGTTTCGGGCGCATCCTGACCACCAACCTGACGCTGCCCGATGTGCTAGGCATGGCTCCGCTGGCGCTCTCGCTGGATACCGCCGATGTCGAGTATTACCTGTTCCGGCAGAAGCACGAGGTTCAAAACGCGCTTTCGCCCGCCGGACAGCAGGTGCTACAGCCCATCCGCGAGGGCGTGCAAGCCCTGATGCAAAACGTGGTGCATCCACCGGGAGCCAGCCGCGCCCGTACCCCGCACCCGACGGTGTGGGTGGTGGACGCGGGCGCAGGCGCGGATATGACCGCTGTGGCGGCGGATCGGCTGGAACTGGAAGGGCTGCGCACGATGGTGTTGGACGAAACCAGCGCCTACCGCGAGTTCAGTCATGTGGTGGACTACAGCGGCGCGACCAAAGGTAGCCCGCTTGAGCGCATTCAGCGGGTGCTGCGCGTGACCGATGACGGCGTGGAGATCACGCCTGATGCGGCGCGGGAGGTGGATTTTAAGGTGTATGTGGGCGAACAGTACCGCTACTGGTCGTGTACGCGGGATGTGATTCAGCCCACGCCCGACCCGCCTTCTGGCTGAGGTTGGGGTATTCAAACGCAAGCGGTGATTGAGCGTCATGTGACCGTCTGTTGCGCGTCAGTTTGGCGTTGGGCGCTATGCTGCCTGAAAGACTTATGCTGAACAGCAATATTTCACCATAAAGTCATTCAGGAGAAACCCTTATGCTGCGCCGCTTATTCCTCGCACTGCTGACCGGTTTGCTGGGGCTGGCGGTCATCCCCACCGCCGCGCAGGATGTGTACTGGACAGCCGAATATTATGCGAATACGACTCTCAGCGGCACGCCGTTGCTCATGCAGGTGGTGGGCGCTCCCGGCGGCGATTGGGGCGTGGGGACGCCTTCCTCCATCGTTCCCGCCGACAACTTCTCGGCACGCTGGACGAGCGTGCAAACGCTGGCAGCCGGCAGTTACCAGATGGCGGTACGCGCTGATGACGGTGTGCGCGTGATGGTGGATGGGAGCGCGGTTATTAACCAGTGGGGGCTGTCGCCGGGGAATACCTACACGACGCAGTTGAACCTCAGCGGCGGGGCGCATTCGTTCGTGGTTGAATACTTTGAAGCGGGTGGCAGCGCCTATCTGCAATACACCTTCGCGCCGGTGATGACCGTTCCGGGTGTGCCGAGTGCCATCGTCAATACCAACGAACTCAACCTGCGGGCGGAACCGAACCCCTATACCGGCGCAATCCTGACCCGTATTTACCTCGGTCAGGGCTATCCGGTGGTGGGCAAGAATGCCGATTCAAGCTGGGTGCAGTTGAATGTGAACGGGCAGATCGGATGGGTGAACGCCCGTTACATCACGGTCAGCAGCTTGCAGTCGGTTCCGGTCACAAACAACGGCGTGCGGCCTACCGGCGCGTATGCGATGGTGCTGGCGAACTTCCTGAACGTGCGCCAAACGCCCGACCCGATCAACGGCGCGATTATCGCCCGCATCGTGCTGGGCGAATCGTATCCGGTGGTGGGCAAGAATGCCGATTCAAGCTGGGTGCAGTTGAATGTGAAGGGGGTTAGTGGGTGGGTGCGTGCCAGTTGGCTGGTAGTGGTCAATCTGGGCGCGGTGCCCATCGTGGGCGGCACGGTGACGCCGCCGGTGGTCAGTAGCATGGCAATGGTCATCACCGGACAGTTGAACGTGCGGCAGATACCGAACCCGTATACAGGCGTAATTCTCGCCCGTGTGTCGTTGGGGCAAACCTTCCCGGCCATCGGGCGTAACGCCGCCGCCACATGGGTTCAGTTGAACGCAAATGGAATTGTGGGCTGGGTCAACGGGCGCTACGTAGCCGTGCCGAATTTGTCCGCGTTACCCGTGACCGGATGACCTCTGCCGATTAAGTGACGGCTTCCGGTCGTGCAGCCTTCATTGCCACTTTCACCAGATAGCTTTCCCGATGCACCTGAATGCCGGGGATTTCGCTGGCGAGAATGGTGATGGAGGCTTGCAGCAGCCCGGTACGGTGGAAATTCTCCACAGCGGCGTGGTCATCCCAGAACAAAATCAGCTGCGCACAGTCGGGATCGTCCACCTGTTCCAGCAGATAGCCTGCCAGAAAGCCGGGACGCGCACGCACAACGGGCAGATACTTATTTTCAATCACCTGTCTGAATTGAGACATCTGATTTAAAGGGACGTGAATATGCGTAACTTGCGTATACATTTTGCCCACCTCTCCGAACACCGATTGTTGCGATTATCGCCGACGTGTTTCATTGAGGCTGTCATACACAGACCGCTTCATATTCACTATAACACAATTTTCACGCGGGGGACGCGCCGAATTGGGCAAATTATACAGTCTTTGAGATGGATATTGTAATATTGTGGAGAATCTAACGTTCGATGCTGACCGAATCCACGATCCCCATGACAATCGCACGGGCCGGGCCGGTGCCGCGCTTGCCGATGATCTGGCGGGCGCTGCTGCCTTCATCCAGCACCACCACCACATCACCCACGCCGGCCTGCACATCATCCAGACACACATCATAGGTGTCGTTTTCAGTGCCATCCAGATTCAGGCGGCTCACCAGCAGCAACTTACGCCCGTCAAACAGCGGGTGCTTGATGGTGCTGACGACGGTGCCTTTCACGCGGCCAATATACATCGGTGGGCGCTTTCTACTGCTTGGGGGTTACGAAGTGCTTCCACGCCACACTATCGGCGTCGTACAGGGGGCGGTCATCCACATCATCCACAATGCCCACGACGGCGGCATCCACCGGCACGAAACTGGTGGACAGCGCGAACGAGGCTTCTTTGGAGGCGATCACAAAGACCAGTTCGCCTTCGCCGGCCTGCGCGGTGGCATCCACCGCCACATACGGCTCACCCTCGTCCTCACGGGCGGCGTTTAGCCCCTGCACGACGAGGAACTTTACGCCCTGCAAGCCGCTGACCTTCTGGGTGGCGACCACGTTTCCGATCACACGCGCAAATTTCATGGCCTAGTCGTCCCGCATCTTCTCATACTTGACCACCCCGCCCACATCCCATGTGTCCACGATGGCGAAGATGGCGGCGTCTGCCGGACGGCCTTCAGTGGCGGGAGTCTGGCGGGCGCTGCTGCCGGTGACGTACAGCACCACTTCGCCCACGCCCGCGCCCACCGCGTCGAAAGCCACGACGTAATTCCCCTTCGGCTTCCCCTCCAGATCGAGGGGCTGAAGCAGGAGCATTTTTAGACCTTCGGTGCGCTCGCTTTTCGCGCTGGCGACCACAGTGCCGATAACAACGGCGAGAATCATGCCGGAACTCCTATCCATGCCAAAAACGCGATCCGGTGATCGGGTCACGTCGCAACAGCCTGCCGTCCGTCGCGGTGTTGCAGCGCGGCGGACGGCTTGCGCGGCGGGGTTATTCCTTCTTCATTCCCGACTGGCCTTCGGTGGTGCGGCCCAGCGGGAGAACAGCGTCTACGTTGACATGCGGACGCGGGATGACATGGACGGCCACGATCTCGCCGACCTTCTCACCGCTGCGGACACCCGCTTCGACAGCCGCTTTCACCGCAGCCACGTCGCCGCGCACGATGGCGGTGACGAAGCCGCCGCCGGTCTTTTCGTAGGCGACCAGTTCCACGCGGGCGGCTTTCACCATCGCGTCAGCCGCTTCGACCAGCGCGGCGAAAGACTTGGTTTCGATCATGCCCAGTGCTTCAGACATTCTTGTCGCTCCTTCGCGTACAGTGTTGTACAAGGGTGCAAGCATCCTCTGATGGATGCTGCATGGGGTTTTATCTCGCTCATTACATCTGCATCATTCTACCGCAAACTTCAGGAATGTGTTCCGCCGCAGTCCAGTCCATTCTTATTCCATTGGTCGCTGAATTATGCTGCCTCGTTTTCAACGATGGCCTGCTCGATTTCGTCACGGTGGGCGCGGTAATATGCCCACGCATTCGTCAAATCCGCCGCCCGCAGCACGGGATAGCTTCGCAGCAAATCCGCCTCGCTCGTTCCCAACCGCCGCGCCTGTACCAGCACCCAGACGGGGATGCGCGTGCGGACAATGCAGGCTTCGCCACCACTCACCGAGGGGTCAACCTCGATTCCGGGGTCACTGTTCGCCAGATCACGCGCCACGCGCTGCAACAGTTCCGCTTTTTCGGCGCGGGATAAACGGGTGAGCAGCACATCAATTTCATCGAGTGTGGTCATGAGTCACTCCACCTCAAAGATTGCTTCTACGGGCATCTCGAAGCCGGGGAGCAGCGCCCCGCCCGTCAGGAGTTCGCCTTCGCCCAGCACAACCTCGTCATCCGGCGCGTATACTTCCACCACGCGCTGTTCCGGGAAGATCAACCAGACCAGTTGTGTGCCGTTGGTGATGTAGAAACGGGCTTTGGCACGCATATCGCGGAAGCGATCGGTTGGCGATTTCACTTCCACCGCGAGATCGGGCATTGCCAGTACCGCGCCCTCATCCACGATGGGCTTATCGAGGCCGCTGACGAACGAAATATCCGGCATACGATCATTTAGCGGGTCATCCGGCGCACGATGCCGCACTTCCACGCCCACACGCCCCAAGCCATGCGTTTTGACGAAGGCACGCAGCGCACTACCGAGATTCAGAACAAGGATGCCGTGCCGCTGCGTAGGCATTTTCTCGACAATTGCTCCCTGAACGAGTTCAAATAACCGGCTTTGATTTTCGGGATGGGTCAAGAAGGTTTCAAATTCAGCCACCGTGACCGGCTTTCTCCCCGCCAGCATCGCGCTAGTATCCCTTTCCCGCGCCGCTGACCGTTTCGCCGCGCTCGGCCTTCACAATCGCCACGCCCGCGCTGGCACCGATGCGCGTCGCGCCGGCTTTCACCAACGCCTGCGCGTCCGCCAGATTGCGCACGCCACCGGAGGCTTTCACGCCGATTTCGGGGCCGACCACGCGCCGCATCAGGGCGACATCGCCCACCGTCGCGCCGCCGCCGCCGAAGCCGGTGCTGGTCTTGACGAAATCCGCGCCCGCCATCTTGCTCACCTGACTGGCGATCACCTTTTCCTCGTCGTTCAGCTTGGAAGTCTCGAAGATCACTTTGCAGATCACGTTATGCGCGTGGCAGGTTTTGACCACCGTCGAAATGTCGTGGAACAAGCCTTTGATGTTGCCGCTTTTGATCGTGCCGATGTTCAGCACCATATCAATCTCGGAAGCGCCGTTTTGAATCGCCAGTTGCGCTTCGTAGGCTTTCACCTCGGCGGGGGAAGCGCCCAGCGGGAAGCCCACCACCGTACACACCGCCACATCGCTACCTTTGAGCATGTCGGCGCACAGCGGCACGTAGATGCTGTTCACGCACACCGACGCGAAATGATACTCCCGCGCTTCGCGGCACAGTTGCGCCACTTCGCCCGCGCTGGCATCCGGCTTGAGGATGGTGTGGTCAATCAAGCGGGCGAGGCTGAGATCACGCGGAATATAGCCTAACCCGGACGAGATGCGCCCCGCGCCTTGCTCCACCACCTGCTTCACGCGGGTGCTGCATTCGCGCACGCAGCGCCCATCTTTGCACTCGCAGCAGTCCGAGGTGCAGCCGCCCGCGCTGGCAGAAGCCGCCGCCGGGGCGGTTGCCGGGGCGCTGGTTTTCATCTGCGAAACGACCTGCCGCGTAATTTCGTCTACCAGCTGGTTGAAGTCCACGCCGTTCAAACGGTTGTTCATGGTCACAATTCCTCTGCGAAAGGCTGCACGCCTGCGGTCAGGCGCGGTATTTCTTTTCGACCGCGATGATCTTGTCTACGCGCTTGGCGTGGCGACCCCCGCCGAACGCGGTTTTCAGCCACACCTCCACGATTTGCTTGGCGAGCGCCGTGCCGATCAAGCCTGCGCCCAGCGTGAGTACGTTGGCGTCGTTGTGTTCGCGGCTGTTGACCGCTGTTGCGTTATCGTAGCACAACGCGGCACGCACGCCGGGGACTTTGTTCGCCACCATGCACGAGCCGATGCCCGCACCATCAATCATGATACCGCGCCACGCCCGCCCATTAGCGACCATTTCAGCCACCGCCAGCGCGAAATCCGGGTAATCCACGCTGTCGGTGCTGTGTGCCCCGCAGTCCACCACCGTGTAGTGGCTTTGCAGGTCGGCTTTGATCGCCTCTTTCAGCGGGTAGCCGCCGTGATCTGCGCCCAGTGCCACGACGAGTTGCGTGCCGGGTGCGGGCGCGGGACGGGCGGCCTCTGTCAGTGTGACGCGCCGCATCAGGGCGGCGGTGCGTGCCAGCGGCGTCACCAGCGCATCCGGCGGCACGGGTAGCGTGCTGCCTTCCGGTACTGCGTTCACATCGGTTTCATCAATGATCGGGCGCGAACTGGATTGCCCCAATTGGCGGCGCAGTGAGGCCGCTACAGCGCGGCGGATGGCGTGTTCATCGGACATGCGCGAACTCCTCTGACAGAACGGGCGCGGCGGTCATGGGGTACGCACGCGCTCCGGCTGAATCAATTCGTAGTGATACGGGCGCAAATCGTCCCGCAGGCGGGCTAGGATGCTGTCGGCATCAATCAGTTCGATCACCAGTGCAGCATAGTCTTTGTGAATCTGTGCGGCCAGCCCTTCGATCTGCTCCGGTCGAAAACCAAATTCGATGAAGTTGGCTGCCCAACGTCCGGTCAGTCGTCCTAGCATACCGCCCACCACCACCGCCGCGCCTAATGCGATGATCGCGCCCACACCGGGCAGCGCCAGAGCGCCCAGCTGTGCCACACCGAGCAGACTGAGCGCCGCGCCCAGTGTGCCGCCCGCAATCGCGCCCTGATCGGGCGAGACATCATCATCGAGAACAATGGTTTCGCCGTTGGCTGCGCGGGCAACGATGGCCGCACGGCGAAAATCAACATAGTCCAACTGGGTCATCCGGTCGAGCGCCTTTGTGAGCAGTGCGCGTGACGCGAACACCAACACGACCATTTCGCGGGACATGTGATTCCCTCCTGATCGGGGCGAACGAATTCAGTATACCGCAAACCACGCGCACGTTCATAAGCAGAAATCCATGCCCATCTCTCATTGCGCTACATTGCGCCTTCAGCCGATCAGGTGCAGCAACTCTTGTCGCCCGTGCAACCAGCGCATGTTGCCGCCGCTGAGTAGCGCGTCTTCTTCGAGCGCGATGCGAATCTCTTGCCCATCCCATTCTGGCAGCGGCGTTTTGATGTTCAGTTCAATCGAATGCACCGTGCCATCGAACAAGCTGTAGTCCCCGCGTCCGGTCACGCCGTCCTGCTGATCCCACAGGCCGATGATCGCCCCTGCCGCGTGACCGTGATAGCCTAGCGGGTGGCTGTAGATTTGCGGCGTCAGCCCTTCGGCGCGGGCGCGGGTGAGCGCCGTTCGCAGGATGTCGTTGCCGCTGCGGGCGGGGAGCATCTCGTCCATCAGGATGTCTTGCAGGCGGTTGCCCTGCCGCAGTGCCGTCTTCAAGCCTGCCGGCGCGTCGCTCTCGCCCGCCGCCAGCACATAGGCGTGCTGCTGATGGTCAGTCGCCAGCCCTAGCGAGTAGAAGCCCACATCGCAGTGCAGCAGGTCGCCCGGTTGGATGACGGTGCGCGGCGCGGAGGTATCGTAGCGTTGCCCGTGCGCCTGAATCTCGACGGTGGGTTGGAACCACGCCCGCAGGCCGAGGTCGTGCATGGTCTGACGGAACCACCACACCACATCCTCGGTGCTGGTCACACCCGGCTGAATCACGCGGGGCGAGTAGGCTTCTGCGATCAGCGTATGACCGAGCGCGACAATATCGGGGTACAGCGCCAGTTCGGACGGGATGCGCCGTTCCAGCCAACCGTCGCACAGCAGTTCCGCGCTGCGGATACGTTCGCTGAACGCCGTGCCGAGCGCGGCGACGATCTGCGTGTACTCGTGGTGGGTCAGGCCGTCCGCGAAGGCCGAATGCGCCGAGATGTTCAGGCCGATGGTTTGCGGGTCGCGTTCGCGCACCACCCGCGCCAGCGCCGCGAACTGGTCTTCGCGCTCCGGCTCCCAACCGCGCTGGTAGAACTCCCCGAAACCGTAGCGATCCAGCGTCAGCCGGTCTATGCCGCCATCGGGACGGAGGCAGAAGCACAAAATGGTGCGGCGGCGGGCGGACATGGCCGGTTCGGGCAGCAGCGTCATAATCACCGGGTCTTCGTTGTACTCACGGGCGGCCACGATCCACAGGTCAATGCCTGTCCGCGCCATTAGTTCCGGCAGCAGCGTATCCAGCCGTTCGCGCAGCCATGTGTTGCGCAAATCCGCCTGTGCCCGCAGCGGTAGCCGTTGGGCACGAATCGTGTCGAGGGTCATGGGAATTCGCCTTTGGTGATGAGCAGGGTATACGATGAGGAGTGTACTTGATTGGCACAGGTGTGTGCATGTCAAGCTGTTTTTACTGAAACGATCTAATCTGTCCCGGCTTTTTCGCAGAGACTACATATTCAAAAAGTTCTTTTTTTGAGTTCCGTTTACGCAGTATCTCGATTTTCACATCATCGAATCCGGCAGCAGTAAATAGGTGTGCGTAGACACGATC
>CAIPFY010000099.1 GCA_903864435.1 uncultured Chloroflexota bacterium | reverse complement strand
GAACTGGTGAGGTATTCCGAAGTGCCTATATATTTGTCCCTAACGTAGCCTTGCGGCTGATTCGGGTAAGCATTGGGCTGTTAAAAGCCCCCACCTTTAGGTGCGGGGTTGCTTACCGTACTCGCTTTCACTCCTGCGCGGCAGCCTGCCCGCGCCTATTTCATCCCGCCAATGATAGCGCCATTCAAGCAATTTTGGCGATGAACCCGAAATGGGTACACTATTCTAAATATATCTTATGGTTCAATCATGAACACTCACGCTATGATGGCCTATGGTTTATGATTACGATCATGGTTTGGACATGTATCTTGTAACTTGTGTACTTCCTTCCCGTATTGCTACTATTAATCCACAAACGGGATGGTGAGGAGGAATATCAGATGAAGGTTCTCGTTGCATACGCGACCGCGCACGGTTCCACTGCTGAAGTTGCCGAACGCATCAGCAGTGCCCTACAGAAACATGGCATCAACGCTACGGCTGCGAATGTACAAAACCTTGCCAGTGTAGAAGGCTACGATGCGTTCATTTTAGGGACTGCGGTTCATGCTGGCACATGGCTGCCGGATATGACAGCGTTTATCAAGCGCACCGCCCCCGGCATGGGGTTAAAGCCCATCTACCTCTGGGTGAACTGCATTCGCATTCTGGAGCAGTTCGGTTATGACCATGTGGTGGAATACTATATGGTTCCCGAAGTGCTGGACGGCCTGAATGTGCGGGAGAAAATAGCCTTTGCGGGCAAACTACGCCTCGATGAAGTGGATTGGAACGAGCGTTGGACGCTGGCCGCCCGCTACGATGGCGCGACATGGCCCAGCAACTTTGACGGCGACTTCCGCGACTGGGACAAGATCGGCGAATGGGCCGGTAAGATTGCTGGCGAACTCACGGGTGAAGCCCCCAAGAGCCAGTAGACATTGACCGCATACCAGATTGTTCGGGCGATAACTGCCTCAACCCGTTTGAGGAGGGTTCATATCGCCCGATTCCTGCTGTCGGTCGGGTTGGTGTTGACGGCATGCAGCGGAGCGAAAGAACCATCGCCCTCGATCATCCCCGGTTTTAGCCCTGCCGACATGCAGTACGATTTCACCGCCCCCAAAACCACATGGGATGTGTTTGTCACCAGCGGCAGCGAAGCGTTGTTCCGCGTGTGGGACGGGGCGCTGGAAGGCGCTGTCATCGCCAATCGCGGCTATGTGTGGTCGCTGGCAAACCGGCGCTCTAACGATTCGAGCATTCGCGCACAGGTGCGGCAAACGCAAGGCAGCCGGGGGAACGGCTTCGGCCTGCTGTGCCGCGCCGATGAAGCCGGAAACGGGTACTACTTCCTCATTTCCAGCGCAGGGCAGTTCGCCATCCTCAAAGCCTCGTCCGACAACCCTGATCCGCAACCGCTGCACACATGGACGTTTTCCGAATGGCTACACACCGGCACCGAGCCGAATAATCTGGAAGCCACCTGCGTGAACGACTATCTGTTGTTTTTCGCCAACGGTCACTTTCTGGCGGAAGTGCGTGACCCGACCTACACCGTCGGCGAGCCGGGGGTGGTTCTGGGCGCGGTGGAACAAACGCTGTGGGTACGCTTCGACTCGATTGATTTGAGGCCGGCCACCATCGCAGGCGTGACCGGAAGATAAGCAGCACGCGCAACAGTTGGAATCAAAAGGCTTCCTGTCGCATGGGCAGGAAGCCTTTTTTGAGGGTCAGCTAATTGGGCGATGGCGGGATAATCAGCTGCTGCCCCACATTCAACTGGTTGGGGTTGCTGATCTGGTTCGCATCCACAATCGCCTGCACCGTCACCCCGTACCGCTGTGCAATCGTGTACAGCGTGTCGCCGGAACGAACGGCATAGGTGGTTCCGCCCGCAGGTACTTCCGGCACGGGCGTGGCCTGCTGATCTGCCGGGGCGCTCACATCGGGCTGCTGCACACCACAATCGGGAATCGTCAGTTCTTGACCGGGTTGAATAAGATCGCCATCCAAACCGGGATTCACCTTACGAATCTCGTCTACAGTGGTGTTGTTCCGCACGGCGATGCGAAACAGGGTATCGCCACCTTCCACGATATACACACAATCCGCGTTGTCGCTGCCGGTGGTGGTGTTCCCGCCAGCGGCAGGTGTCGCATCGGTGCCAGTTTCGCCCAGCGCAGTCGGCGTTATCAGCCCCGAAGGCGTGGCGGACACGGAGCCAAGCGGAATAATCGCCTCCTGCGTGACCGGCCCTAGCGGACTGGAAGGCGTGACAAACTGGGTTTCCTGCGTGGGCGTAACCGCATCCGGCGCGATCACCGCACCGGCAGCAGTCGCGGTGGGCGGAATTTCGCGGGTGGGCGAAATAATGGTGATAGCCACCTCGAATGTGGGCGTAGCGTCCACGCTCGTCAGCCCGCCGCCGCTGCCCGTATCCACTGTAGGCGGCGGGAGGGTGGGCGGCAAGGTGGGCGCAAGCGGCGGTTGGGTGCTGGTCGCCAGCGGTGCCGTATCCACACTCACGCTGGTGCTGGTGCTGTCCAGTGGCAATGGTTCCGGCGTAGGGGCGCTCTGTGCTGGCCCATCTACCGGCGCAATGGTAACACTCACGGGTTGAAAAGCATCTCCGGCCTGCTGAAAACAACCTGCCAGCAACATGCTCAAAGCTAAAAGCAAAAAGAACAAAAACGGAGTCTGTCGCTTCATGGGGGTCACATCCTCGCTTAACGACCCGCTGCAAATCACTCTGAAGGATACACCGAAGGGAGAAGATAGGCAAAGCGTCAGCCCGCCAGCAAGCACAAATCTCCATTATGGAGGCACACTAGAATGTAAGTAGGACAATTGACTTGGAAAGCGTGTCGGGACGGCCTATAGTTGATTAAGATTGCTCAGTTGCAAAGATTGGGGTAGCAGGTAAAATCAGGGCATGAGCGAAAAACGAGAGAGTAAGTACGTCCGGTTTGCCCGTCTGGCGTATGCCGCTGCCCAAGCGAGCATGCCGCGCTATGCCCAT
>CAIPFY010000098.1 GCA_903864435.1 uncultured Chloroflexota bacterium | reverse complement strand
TTTAATCCTGTACCGCAGAGTTCGGAACTGGTGAGGTATTCCGAAGTGCCTATATATTTGTCCCTAACGTAGCCTTGCGGCTGATTCGGGTAAGCATTGGGCTGTTAAAAGCCCCCACCTTTAGGTGCGGGGTTGCTTACGAGTGTCCTCTACAATACCTTTTGCCATGCCTATGATAACATGACCTGCGGGTGGCTCAGGGCAAATGTTCCAAAATCAAGTTGAGCGCGGCGTCGGTGCTGGCGATTTTCACCGCCTCGCGGTTCCCCGGCCACACGTAGCGCCGGACAGCCTGTATCCCACCCGGCGCGACCAGCCCGATATACACCAACCCGACCGGTTTGCGCGGCGTGGCCCCACCCGGCCCGGCGATTCCGGTAATGCTCACCGCTACATCCACCCGCAGCAGCGTCCGCAGGCCGTCGGCCATTTCCAGCGCGACTTCGGCGCTCACCGCCCCGTGTGCCGCCAGCGTGGGCGTTTGCACCCCCAGTAGCGCCTGTTTCACCTCGTTGGCATAGGCCACGACGCCGCCAATGATATAGGCCGAGCTGCCGGGGACGTTCGTCAAACGGTGCATCACCAGCCCGCCGGTACAGGACTCGGCAGCGCCGATTGTCCACCCCCGCGCCAGCAGCCGCGCCCCTACCTGTGCTTCTAACAGGTCATCCATCAGCAGAACCCTTTCCCACGATTAGCCCCGATCCGCCCCGAAAATTCGGGCGGCCAAAAGAGGGGAGATGGAATGTCAATTGTCCATCTTGCACAATCAAGTTGCTATAGTTCATTCTGGCGGAAGTTGAGTATAATGTGGGTTATTCGACCCTCGCGTTGGATAATGAGGGATAGTGAGTCATGGGCTACTGGGGCAAACGGCAGGCGCTCGCCGCGTTCATGAGCGTTTGGGTGGTCGGGTGCAGCAGCACACATGAAACCGCCCCCACCATGTCCCCCACTTCTACCCCCGCGCTCACCCTTGTTGCCCTAAATGCCAGCGCCACGTCACCACCTTCCCCGTTGGAAGCTCCTTCTGCCACCCCCGCGCCCCCACCCACCATGATCGCCTATGCCATCCAACCCGGCGACACCCTGTTAGGCATTGCGCGGCAGTTTGGCGTGCCGGTGGCGACGCTCGAAGCGGTCAATACCGGCTTGAACCCGCTGGCGCTGCCCATCGGAGCCACGCTGGTGATTCCCGCCCCCCTCTTTGACGCGACAGGCCGCCCGATATTACCCAGTGCCACGCCGTCCGCGCTGCAAGCCGATCCGCCCCTGTGCTTGCCAACAGCCACCGGCACGATCCTATGCCTCGGTCAGATTACCAACCGACTGCCGCAAACGGTGGAACGGGTAACTTTCGTGGTGCGCTTGGTGGGGCGGGATGGCAACCTGCTGGCGGAGGCACAGGCCGGTCTGGAGCAGGTGCTCATTCCACCGGAAACCAGCGCCCCTTACCGGGCGCTGCTGGCGGCGGACTGGCAGCAGGTGGCGGGAAGCGGCGTGACGCTGCGCAGCGCCGACTTTCAGCCGCCCGACAGCCGCTACTTCCCGCTGCGAATCGAAAGCGAATCCGTCAGCCTTGCCTCCGGTCAATATACCGTGCTGGCACGGGTACGCGCACCGGCCACCGGGGGGGCGCGGCTGGTGCGTGCAGTGCTGGCGCTCTATGACGGGCGCGGGCGCGTGATCGGCTTCCGCAGCCTATCGCTGGATGCGCATCTGGAAGCGGGCGAGTCGTTCACGCTACGCGCCACATCCGCCGTGCTGGTCGGGGAGGCCGTCCGGCACACGCTGTATGTGGAAGGCGAACGCATCGCGCATTAGCCCTTGCTGATGAGCGTCCCGACGCTGTGGTTGCCCTGTACCGCCTGAAACAGATCATGCTCCGCCCAGAAATCCACCACCAGTATCGGCATATCGTGTTCCTGACAGAGCGTGAAAGCGGTCATATCCATCACCTGATACTTGTTGTTCAACACCTGATCGTAGGTCAGGGTGCTGAAACGGGTGGCGGTGGAGTCCTTCTTGGGATCGGCGGAATACACGCCGTTCACTTTGGTGGCCTTAATCACAATGTCCGCGTTGATTTCCATCGCCCGCAGCGCGGCGGCGGTGTCGGTGGTGAAGTACGGGTTGCCCGTGCCGCCGGTGATGACCACCACGCGCCCCTTTTCCATGTGGCGAATGGCACGCAGCCGGATGTAAGGCTCGGCGACGGCGTTCATCTGCACGGCGGTTTGCACGCGGGTGGACACCCCCACCCGCTGAAGCGCGTCTTGCAGCGCGAGGCCGTTCATCACCGTGCCGATCATGCCCATGTGGTCGGCGGTACTCTGTTCCATGCCCCGGCTGACGCCGGTTGCGCCGCGCCACAGGTTGCCCGCACCGATGACCACTGCCACCTGAATGCCAATCTCATGAATGGCGCGGATTTTGTGCGCGATGTACTCGGCGCTGCTGGTGTCAATGCCAGAGCCATGCGGGCCGGCCAACGCCTCGCCGCTGAGTTTGAGAATGATGCGCTTGTAGGGCAGCGCGGTGGGGTTTGTCATGTGTTTTCCTCCAGTAAGGGGTGCCAAGCAACGATCACATCAGGCATACCGGCAAAAAAATAGGGATTAGCGTGTGTGCTAATCCCTATCATTATAGACTCAACGCGGCAAGCCGCCGTGGTTTGGGGCGGCTTGACCGGGACACGAACAGCGTTTAGGCTCCATCGCCTTCGGCGCCTTCGCCCAGTGCAAAGCGTGCGAAACGACCAATCTGGACGCTTTCGCCGATTTCGGCAACTGTTTCCGCGAGAAGCTGCTGCATGGTCTTGGAGTCATCCTTGATGAATGACTGCTCCAGCAGGCAAATTTCCTCGTAGAACTTGTTCATGCGGCCATCCACAATCTTCTCTGCGACGGCTTCCGGCTTGCCTTCGTCAATCGTGCGGCGCAGCAGAATGGCACGCTCGGCCTCGATCACGTCGGCGGGCACGTCTTCGCGGCGCACATAGCGCGGCGCGAGGTTGGCGATTTGCAGCGCCACATTGTGCGCGAAAGTCTGAAACTGCTCGGTACGCGCCACAAAGTCGGTTTCGCAGTTAACCTCCACCAGCACGCCAAGCCGCTTGTTGTGATGTGTGTAGGTCGTGATGACGCCATCTTTCATGGCGCGGCCTGCGCTCAACTTCTTGGCGGCTTTGGAAAGCCCCTTCTCGCGCAGCCAGTCAATCGCCTTCTGCAAGTCGCCGCCAGTCGTTTCCAGCGCCTTCTTGCAATCCAACGGGCCTGCGCCAGTCGATTCGCGCAGGTCTTTCACCATCTTGGCAGTGATTTCCATAGTTAGCTCGGTTCCTCAACATCAAACAACTTGGGATCGCGGAGTTTGGCAATCGTCGAAGCGCCCAGATAGGCCGCATCGTCTTCATCATCTTTGTAGTCTTCGTAGTTCGGGACACTATCGCCCGCCGCATCCGTCTGGGTGTCGTCGCCCTTGCGCATCAACATCCCCTCGGCCACCGCGTCGGCAAACGTCTTGACCAGCAGCGTGATGGCACGAACGGCGTCATCGTTAGCCGGGATGATGTAGTCAATCGAGGTGGGGTCGGAATTGGTATCGGCCAGCGCCAGCACCGGAATGCCCAGAATGTTCGCTTCCTTCACGGCGGTTGCTTCGCGGATCGTGTCCACGATAATCAGCAGGTCGGGCAGGCGCTTCATCTCGCGGATGCCGCCCAAACGCAGTTGGAGCTTTTCAATCTTGCGCTCCAACACCAGCCCTTCCTTCTTGGTCAGCAGCGAAAATTCGCCTGCATCGCGGCGCTTTTCCAGCTTCTTCAGCGTGTCAATGCGGTCGCGGATGGTGCGCCAGTTGGTGAGCGTGCCGCCCAGCCAGCGATGGTTCACATAGGCCATGTTGCAACGCGCCGCGTGTTCGGCGACGGTTTCCTGCGCCTGACGCTTGGTTCCCACGAACAGCACCGTGCCGCCCTTGGCGATCAAATCCCGGATCAGATCGAAATACTGATTCAGGTTGACAATCGTCTGCTGCAAGTCAATGATGTGGATGCCGTTACGCTGCGTGAAGATGTACGGCGCCATGCGCGGGTTCCACTTGGGCGTGCGATGCCCAAAATGGACGCCCGTCTCCAGAAGTTCTTTCATGGAAACTTTTGAGGGCATTATTCAGTTCTCCTACAGTGTTTATACGATCACGCCCTTCAACCGGAAATGCACCCTGCGAGGGCAACACCTTCCCGTCCAGACGTGTGAAATTTGGCGCGAACGCCACTGGCATTCTAGCAGGTCGGGTAGCCGTGTCAAGATCAAGCGCGTGGGCTACAATAGCCCGCATGATGAACGGTTTACCACCTGTGCTGCACCCTCCCGACCCCGCTGTTCGCCTGCGTCCCGTCACCTATACGGACGTGGACATGCTGCGGCGTTCCTGCTGGCCGAACCGTCCGTTTGGCGTGGTTTACAACCTTGTGCAACGCGCCATCCACACCGCCCACAGCGGACGCGGCGGCGGTTGGGTGGTGCTGGGCGAACGCAACGAGGCGGTCGGCTTTGGTCAGGTGGCGGTGTGGCCGACCTGCGCCGAAATCAGCGATCTGGTGGTAGCCGAGCCACTGCGCGGGCAGGGCATCGGAACGGCGTTGATTCAAAAGCTGGTGCGGGAATGCCTGCGGTTGGATATGCGCGAGATTGAAATTGGCGCGGCCTTCAGCAACCCGCGTGCGCTGGCGCTGTATCTGCGCCTCGGCTTTGAAGAAAGCCACACGTTGATGGTGGCGCTGGAGGGCGGCGAGCCGGAGCGCGTGCAGTATTTGCGCTTGAGCGTCCCCTAGAAATACCATAGGTGGGAGATGCCCCGCCGCCCCGCACGGGCGCGTGGTGGGGGAACACCCGCGTTTGCGATACAATAATAGGTGTTCCCACCCCAACAGGAGCGCCGACCGATGCCCGAC
>CAIPFY010000097.1 GCA_903864435.1 uncultured Chloroflexota bacterium | reverse complement strand
TTTAATCCTGTACCGCAGAGTTCGGAACTGGTGAGGTATTCCGAAGTGCCTATATATTTGTCCCTAACGTAGCCTTGCGGCTGATTCGGGTAAGCATTGGGCTGTTAAAAGCCCCCACCTTTAGGTGCGGGGTTGCTTACGGTTTCACGCTCCATCCAGCGCGGAAGGCCAGCAATACGAATAGACCCATCAGCCCGAATCCCACGATGGCGGGTTGGGGCTGTCCCCAGAACACGGCAAGGCCGATGGTCTGGAATAGCCATGTGATGAGGTAGATGAGCAGCAGCGGACGAACAGGTAATTGCACGGGGCGCACCCATGCGGTGATGAGCGCGGCACACAGCACCCAACCGAGAAAATTTACCCACGGGATGCCGAAATAGCCAACCGGGTTCGCCCATTTCCAGATGCCCCAGCCGACCATCTGCGGATCAAGGAAGAAGTCCCATGCGGTGAATGCCAGCGCCGAACAGAGGATGAAAGCGGTACGGCGCTGTGTGTCGACCTGCGTTTGGGCGACTGCCCATGCGGGGGGGAGCATCATGAACCATGCGAACGGGATGAGCAGCGGGACGCCGAGCAACTGCGGTTGCAAGAGAGAGGTGTACTGGTAGCTGCCGAAGGGGAAGCCTGTTTGTGAGCCGATAAATTCGACCAGCCAACCCAGTGCCGCCACGCTGCCTATCGTGAAGCCGGTGCGCCGCCAGCCCCACGCTGCGCCAAGCACACCGAGTACAGCGATGGCCTGCGTGAGTACGGTCAGGCTGATGCTGAAGGGCATGACCGCATCTCCGGCAATCCAGCGGAAGATGGGGACGGAGATCATGGAGAGAACCCATAGGGCAACCAGCGCGGTATAGGCGCGATGCTGCGGCGGGATGTGAACCATTCGGAGGCGGGTGGTCAGCGTGGTCATTCGTCACCGGCTTTCCAGAGCGCGGGTGAGGGGGTCAGGCGGGCGGCGAAGCGGGTGATAGCCGCTTGCACTTCTGACCAGCCTGCGGACTCCGATTTAGGGAGGTCATGCTTGCCGGGAACTTCGAGATATTGAACGCTGCCCGAAATGCGCTTGATCCAGCGGCGGGTGAGGGTCGGGCGCACCAAGTCATCGTCAGCGCCTTGCAGCACCAGCACCGGCAAGGTGGAGGGTAGGGTGGGGGCGAGACGGTGGGCAGCATGACCCGCCTGATAGATTTGTTCAAAGAGGGACAGCGGCAGGCGGAAATCGCGGATGGCCTGCTGCACCTGTGGATCATCCAAGTTGGCATCTGGCATGAAGTTCTGAATGCCAGCGCGGACTTCGGGGTTGGCGAAATCCGGTTTGAACAGGCGAAAGGGCTGTACTCCGTTGAAAACTTGCTTGAAGGCGGGTAGCCACTTCCAGAGTAGGTGGTCAATTTGCCAGAAGGGAGCGAGGAGTATCAACCCGTCCGGCGCGGTTTGGGCGGTGGCTTGCAGCGCCAACGCACCGCCGAGCGAGTAGCCAATGAGGATGACGACACGATGATCGCGCCGCAGGGCTTGCAACGGTTGGCGAACCGCGTCTACCCAGTCGGATACGCGCTTGTCGAGGATGGTTTCGATTTCCGCACCGAAACCGGGCAGGAGAATGCCCTGCGCTGTCCAGCCCTGCGCGTGCAGGGCTTCCCCCAGCGGGCGCATTTCGGCGGGTGTGCCGGGAAAGCCGTGTACCAGCAGGGCGGCGGCTTGCGAACCTTGTAGATAGAAGGGGGCGTGTTCGGCGCTCTGGAAGGGTTTGACGGGCAGCAGCACGGTGTTAGTCCTGCTGTACCGCGTTGCCTGTTACGGGTTCGTGGGGGACGCCGGGAGCGTGCAGCACATCGAACGCGAACAGCAGCGCACCTTGCAGCACGATGCCCCAGCCTATGCCTCGGAGCATGGGTTTAGAGGCGCTACGGCGTGCCAAACGAAATCCGCCAAGCATGTAGAGCAAATCGAGGCCGCTGTTCACCCACAGGATGAGGCGCAGTTTACGGCTTTCGCGCCGCATCACCGCCGGATCGTGTATGTCCGGTTGCAGGATGCGGCGGGAATTGGCGCGTAGGCCGAAGAAGGCGATGGCGAAGTTAATCACGCTCCAGCCTATGTGCTGCGAACCGAAGCCGCGCCAGAAATCGCCCCGCGCCGACAGCCAGAAGCCGGCAGCGAAATTAAACAGATTCCACGCGATCAGGCGTTGCGAGAGGACACGCTGGAATTCCCAGATATTCACGCGAAGTCTCCTCCGGCATCGGGCGCGGTGCGGCGGTGTTGAAGCCACAGCGTCGCTTTTCGGATCAGTGTTTCGGCGCGAGCTTTACTTTCCGCCGAGGCAACGAGCGTGATACCGACTGCGATCAGCACATTGGTCATGAAGAAGAACAGGAGTTCCTCCAACGGCAGGCGGCCTAAAAGCAGAATGTTGACGGACTGTTGCGGGTTGATTGTCCATGTGCCGGAAGAAATTGCCAGTTTGTCGGCTGCGGCTAAGTAGAGCGTCATCGGGAGGATGGTCATGGCGATCAGGCGGCGATGACGCCAGAGAATATCGGCCCCGAAGGCGGTTTGAATCATGACCGGAGGGAGCGCCCATGCCAGCAGTAGACCGAGATAAGTTCCCGGTTGCCAGCCGATGAGGAGGATGGCGATGGCCGCCAACCAGACCAGCCCGATGAGGATGGTGACGCCGCGCCGCAGACTGCGCGAGTTGCCGGTGTAGGGGGCTGTACTCAGCGGCAAATGCCGCGCCATGAGTAGCAACCACGCGCCGGTGAGCAGGGGTTGGAGAATGAAAAACGTATATTCCTCAATCGGCACGTAGCCGATGAGGATGCCAGTGACCAGCGACGGCTCGTACCACCAGACGCGGGTGGCGACAAGGTAGTTGTCCCACGGCGTGGTGTAGACAACGGCGACGAGGACGTGGGATAACACGATCACCCATGATGACCAGCTTTGCAGGGCAGAAGGGAGACGGATGCCGCGCCGCGCATCAACAATATTTAATCCCCATAGGATGAGAATGGGGATGACAAGAAAAATACCAAGAAATCCAAAATAGGTCATGAGTATTGTGTCTCAGGTGCTTTACTCAACCGACGGCGTGCGCGATTGCCACCAAATCTGCGGCAGACGGCGAATTTTGCCCCACGAACTTACACTGGAACGTCCGGCGAACACGTTCATCTGACGTGCTTCGATGGTATCGAGGATGGCACGATAGAGTTCAGCGGCGGCGGCAATGGCAAAGCGACCATCGGCGTTGAGCATGGCGATGCCGGGGCGCGAGTCGGCATACAGTTGCCGGTTGCGGTCAATCTGGAAGCGCATGAATGCCTGCCAGCGTTCATCATTGATTCCGCTGCCTACATCAGCATCGGTCAGGCCGAATTGTGCCAGTTCATCCTGCGGCAGATAGACGCGACCTGCACGCCAATCTTCGGCTACATCACGGAGGATGTTGGTCATTTGAAGGGCAACGCCCAGTTTAACGGCGTAGGGTACGGCGTCTTCGGTGCGGAAGCCGATGATGTGCATTGCCATCAGGCCAACGGTAGAAGCGACACCGTAGGAATACTCCGCCAGATCGCTGAAGGTGGCGTAGCGTTTTTGCTTGACATCACGGGCTACGCCGTCAATGAGTTGCTCGGCGTAACCCGGTGGGATGTGAAAGCGGGAGCGGGCATCCGCCCACGCCAGCGCGACGGGGTTATAGGCGCTGGCATGGGGGTCGGCGATTTGTGAACGCCATGCTGTGAGCAGGTCAAGCGGATTTACGCCGGGAGGACAGTCGTCCACCAGATTATCGGTGATGCGGCAGAAGGCGTAAAGCGCCCGTGTCGCTCGCCGCTTCTGAAGCGGGAGCAAACCGGAGGCGAGGAAGAAGGTGCGGCTGTGAAAGCGCGTCAAATCCTCGCAGTAACGGTATGCTGCGTCTAGCAGGCGGTCGTCAGTTTCTACCTGACGGTGACTTGCTAGTGATTGGAGTGGCTCTTGCGCCCACGCCAGCAGTTGATATTCCCAGCTTTGAAGCGGCGCATCGAGTGTCATGTGTATGCCCCTTGCATGACTGACTGAGTGACCGGATGTTGTACTGCATCTCCGATGAGGTTTTCGACAATGATGGAGGACGATAGCACGCCCGGCAGACCTGCGCCGGGGTGTGTGCCTGCGCCCACAAAGTAGAGATTGTCGAAATCTTCGGAGCGATTGTGCGGACGGAACCATGCCGACTGTGTGAGCAGGGGTTGCACGGAGAAGGCCGCGCCGAGATGACTGTTCAGATTGTTCTTGAAGTGCAGCGGGTCAATGTGGTGTTCGGCGATGATGTTGGCTTGCAGGTCAGGGAGGTAGTTGTCCTCCAAGAACTGCATGATGGTATCACGGTAGGGTTTGGCGGCTTTCGTCCAGTCAATGCCTGAGCCGAGGTGCGGAACTGGCGAGAGGACGTAGAAGTTCTCGCAGCCGGGGGGGGCGATGGACGGATCGGTGAGCGTGGGCATGTGCAGGTAGAGCGAGAAATCTTCAGAAAGTTGTTTCTTGTTGAAGATGTCGCTCAACAGCCCCTTATAGCGTTCGCTCAGAATGATGTTGTGGTGCGCCAAGCCTTGATCGCGGTACAGGCGTTTGGTGCCAAAGTAGATGACGAACAGCGACATGCTGTACTTCATACTGTCTACTTTGCGGTTGGTGTATTTGCGGCGGGCTTCTTCGCGGATGAGGTTGCGATAGGTGAAGGCGACATCGGCGTTCGATACGATTTGGTCGGCTTGCAGCACGGTGCCATCGCCCAACCGCACGCCGGTGACTGTGCGCCCGCTGGTGAGAATTTCTTTCACTTCGGTATTCAGGCGTATTTTGCCGCCGATTTCTTCAAAGAGGCGAGCCATGCCCTGTACCACTGATCCGGTTCCACCAACGGCGTAATGGATGCCCCATTCGCGTTCTAGGTAGTGGATCATGGCATAGATGGATGGCGAGTCGAAGGGATTGCCACCGATGAGCAGCGGGTGGAACGAAAAGACGCGGCGCAGGAAATCGTCTTTGACGTACTGCGACACGTAGCTATACACGCTCATATAGGATTGCAAACGGATCAGGTCGGGCGCGACTTTGAGCATATCCGTGAACTTGAGGAATGGCTTATCGGCTAGTTCCACAAAGCCCTTCTGGAAGATGTCTTTGGTTGTCTTCATGAACGCCTGATAGCCTTCACGGTCGGCGGGATTCCATTTTTCGATCTGGTCGAGAATGAAATTCTCGTCACCGTTATAGCTGAAGGCGCGGCGATCTTTGTCAAAAATGCGATAGAACGGTTCGCAGGGTGTGAACTGGATATAGTCTTCACGTTTGCGGCCAGCCGCCGCGAACAGGTCATCGAACATGAAGGGTGCGGTGATGACAGTGGGGCCACCATCGAATTTGAACCCGTTTTGTTCAAAGGTATAGGCGCGGCCACCGAGTTTGTCGAGCTTCTCGATGATTTCGACCTGATGACCGCGTGCCGCTAAGCGAATGGCAGCCCCCAGACCGCCAAAGCCGCTGCCGATCACGATTATCTTAGACATGGTGCTTCCCCTTGCAGACGAAGTGGTGGACAAAAATTGTCCCATTTTCAATTTGATTGTCACGAATGTAACAGATGCGGATTAATTGGCAAGTAGCTCTAAATTAACGCTGGTTAAGCCAGAAGACGCGCTTTGTATAAACAGGGAATGAGATTTCTTGCTCAGGGCATCAAAATTTTCATTCCGTCGCTCATGTGAAGTTCAGATTGCAGCGTTATACTGACTTTTTTTGAGGCGAATTTTGTACTGCTCGATAGGCCAATAGTGATGAATATGATTCCGAATCCTGATCCTCAAGTATCGTTGCGGGCGCTGGGGGCGATGCTGCGCGAACAAAGCGTGCTGGCAGCGATTGAAGTGTTTGCGCGAGAAGTGGGAAATGTGTTCCAGATGCGGTTGCCGGGATTTCGCGCTGTGATGCTGGTTGGGCCGGAAGCGGCGCGGTTTGTGCTGGTTTCGGGGCGTGAGGATTTTCGCTGGCGGAGCGAAGGCGACCCGGTTACGGCGCTGTTGCGGCAAGGGGTGCTGGTGCAGGACGGCGAGGCGCATGACCGGCTGCGGCGGGCGATGAACCCGGCGCTGCATAAGCGGATGCTGGAAGCATACATCGGAGGCATGGTACGGGGTACCGATCAGGTGATGCGCGGTTGGGCTGAGGGGCAACCGGTGGATATGCTGGTGGAAATGCGGCGGGCGGCGCTGCTGATTTTGCTGGAAACTTTATTCAAGGTGGATTTCAGCCCGGATATGGAATCGTTGTGGAAGGCGATCCTCAAGACGTTGGACTATATCTCGCCCGGATTGTGGATGTTCTGGCGGGGGATTCCCCGGCCTCAGTATCAGGATGCGCTGCGGCAGATGGACGCCTATTTATACCGTATTATCGCGGCGCGGCGGGCGCAGGTGGGGGAGGCTTCGGATTTGCTGGGGCTGCTGGTGAGCGATGACAGCATGGATGATGGGCTGATCCGCGACCAACTGCTGACGATGTTAATTGCGGGACATGACACCAGTACCGCGCTGTTGAGTTGGGCGCTGTATTTGCTGGGCAAGCACCCCGAAACACTGGCACGGGCGCAGGCGGAAGTGGACGCGGTGGTGGGGCGCGATGTGCCGCAGATGGCGCATGTGAACCAGTTGACGTATCTGGATCAGGTGATTAATGAAACTTTGCGGCTGTACCCGCCGATTCATCTGGGATCGCGCACGGCGGCGGTTGACCTGACGTTTGAAGGGTATTCTATTCCGGCTGGCACGCGGGTGATGTATTCGGTCTACCTTACCCAGCGGATGCCGCAGTATTGGCCGGATGCGGCACAGTTTAAGCCGGAACGATGGGAAGCCAGCCAAGCACAGCCGCAGCCCTATACCTATTTGCCATTCGGCGGCGGGCCGCGTAACTGCATCGGTGCGTTGTATGCGCAGGTGGAAGCGAAGATTGTGCTGGCGAGCCTGCTTCAACGGCGGGAACTCCGGTTGTTGCCGCGTCGTGTATATGCGCACATGGGGGCGACGCTGGAACCGCGTCCGGGCGTGTGGATGGAAACCCGCCTGCGCCGCGTTTAGGGTGTGAGCAGGTTCATGGCGGCGGTGATGTAATCGGGGAAGGCGGCCTGTACCCGCGCTGAAAGTTGTTCGCTGAAGGCGAAGGTTTCTGCGCCGATAGAGATGAGGTAGCCCTCCGGTGCTGTTCCGTATAGCTGCCGCGCACCGAGTAGCAGGGCGGCAGGGCTGATGTGATGGCTGAATGCGCCTGCGTGGTCGTCCAGCGGGTGTATTTGCCGGGTGACGATTTGCCCTGCTTCCTGCCGAACATCGGCATCCAGAAATATGACCCGATCAGCACGACTGATCGGCTCTACCAATTCCGGCGTGAGTTGGTGGACTCCCAATACTTCCATATCGGTGTGGGGCAGGCGGTTGGCAAGTTCATACGCTGCCGCCTGTCCCACGCCATCATCGCCCCGCAAGGGACTGCCGATGCCGATAACGAGGATCATCCCCGCTGTACTTCACTCAAGACTTCGCCACCCGGAGCCAATACCTGCACCCGCATCGCCATGTGACCGGCGGCGTGGGTGGAACAGCTCAAGCACGGGTCGTAGGTGCGGATGACGGCTTCGACACGGTTGAGCATGCCATCGGTGATTTGATCGCCCTTGATGAAGCGTTTGGCAACCTGCGCGACGCCGCGATCCATCGCCAAGCTGTTGTGACCGGTGGCGATGATGAGGTTGGCACGTTTCATTAAGCCGTTGCGGTCAATTTCGTAGTGGTGGATGAGCGTGCCACGCGGTGCTTCGCTAATGCCGACGCCTTCCTCGTTGTTGGGGGAGGCGAAAGCGCGAACGTGATCGCTGAGGATGTCGGGTTCATTGAGCAGCAGCTCGATTTTTTCCCATGCGTACAGGAGTTCAATCAGGCGGGCATAGTGATTGTGGAAGGAACTACCGCGATCTACTTCGCGGAAGGCGACCAGAACTTCATCTGCCAGCGGTGTGCCGCATTTTTCGACCAAATTCAGCCGCGCTAACGGGCCAACACGGTAGATACCGTCGGGATAGCCCATCGAGCGATAGAAAGGTGATTTGAGGTAGGAGTGCGGTTCTACCGCTTCAGCGATGTACTCCTGATAGTCGGCATGTTTCAGGCCGTCAGCGACGATGGCACGGTCACGATCCACGAAACGGATGGGGCCGTCATAGTGTTCGAGGGTGTTGCCTTTGCCGACCAAGCCCATAAACAGGGTGGGGAAATTGGCAAACGAATCGATTTCGGGCTGGAAGTTTCCGAGTACGCTAGTGAACCAGCTGATCGTGCGCCGCGTGATGGTGATGGCTTCGGGGATCATCGCCAGCATTTGATCGCGTTTTTCGGCGGTGAGAGGGGAGCTTACCCCACCCGGCACCGGCCAATTGGGATGGATGCGTTTGCCGCCGAGCAGTTCGATGATCTTCTGGCCTGTTTGACGGAGTTTGACTCCATCCCGCGCCATTTCGGGGTTGGCAGCTGCGATTCCGAAGATGTTGCGCTGACCGGGTTCGGCATCCATACCCAAGAGCAAGTCCGGCGCGGACAGGTAGAAGAAGCTGAGCGCGTGGGACTGCGCGATCTGCGCAAGATTCATGATTTTACGCAGATGCACACCGGTGGCGGGAACACGTACCGCCAGCAGCGCATCGCAGGCTTTGGCTCCGGCGATGAGATGGCTGACGGGGCAGATTCCGCAGGTGCGCGCCATGAGCGAGGGCATCTCGTGGAAGGGGCGGCCTTCGCAGAATTTCTCGAATCCCCGGTACTGGGTTACGTGAAAGTGGGCATCCTGTACCTGTCCAGCGTCATCCAACTGGATCGTGATTTTGGCATGACCTTCGATTCGGGTCACAGGGTCAATGGTGATTTGTCGACTCATGTTATCTCTCTCCCTAAGCGCCGAACCGCGTCATACTGTTCAAGTCCGGTTTGCGACCAGCCAGCAATTCGCTGAGCAGGTAGTAAATCGTATCTGCCGAAGGGGGGCATCCCGGTACAAAGACATCAATCTTGACGGCAGTATGCAACGGTCGCGCAAAAGGCAGCAGCGGGGGGATCACGACGTTGGGAATCTGCGGGTTGGTCAGAGAAGGGTCGAGATAGGCGCGTTCCAGCACCGCTTTTGTGCCGAACGAGTTGCGCATGGAAGGCACGTTACCGGTTACGGCACAGTCGCCCAGCGAAACTAGAATCTTGGTGCGCTGACGCACACGTTTGATTTTTTCGAGGTCTTCTTCGTTGCTGACCGCACCCTCAACGAGGGTGACATCTACGCCATGCGGGAATTCTTTGTAGTCCACCAGCGGGCTATAGACCAGATCAATGTGGGGTGCCAGCTCAAGCAACCGTTCGTCAATGTCAAGGAAGGACATATGGCAACCGGAACAGCCATCCATCCAAACGGTTGCCAGTTTGATTTTGCTCATTTCAGACCCTCCCGCATGGAGGTGAGGTAGGCTAAGAAGCCCTTACGTTTGGTCATTTCAGAAACCGCTTTACCTTTCTCGAAAAGTGCGCCGGTCGGACAGACCTGCACACATTTACTACAACTGGTGCAGGTTTCGGATTCGCCCCATGGTTGGTGCATATCGGTGATCACACGCGATTCGACGCCGCGCCCCATCACATCCCACGTATGTGCGCCTTCGATTTCGTCACAGACGCGGACGCAGCGTGTACAGAGTATGCAACGGTTGTAGTCCAGCGCGAAGCGTTCGTGCGAGGCGTCCACTGTGCGATTGTCGTAGCGGTATTCAAGGCGGACATGATCCATGCCGAGTTTTTGCGCCACCCGCTGTAGTTCGCAGCGCCCGTTCGAGACGCAAGCGGAACAGATGTGATTGCCTTCGGCAAACAGCATTTCGAGGATGGTGCGGCGGTATTTCTGCAAGCGTTCGGTATCGGTGTAGACTTCCATGCCTTCCTGTACTTTGGCAACGCAGGCGGGCAGGAGCTTGTTCATGCCTTTGATTTCGACCAGACACAGGCGGCACGCGCCGATGTTGCTCAAGCCTTCGAGATGGCAAAGCGTCGGGATAGGAATCTTGTTCTCACGGGCGAGTTCCAGAATGGTTTCATCATCACGCCCGCTGACATCTTGGTCGTTGATCTTGAGGGTTACAACGTTGGTCATCGCGCCACCTCCGCGTGTTTCATCTTACAGACCCCGGCGGGGCATCGTTTGTCTACAATATGTGCCATGTACTCATCCCGGAAGAACTTGAGCGTGCTTTTGACGGGATTGGGCGCGGCCTGTCCCAGACCACATAAGCTGGTGCTGGAAACCATATCGCAGAGTTCTTCGAGCAGAGCGAGATCATCAATGGTTGCATCTCCATCGGTGATCTTTTCAAGGAGACGGTGCATCTGCGAAGTTCCCACGCGGCAGGGAACGCATTTGCCGCAGGATTCCGACATGCAGAATTCCATGAAATACTTAGCAACGTCCACCATGCAGGAGGTGTCGTCCATGACGATCATGCCGCCTGATCCCATGATGGAACCGGCTTTCGCCAGCGACTCATAATCTACGGGCATATCCAGATATTCTTCGGGGATGCAGCCACCCGAAGGCCCACCGGTTTGCACCGCTTTGAAGCTGCGCCCGCCGGGGATGCCGCCGCCGATGTCGTAGATGATTTCACGCAGCGACATACCCATCGGGACTTCGATCAGGCCGGTATAGGTGATGCGTCCGGTGAGGGCGAAAACCTTTGTGCCTTTGCTCTTTTCAGTGCCGATGTTGGCAAACCATTCCGCGCCGTTATTAATGATGACCGGGATGTTGGCGACGGTTTCAACATTGTTGATTAGCGTCGGTTTGCCCCACAGACCGGATGAGGCCGGGTAGGGCGGGCGTGGGCGCGGGCTGCCGCGTTTGCCTTCGATGGAGGCGATGAGGGCTGTTTCTTCACCACAGACGAACGCACCAGCACCCAGACGAATATCCAGTTTGAAACTGAAGGTGGTGCCTGCGATGTTGTCGCCTAGCAAATTCTGTTTGCTGGCCTGTTTGATCGCAGATTGCAGGCGCTGGATTGCCAGCGGGTATTCGGCGCGGACATATAGATAGCCCTGATTGGCCCCGACTGCATAAGCCGCGATTGCCATGCCTTCGATGATGGCGTGGGGATTGGATTCCATCAGGCTGCGATCCATGAATGCGCCGGGATCGCCTTCGTCACCATTGCAGATGACATATTTAGGCGAACCTATGGCTTTGGCGACCGTACCCCATTTTAGGCCAGTGGGGTAGCCCGCGCCGCCGCGCCCGCGCAGACCGCTTTTGGTGATGGTTTCGACTACCTGCGCGGGGGTCAATTCGTTGAGCGCGGTGAGCAGGCCGTTGTAACCGCCGATTGCCAGATAATCTTCAAGGCGTTCGGGGTCAATATCTTCCAGATGATTCAAGACGACTTTGGTCTGTCGTGCAAAGAACGGGTCATTGGGATTGCAGAGCAGGCGTTCAATCGGCTTGTTTTCTAGGCTCTGAAGGATTTCAGGGACATCGGCGGGCGTGACCCCTTGATACCATGTGCTGCCGGGTTCGACCAAGACCATCGGGCCAGCCGCACACAACCCGTTACAACCGCCACCTGTGATTTTGCAAATGTGTTCCAGCCCGTGCGCTTTGACTTCCTGCTCGAAAGCCTGCCGGAGTTGATCGCTGTGCGTGGATAGACAGGCAGTGCCTGTGCAAACACGGATGCGGTTTTTTAGGGTGCTGCGGGCTTCTAGTTCTTGTTCAGCTAGTTTGTGGATTTCTTCAACGAACATGACTTAATCCCACTTTCGCAGCTTTTCGATCATTTCAGAAGGGGTAATCTTGCCAGCGACTTCACCATCCAGCACCGCAGCCGGCGCTAGACCGCATACACCGAAGCAGCGGGCGACCAGCAAGGAGGTGTTTTTGTCGGGTGTAGTTTCTCCCGGCTTAATCCCTTTTTCATGCTGAATGGCTTCGATAAGCTCCGCCGCCCCTTTGATATAGCAGGCGGTGCCGAGGCAGACCACACAGGTGTGCTTACCTTGCGGTTTCATGGTGAAGAAGTTGTAGAAGGTTGCTACGCCATAGACGCGGCTGAGGGGGACGTTCAAGGTTTTGGCGACAAAATGCAGTGATACGCTGTCGAGATATCCAAATGCCTCTTGTACGGTGTGCAGTGTTTCAATGAGTGCATCAGATGAATACCCATGTCGGCGCATAGTGGCATTCACGATTCGCCATCGCTTGTCGTCCGAAGGAAGAACTATTTTGTCGTTCGCCATCTGGGGACTCCCAATGTTCTGCTGTGAAGAGCCAAGTTGCATTTCAAGAATAGCTTTCTTGATAAGCATACGTCATGGCTGAATATCAGGTGTATTTGTGAATAATGTCACGAATTGACGAAAGCCGACAAATGCTACCCCATACGGATTACAGACATCACTGGTAGAAGAAGGTTAACGGGCGCATGATGAACAAGATATTTGTACCGGTCAATTCGATGAGGTGGGCACGCTGTGTTGTGCAGTGGCCTGCTTTGCAATCTTTGTAGCTGTATGGTGATTTGGAGCATCTGGGTGAACTGGGAGAAACTTCAACATGACCGAACGTGAATTTATTACCCTAGACGCGAACGAGGCTGTTGCCCGTGTCGCGTATAAACTGGCGGAGGTGATCGCCATCTACCCGATCACTCCTTCGTCAGCGATGGGCGAGTGGGCGGATGAATGGGCTTCGCAACAGCAACCGAACTTGTGGGGAACTGTTCCGCAGGTTGTCGAGATGCAGAGCGAAGGTGGTGCGGCAGGCGCGATTCATGGTGCGCTGCAAACCGGCTCTCTGGCGACGACTTTTACGGCGTCGCAGGGTTTGCTGCTGATGATTCCGAATATGTATAAAATCGCAGGTGAGCTAACCGCAACCGTGTTTCATATTGCGGCGCGATCACTGGCCGCGCAGGCGCTTTCAATCTATGGCGATCACAGCGATGTGATGGCGGCGCGTTCGACGGGGTGGGCAATGCTGTCCTCGGCTTCGGTGCAGGAAGCGCACGATTTTGCGCTGATCGCACAGGCGGCCACTCTGGAATCGCGTGTGCCGTTTGTGCATTTCTTTGATGGCTTCCGCACTTCGCACGAAGTCCTCAAGATTGAACCGCTGGTGGATTCTGATCTGCTCGCCATGATTGACTACGATAAAGTGCTGGCGCACCGCAGCCGCGCTCTTTCGCCGGATCATCCGGTGCTGCGCGGCACGGCTCATAACCCCGATACGTATTTCCAAGCGCGTGAGACTGTCAACCCGTTCTACGAGGTCTGCCCAGACATTGTGCAGAACGCGATGGATCAGTTTGCAAAGATCGTGGGTCGCCAGTATCAACTGTTTGAATATCATGGTGCGCCGGATGCGGAGCGCGTGGTGATTCTGATGGGGTCGGGCTGCGAGGCGGCACATGAGACAGTGGACTACCTGATCGGGCAAGGCGAAAAGGTTGGCGTGCTGAAGGTGCGGCTGTTCCGTCCGCTGGATATGCGGCGGTTGGTGGCGGCGCTGCCGGCAAGCGTGAAGACTATCGCAGTGCTGGATCGCACGAAGGAACCGGGTAGCCCCGGCGAGCCGCTGTATCTTGATGTGATTACGGCGCTGCACGAAGAATGGACGGAAGTCCCGATGCCGAGAGTGGTCGGCGGACGGTATGGTTTGTCGTCGAAGGATTTCACCCCGGCGATGATTAAGGCTGTTTTCGATAATCTGTCGTTGGCGAAGCCGAAGAATCATTTCACGGTGGGTATCAATGATGATGTGTCCCATACCAGCCTCGACTATGATCCTGCGTTCTCGGTTGAACCGGATTCAGTCGTGCGCGCTGTGTTCTATGGACTGGGCGCAGATGGCACGGTGGGCGCGAACAAGAACTCGATCAAGATCATTGGCGAAAACACGCCGAACTACGCACAAGGTTACTTTGTCTACGACTCGAAGAAATCGGGTTCGATGACGGTTTCCCATTTGCGGTTTGGCCCGCAGCCGATCCGGTCGAACTATCTGGTCACGAAAGCGAATTTTGTGGCCTGCCATCAACCGGGCTTCCTCGAACGGTATGACATGCTGAGCGATGCTGTTCCGGGCGGCGTGTTCCTTCTGAACTCTCCGATTCCCGCAGAACTGCTGTGGGATCGGCTGCCGCGTCCGGTGCAGGCGCAGTTGATTGAGAAGAAGCTGAAGTTCTACACGATTGATGCCTACCGGGTGGCGCGTGAAAGTGGCATGACGGGGCGCATCAACACTGTGATGCAGGTGTGTTTCTTCGCCATTTCGGGCGTACTGCCCCGCGAAGAAGCGATTGCGGAAATCAAGCACTCGATTGAAAAGACCTACGGCAAGAAGGGCGAAGAAATCGTTCAGATGAACCTGAACGCGGTGGATCAGACGGTTTCAAACCTGTTTGAAGTGCCTATTCCGGCGGCTGTTACCAGCACGGTTGAATTCCTCGAACCTGTGAGCGAAGGTGCGACGGAATTTGTTCATGATGTGCTGGGCATGATGATCGCCCGCAAAGGTGACTTACTGCCGGTGAGCGCGATGCCCAATGACGGCACGTACCCGACAGGGACGGCGCAGTACGAGAAGCGCAATCTGGCGCAGGAAATTCCGGTATGGGACGCGAATGTGTGCATCCAGTGCGGCAAGTGCGCGATGGTTTGCCCGCACGCCGTCATTCGTATCAAGACGTTCGCCCCGGAATATGCGGATGGCGCACCGGAGACGTTTAAGACGACTGAAGCGCGAGATACCGAGTGGGCGGGTCTGAAGTACAGCATTCAGGTGGCACCGGAGGACTGCACGGGTTGCAGCCTGTGCGTGGATGTGTGCCCTGCGAAGAACAAGTCGGCGGCAAACTTGAAGGCGATCAACATGCGCCCGCAGCCGCCTATCCGTGAGCAGGAGAAGGCCAACTGGGATTACTTCCTGACCATTCCAGAAATGGATCGGCGCAATATCAAGAACAGCAGTATCCGGCAGCAGCAGATACAGCAACCGTTGTTTGAGTTCAGCGGGGCATGTTCTGGTTGCGGCGAAACACCGTACATCAAGCTGCTGACACAGTTGTTTGGCGACCGGATGGTGGTGGCAAACGCGACGGGTTGCTCCTCGATCTACGGCGGCAACCTGCCGACTACACCGTGGTCGAAGAACAACGAAGGACGTGGGCCGGCGTGGTCGAATTCGCTGTTTGAGGACAACGCGGAATTCGGTCTTGGGATGCGCGTGTCGCTGGACAAGCAGGCGGAAATGGCGCGTGAATTGCTGATGGGGTTGACTGCTGAAGTGGGCGAAACGCTGGTTGAAGCGTTGCTGCACGCTGACCAGAAGGACGAGTCGGGCATTCATGACCAGCGCGAGCGCGTGGTGCTGCTGAAGGAAAAACTGGCAAATGTGAACAGTGACGAGGCCAAACGCCTGCTGCCGCTGGCGGATATGCTGGTGAAGAAAGATGTGTGGATCATCGGCGGTGATGGTTGGGCGTATGACATCGGCTTTGGCGGCCTCGATCATGTGCTTTCGACCGGAAGAAATGTGAACATTATGGTGATGGATACCGAAGTGTATTCCAACACAGGCGGTCAGATGTCGAAGGCGACCCCGCGTGCGGCAGTGGCGAAGTTTGCGGCGGGCGGTAAGCCGGCTGGCAAGAAAGACCTCGGTTTGATGGCAATTAGCTACGGGAATGTGTACGTGGCGCGAATTGCGATGGGCGCGAAAGATGAGCAGACGTTGCGTGCGCTGCTGGAAGCAGAAGCCTATGATGGACCTTCGCTGGTGATCGCTTACAGCCACTGCATCGCGCATGGTATTGATATGGGCAAGGCAATGCGGAACCAGAAGGCGGCTGTGGACTCCGGTCAGTGGTTGATGTACCGCTACAACCCGGAACGCGCCTCGCATGGTGAGAACCCGATGACACTGGACTCGCGGCCTCCGAAGATGCCTGTGAAGGATTACCTGCGTATGGAGAACCGCTTCAAGATGCTGGAACTGAGCAAGCCGGAAGTGGCGAAGGTGCTGTTTGAGAAGGCACAGCAGGATGTGAATGAACATTGGGCGCTGTATGAATATCTGGCAGCGCGGCCAGTTGTCGGGACGAACGGGCAAAGCGAACACTAGAGGCTACAGGAGTTCAAATCATGGTGAACATCACGACACAATATATGGGAATGACGCTCCGTTCGCCGCTGGTGGCCTCTGCTTCGCCCTTGTCGGAGAAATTGGACAACATCAAGCGCATTGAAGATGCGGGCGCGGGCGCGGTGGTCATGTTCTCGCTGTTCGAGGAGCAAATCCGGCGCGAACGCGAGACGCTATTTCATCATCTGGTATATGGGACGGATAGTTTTGCGGAAGCGTTGACGTACTTCCCTGAGCCGGAGCAGTATCATGCGGGGCCAGATCAATATCTCGACCTGATTCGCAAAGCGAAAGAGGCTGTAGATATTCCGGTTATCGCCAGTTTGAACGGCACATCTATCGGTGGGTGGACGAAGTTCGCCCACAAAATGCAGGAAGCCGGGGCGGACGCGCTGGAACTGAACGTGTACTACATTCCCACCGATATGAATGTGACCAGCGCACAGGTGGAGCAAACCTACCTCGATATTCTGTATGCCGTGAAGCAGACGGTCAGCATCCCGGTAGCGATGAAGATCAGCCCGTATTTCAGCAATATGGCACACATGGCGAAACTGCTGGACGATGGCGGCGCGAACGCGCTGGTATTGTTCAATCGGTTCTACCAGCCGGACATTGACCTTGAAACACTGGACGTGCGCCCGAATGTGTTGTTGAGTACACCGCAGGCGGCGCGCCTGCCGATGACGTGGATTGGTATTCTGTTCAAGAAGATCAAGGCTGATCTAGCGGCGACCAGCGGCGTTCATACATCGGAAGATGCGCTGAAGATGCTTCTTGTGGGCGCGAACGTCACTATGATGACGGCGGCGCTGCTGAAGAACGGAATTGACCATATTCGTGTGGTCGAAGCGGGACTTCGCCGCTGGATGGAAGAACACGAATACGAGTCGGTGGATCAGATGCGCGGCAGTGTGAGCCAAGTTCACGCCGAAGACCCCAGCGCCTTTGAACGGGCGCAGTATATGCGGGCGCTGACGATGTACCGACCAAACTGGTCAGCGGAATAAGCAGCGATACCCTATATAAGATCAGAAAACCGCCTCGGATACGAGGTGGTTTTCGTTGAAAGGGTTATACCTGTCATATCAAATCATGTGTAATGTCAGTATGAACGAACTCCCATTCGTGGGAGAATTTCCTGTATGAGTCATTCAATTGCATGGTCACGAGGAGTCTAGGCTATGGTCAGTGGCGCGAAAGCCAGTTCAAAAAAATCCGTGAGTGGGAACGCCGACCACAAGTGGGGGTATCTGTTTAATGAAGTCGAAGTGGCGGAAAAGAACGTTGGTGGATCGTGGGATAAGGTGCGGAGCTTGCTGGGTGGTAAGGGGTCGGGGCTGGGTGATATGACCCGCGCTGGCGTTCCTGTGCCTCCCGGTTTGACGATTACGACTGAAGCTTGCAATTACTATGTTGCAAACAACAAGCAGTTCCCGGATGGCATGTGGGATCAGGTTCTGGCTTCGCTGAAGGTCGTGGAAGAAAAAGCGGGCAAGAAGTTCGGTGATGCGGAAAACCCGTTGCTGGTGTCGGTGCGTTCGGGCGCGAAGTTCTCGATGCCTGGTATGATGGATACCGTGTTGAACCTCGGTATGACGGATGAAATCGCGGAGAGCATGGCGAAGCTGACCGGTGATGCGCGTTTTGTTTACGATTCGTACCGCCGTCTGGTTCAGATGTTTGGCTCGGTCGTGATGGGGATTGATGACGAAGCCTTTGAAGACTACCTAACGGATGTTAAGAAGGAAAAAGGCGTCAAGCAGGATGTTGATCTGAATGCTGATGACTGGAAGAAGATTACAGCGGAATTCAAGAAGGTGTACCTTACCCATGTGGGTGAGGAATTCCCGAAGGATCCGTACAAACAGCTCGACTATGCTATTCAGGCTGTTTTCAAGTCGTGGGACGGCAAGCGTGCGGTAGACTATCGTAACGCTGCCGGGATTGCCCATGATCTGGGGACGGCTGTGAACGTGCAGACGATGGTGTTTGGCAACATGGGCGAGAATTCCGGTACCGGCGTGGCGTTCACCCGCAATCCTTCAAACGGCGAACGCAAGCTGTTCGGTGACTTCCTGATGAACGCGCAGGGCGAAGATGTGGTGGCGGGTATTCGTACTCCGAATCCCATCGTTGACCTTGACCGCGAAAACCCGGAAGTGTATGCCCAGTTTGTGGACGTTGCCAGCAAGCTGGAAAAGCACTACCGCGAAATGCAGGATGTGGAGTTCACCATCGAGCGTGGTCGCCTGTGGATGCTTCAGACCCGCGATGGCAAGCGTACTGCCCGTTCGGCGGTTCGTATCGCTGTTGAAATGGTGGCTGAAGGCCTGATTTCAAAGCAGGAAGCCGTGCTGCGCGTTTCGACCCAGCATGTGCTGCAACTGCTGCACCCGCAGTTCGATCAGGATGCTAAGGTGGCTGCCGAGAAGTCGAATCGCATGATTGCGAAGGGCGTGAATGCCTCGCCCGGTGCGGCGGTTGGCGTGGTCGCTTTTGATGCTGATGTGGCTGAAAAGTGGGGCAAGGCCGGTAAAGCGGTCATCATGGTGCGCCCCGAAACCAAGCCGGATGATGTGCATGGTATGCTGGCCTCCAAAGGCATTCTGACCAGTCGTGGTGGCGCGACCAGCCATGCAGCCGTGGTGGCTCGTCAGTTCGGTGTGCCGTGCGTGTGCGGTGCCGAATCACTGGACATCAGCGTGAATGAACGCAAGATGGTTGTGGGCAATGTGATTGTCCGCGAAGGCGAAATGATCTCGATTGATGGTGGCACTGGTGAAGTGTTCGTGGGTGAGATTAGCCGCGTGGAACCCGATTTCGCCCGTGAAGCTCAACTGCGTAAGCTGCTGGGTTGGGCGGACGAATTCCGCCGCCTCGGTATCTATGCCAATGCGGATTACCCGAACGATGCCCGCCGCGCCCGTGAATATGGTGCGCAGGGTGTGGGTCTGTGCCGCACGGAACACATGTTCTTCCAAGAGGAACGTCTGCCCATCGTGCAGGCGATGATCCTTTCCGAGCCGAACAGCGCAGATGAAGCAGAACATCTGGAGAAACTGCGCCAGTTCCAGCACGACGATTTCTACGGCATTTTTAAGGCGATGGACGGCTATCCGGTCATCGTCCGCCTGCTCGATCCGCCGCTGCATGAGTTTATGCCCGATCACGAACAACTGGCGCTGCGTGCTGCCGGTCTGCGGCTGATGGGCGACCGTCCGAAGGAACTCACCCGCGTGGAAGAACTGATGACGGCTGTGGAAGGTCTGCGCGAATTCAACCCGATGCTGGGTCTGCGTGGTTGCCGTCTGGGCATTATGCGCCCGGCGATCAGCGAGATGCAGGTGCGGGCGCTGTTTGAAGCCGCCTGCCAGCTTCAGCAAGAAGGCGTAGAAGTTCACGCTGAGATTATGGTGGCTGTGACCAACCATGCGAATGAAGTGAAGTTCATGCGCGAATTGATCGAGCGCGTGGGCGACGAAGTGATGACCGGCATGGGCGTCAGAGTGAATTATAAGATCGGCACGATGATCGAACTGCCGCGTGCTGCGATCACCGCTGACCAGATGGCTGTGTACTCGGAATTCTTCTCGTTCGGCACGAACGACCTGACCCAAACCACGTTTGGTATCAGCCGTGACGATGCGGAAGGCAAATTCCTGCTCCAGTACGTCGAAACCGGTCTGCTGCCGGAGAACCCGTTCCAGGTTCTGGACGAGGACGGCGTAGGCTACCTGATTCGTCTGGCAGTCGAGAAGGGTCGTAAGACTCGTGCTAATCTGGAAGTCGGCATCTGTGGTGAGCATGGTGGCGATCCTAAGAGCATCGCGTTCTGCCATAAGGCTGGCCTGGACTACGTGAGCTGCTCGCCGTTCCGCGTACCGGTGGCCCGCTTGGCGGCGGCGCACTCGGCGCTGAAGGAAGCTGGCTTCAAGGCGAAGGACGACAAGTAAGCCGTTTGAACGCTTACGGCGCTAAAGTCTAAGCATACGGGGGTGGTCGCAGAAGCGTCCGCCCCCGTATTGATTCTTATGCAGTGGTTAAGGCGAAGGATTGAGTAGTTGTGCTGCGGGCGCGTCTACCATCCAGATTATATGGCCTGAAACCGGATGGATCATCTGGGCGGGAAGGCGCTGCGGGTCGGACGCGCCATCCAATACCTCGTGCAGTCGCGCCGCTTTGGTTCTTCCGCTGATGAGGAATAGCACCGTGCTGGCGGCATTAATCACGGGGGCGGTCAAGGTGAGCCGTCCGTATGGTGCGACGGGTGCTTCGTTGGGGACGACCCATCGGGTTGTTTCGTGAAGGGCGGGGGTGTGCGGGAATAAGGATGCGGTGTGTCCGTCGTCGCCCATACCGAGCAGCACCAGATCGAAATGGGGTAGGCCGCCGAAAAAAGCACGTAGTTCAGCCGCGTATGCCGATGCACCTTCGTGCGGGGGGCGTTCGCCGAACATGCGATGAATGTTTTCGGGTGGCAACGCAACGTGTGAAATGAGCGTTTCGGCGGCCATTCGGTAGTTGCTGTCGGGATGGTCGGGCGGGACGCAGCGTTCATCTCCCCAGAATAGATGGAACTGTGACCAATTTATATGAGTCGCAAACGGTGGGGATGCCAGCACATGGTACAGCGCACGGGGCGTTGAACCGCCGGATAAGGCGATGGAAAAGCGACGTTGACCGGAGGCTTGCTGAGCGATAAAAGCCGCTGCCCCCTGTGCGAGCGCGTCTGTATCTGAAAACAGGCGCAGATCGTTCATCCGCCGTTTGCCTTGCTCCACAGACGCCAGTAGTGATTGTCACGGGCGAGCAGGGCTTCGGCCTCGGTTGGCCCCCAACTTTCACGGGGATAGGTGGCAACGGGCGGCTGTCCGGTTTGTTCCCATCCATGAATGATCGGGTCTACGATGCCCCACAAGACTTCAATCTCGTCACTACGGGTAAAGAGGGAGGGATCGCCATGCAGCGCATCCAGCAGCAACCGTTCGTAGGCTTCGGGAATTTCGCCTTCACCAAAGGTTTGACTGTAGCTGAAATCCATTTGTACTGAGTGGGTTTCGTGGCTGGAGTCCGGTAATTTGGCCTCGAAGGTGAGATGAATGCCTTCGTCGGGCTGAATCTGGATAGTGAGTGTGTTGGGGGCGAAGGCTCCATCGGCGTTTTTGGGTAGCCCGAACATCATCTGTGGCGGACGGCGAAAACGGACGCGAATCTGGCTTGTTTTGGAAGCGAGTGCTTTTCCAGAACGCAGGAAGAAGGGAACGCCCTGCCAGCGCCAGTTATCAATCAGTAATTTGAACGCGGCGTAGGTCGGTGTTTGCGAGTCAGTCGCCACGCCTTCGGTTTGCCGGTAGCCTTCGTATTGGGCGCGTACCGTATCGGATAAGGGGATGGTGCGGACGGCACTGAGCACTTTTACTTTTTCGTTGCGCAGCGCAGTTGCGTTGAATGAGGCTGGCGGTTCCATCGTCACCAGCGCCAGCAGTTGCAGGATGTGATTCTGGAACATATCGCGCACGACACCGGCTTGATCGTAGTAGGCGGCACGATGCCCCACATCCACGCTCTCGGCTACCGTAATCTGAACGTTGTCCACGTAGTTGCGGTTCCAGACGGGTTCAAAGATGGTGTTGGCGAAGCGCAGGAACAGGATGTTCTGGGCTGTTTCTTTGCCGAGATAATGATCAATGCGGTAAATCTGGTCTTCGTTGAAGTGACGATGTACCCGCTGATTGAGCGCCTGCGCGGAGGTGAGGTCGATTCCGAAGGGTTTCTCGATAATCATGCGCCGCCATGCCCCATCTTCGGCGGTCATGCCCAACCCGTTGAGATTTTCGATGATGGGTTCGTACAGGGCGGGAGCCACCGAGAGATAGTACAACCGGTCTGTGTGCTGGTGTTCGCGGTCGTGCAGGAATGCGCCGATGCGGGCGAGGTCGTCGCGGTTGCTGGCGTCACCGGGAACGTACCAGATGTGTTCGGCAAAGACCGCCCATTGCGCATCGTTAAAACTGGCGGCGCTGAATTCCTGCGTTCCTTTGCGCATGAGCGCACGAAAATCGTCGTGGTTGTAGACGGTGCGGGAAGCGCCGACGATATTGAACTGCTCCGGTAGGCGATTTTTGCGGTACAGGTTGTAAAGTGCCGGAATGAGCTTGCGCTGGGTGAGGTCGCCAGAAGCGCCGAAGATGACGATGCTCACGCCGTCTGGATTATCAAGGTGCATGGCTGTTATTCCTTTTTGACGGCATGACCGCCGAATTGATTGCGCATGGCGGCCAGTAACTTCGCGCCGAAGCTGTCTTCCTGACGGCTGATGAAACGCATCATCAGGGAGAGTGTGATGGTGGGGGCGGGAACGTCCTGATCTATGGCTTCAAAGACTGTCCAACGACCTTCACCGGAGTCGGCTACCCAACCTTTGATGCCATCGAGATCGGGGTTTTCGCTGAGGGCATTGGCGGTCAGGTCGAGCAACCACGAACGCACCACGCTGCCATGCCGCCAGATTTCCGCGATCTGGTGGAGGTCGAGGGCAAATTCCTCTTTGGCGCGGAGAATCTCGAAGCCTTCCGCGTAGGCTTGCATCATGGCATATTCGATTCCGTTGTGAATCATTTTGGTGAAATGACCGGAGCCGACTGGCCCAACATGCCCCCAACCACGATTTGACGCAGGGGCGAGTGTTTGGAAGATGGGGGTGAGGTGTTCTACTGCGGACGGTTCGCCGCCGATCATCATGCTGTAGCCTTCCTGCAACCCCCACACGCCGCCGCTGGTTCCCACGTCTACGAAATGGATGCCTCTGGTTGCCAACGCCGCGCCGCGCCGCACGCTGTCCTTGTAGTTGCTGTTGCCGCCGTCAATCAGGATGTCACCGGGGGCGAGGTGATCGGCGAGCGTATTGAGTGTGGATTCGGTGGGGTCGCCGGAAGGAACCATGACCCAGATGGCGCGGGGGGCGGTCAGTTTGCTCACAACATCTTCCAGCGATGTGCTGGCGAGAGCGCCATGACTGGCAGCCTGTTGAACCGTTTCGGCAGTCCGGTCGTAAGCCACGACGGTGTGACCGCCATTGACAAGGCGCTGCGTCATGTTGCCACCCATGCGCCCTAACCCAACCATCCCTATTTCCATTGTGTTTCTCCTATAAATGCGACAAACCGCTTCCGTATTAGAAGCGGTCTGGCTGAGACGATCTTACATTGTGTCGTTTATCCAGATGAGCGAATGGGTGCCTAGAACGGCTGACCGCGTTTGATTTGGCGGATGCCATCGGTGTCGGCGACGATGAGTTCGTTGGCGATGCCGATGAACAGGCCGTGTTCGGCGATGCCGGTGCGCCGCTTCAGTTTTTTCGCGAGTGATACCGGGTCGTTGATGACCCCAAAGGCGCAATCCAGAATGATGTTGCCCTGATCGGTGTGGAATACTGTGCCATCTGCCCGGTGACGAACAACGGCGCGTGCGCCAAGTTCTTCGAGGTAGTGCTGCTGTGAGCCGTACCCAAACGGGATGACTTCGACAGGAACATGCCATTTCGTGCCGAGGATGGGGGACAGTTTGGAATGGTCTACCACGATGATTTCATAGGCGCTGGCCTGCGCGACGATTTTCTCGCGCATGAGCGCCCCGCCGCCGCCTTTAATCAGGTCAAGCTGCGGATCAACCTCATCGGCGCCATCAATGGTAATGTCCACATGGGGATGTTCTTCGAGCGTGGTGAGGGGGACGCTCAAGCGCCGTGCTTCGGCTTCGATCATGCTGGAACAGGGAATGCCGAGGATGTTGGTCAAACGTCCGTCTTGCAGCCTTTCGGCGATGAGGCGTGTGACCCAGATGGCGGTGCTGCCCGAACCGAGTCCAACGATCATGCCGGAGGAGACGGCTTCCAGCGCACGTTCTGCGGCGGCGCGTTTGAGGGTGTCTACGTTATTCATGAGGTTTGTTTCACTTTCGATGCACGGACTAGACGAGTTCACGGGCGGCCAATGCAGCGCCTACGATGCCCGCATCGTTCAGAAGCTGCGCCGGGACGATTTGTGCGCGGGTGTGGATTAAGGGGAGGAACTTCTCGTGCTTTTTGCTCACACCGCCGCCGATGATAAAGAGATCGGGCGAAAAGAGAAATTCCAGATAACGAAGGTATTCGTCTACTTTTTCCGCCCATTTCTCCCACGGCATATCTTTTTCCTGACGCGCCCGATCTGAAGCGCGGCTCTCGGCGTCTTTGCCGCGCACTTCGAGGTGTCCTAATTCGGTGTTGGGGAGAAGGATTCCATTCAGGAAGATGGCGCTGCCAATGCCCGTGCCGAGCGTAATCATAATTACGACTCCGGTATGGCCTTTGCCGGCCCCGTACTGCATTTCAGCGATTCCGGCGGCGTCGGCATCGTTGACCAGAAGGGTAGGGCAACTGGTTTCCTGCTGGATGAGCATTTGTCCATCTGTGCCGACCCAACCCTGATCTACATTGGCAGCGGTTTCGACTACGCCATTTTTCACGACTGCGGGGAAGGTGCAACCCATTGGCCCCTGCCAGTTGAAATGATGGGCGATTTCGGCGACGACACGGGCAACAGCCAGCGGGCGGGAGGGCTGCGGGGTGGGTATGCGGAAACGTTCGGTCAGCATCGTCCCTGTCAGGGTGTCTACGGGTGCGCCCTTAATGCCGCTGCCGCCAATATCAATGCCCAAGATGTGCATGTTGGTTGTTCTCCTGCTGAGTATCGCTATATTGAATGAGCATACCCCGCAGCCGCATCACTGGCAATCATGATTGATTGAGAAGGTTATCTGGAATCAGGCCACGTTGCAGCCGCCAACTACGCTGGCGCGGTGCTTGCCGGGGCAGGGCAGATGGCTATGAACGCGCCATCGGTGCTATCTGGACTTCATCGCCCTGCACGCGCACATGGTAAGCGGGGACGTTTGCCAAAGCGGGGGCGCGAAGCACGTTGCCATTGGTGATGTCGAATTGTGCGCCATGACGCGGGCAGGCGATGACACATCCGGTTAATTCCCCTTCAGCAAGGGGGCCGTCGTCATGCGGACAAATGTCCTCGATGGCATACAAGCGCCCATCCACATTGAATAGGGCTACCCAATGCTGCCCCCATTCTACGACGATGCGTTGACCGGGGGGGAGTTCAGTGGTGGTGGCGACAGTGGTAAATTCAGGTGCATTGGGAGTCATTTTTGTTCTATTCTTCGTCTTCGACGGATTGCCATTCGGTCAAGCCGCGTGTGCCGATAATGAGCGTTTTGAGCGCCAGTAGAGCGCATTTGACGCGGTTAATCGTGAGGGGGATTCCGACCATCTCCAGAACTTCTTCTTTGCCGATGGCACGCACTTCATCCAGTGTTTTGCCGATGATTTCTTCGCTGAGCATAGAGGCGACAGCCTGACTGACGGCACAGCCTTCGCCATCCCACGCGAGATCGGCGATGCGGCCATCTTCCCCAAGCCGCAAGGTCAAATGCAGACGATCCCCGCACAGCGGATTGCGTTCTTCGTGATCCACATCAGCAGGGCTGATGACGCCCGAATAGCGGGGGTTGCGGGCATGATCGAGGATGATTTCGCGGTAGAGATCCATGTGACGCCTTTCTAAACGGCGAAAATCTGCTTGGCTTTATACAACGCCGCAACAAGCGCGTCAACCTCGGGGGGGGTGTTGTAGAGATAGAAGCTGGCGCGGGCAGTTGCGTTGATCTTGAGCGCGGTATGCAGTGGCATCGCACAGTGATGTCCAGCGCGGACGGCAACGCCTTCGTTATCGAGAATAGCCGCCAGATCGTGAGGGTGGATACCTTCGTAGGTGAACGCTGCGACTGCACCTTTTTGCGCAGCCTGCGGGCCGTAAACTGTGAGGCCGGGGATTTCGGACAGGCGATCCAGCGCGTATTCCGTCATGATCTGTTCGTGCAAGTGGATTTTATCCATGCCCATGCCGGCGAGATAGTCCACCGCGTAGCCGAGGCCGATCACTTCAGCAATGGGCGGCGTACCGGCTTCAAATTTGAAGGGAATATCGTTCCATGTGCTGCCCTCCAGATTAACGCTGGAAATCATGTCGCCACCGCCCATCCAGGGGGGCATGGCTTCGAGCAGATCACGCTTGCCGTAGAGGATACCCACACCGGTCGGGCCAACCATTTTGTGACCACTGAAGGCGAAGAAATCGGCATTGATGGCCTGCACGTCAATGGGCATGTGGGGGACGCTCTGTGCGCCATCCACAAGGATTTTTGCGCCTGCCGCATGAGCCATGCTGGCGATTTCGGCAACCGGATTGATCGTGCCTAGCACGTTGGAGACGTGCATCAGGGTGACGAGCTTGACCGGCTCATCGCGCAGCCATGTGCGCAGTACATCGAGGTTCAGCGTGCCGTCAGCCTGTAAAGGGATATAGCGGATGGAGAAGCCTTTTTCGGCGGCGAGTATTTGCCACGAGACGATGTTGGCGTGATGCTCCATGACCGTCGAGATGACCACATCGCCGGGGCCGAGATTGGCGCGTCCCCATGTTTGGGCGACGAGGTTGATGCTTTCGGTGGTGCCGCGTGTGAAGATGATCTCGCGCTTGCTGCCCGCGTTGATGAACTTGCGCACTTTTTGACGGGTGCCTTCGTAAGCGGCGCTGGCAGCTTCGCTCAACTTGTGAATGCCGCGATGGACATTGGCGTTATAGCTGCGGTAGTAATCGTCCATCGCTTCGATTACTGCCAGCGGTTTTTGGCTGGTGGCGGCATTGTCGAGGTAGACCAGCGGCGTGCCGGGATGGTGTTCATGATGCAGCACCGGGAATTCGGCGCGAATGGCTTCGACATCATAGGGGAGGGGGCGGTGGAGGGCGGTGGCATTCATCAGTATTATTCGGCTGGAAACCCCTACTTTTAGGTACGGGGATGAAAGCCGAAACTCCTTTTTGGGTTAAGTGGACGATAATCCCCAAAGGGAGGGAGAGATTTAAGTTGCCTATGGCCTCTCCCGTACCTGTCCCCTTGCGGGGGTGAAGTTCACCTTGACAATGTTAGTAGCCCGTACTATCCCTACCGCACACTGATTTAGACCTTCAATCTGTTT
>CAIPFY010000096.1 GCA_903864435.1 uncultured Chloroflexota bacterium | reverse complement strand
TCAGGAAATTACACGCGCTCTATCTGCATACGCCACCGAAGTAGACAAAATCATTGATGGAGTTGAGCGTGCTGTGCTGGTTTATGCAGGTGGCGATGATGTCCTTGCGCTCGTTCCCCTCCCTAGTGCGCTCAAGTGTGCAAATGAGCTTCGCAAAAAGTTCGCGGAGGTCACAGGCAGCGTGCTGACCATGAGCGCAGGCATTGCTATTACGCCCTATAACCTGCCGCTGGATACCGGACTGGAAGAAGCCCGCCGCGCCGAGGACAGTGCCAAAGATGACTATGATCGTAACGCGGTGGCAGTACACGAACTGCACGGCTCAGGGCAAATTCGTCAGTCAGGCGCGAAATGGGTCACGCAAAGCGGTAAGCAATTCATTGATCTGATTCAGGAATTTGAGGCGCATTTCAAGAAAGACAATCTTTCCGGTAAGTATGCCTATGACCTGATGCAGATTAGCCAGTCCATGAGTGGGCAAGTCCCTGCGGAGGCACGCGCCGCCGAAGCCAAGCGCCTGCTGAAGCGCCGGACTGCGGAGGACAAAAGTGTGCCTGTGGAACTGGCAACCCGCCTCGCCGCTTTTGGCGAAGACCCCGGTCTGGGCAAAGAAGTGCATGAACGATGGGAATCGCTGGCGAACTGGCTGATTCTCGCTCGCTTTCTGGCGAAAGGAGGCCAGCGATGAACCACGACTGGCTATTTATTCAACCCGAAGATGTGTGGATGTTCCGCGACTCCAAACCGTTCGCGGCACAGCAAAGTTTCGTGGCACGCAGCATGTTCCCGCCCACACCGCAAACCATGCAGGGCATCATCCGTTCGCATGTGCTGGAACAGGCGCAGGCGGATTGGGCGGCCTATGCGCGGGGTGAGGTGGATAAGGCGCTCAAGCAGAAGATCGGCGTGCCTGCCCATGACAATCAACCGGCTTCGTTTGGTGAACTGAATCTCGTCGGGCCGTTTGTGGCACGGCAAAAAGAGCCAAATGGTAAGGTTGAACGGCTGGTGCCTGCCCCGCTGGATTTGGTGACATCTAAAGAGGGTGGCAATATGGCGCTGCTTATGCCACCGCATAGTCGGCCCGCATTCCTCACGGAACCGCCATTCGAGGGGTGGATGCCGTTGGTTGCGCCAGACAATATGCCTTCGCTCAAAGAAGCCGATGGCTGGCTGGATGAGGAAGGGTTGGCGACTTATCTTGGTGGTGGAATACCCCAACGAATTGAGGAAAAAGACAAACCGTCTAGAGGCATTCTGAAAAACAAGGAAGTGTTTGAACACGAACCCCGCGTTGGGCTGGCGCTGGAAAAGGGCAAGCGGGTGGCGCGGGATCGGCATCTGTACCACGCCCATTTCGTGCGTCCGCAAGCAGGCATTGGGCTGCTGGTGGGCGTGAACAGCGGTTTCGTCAAGGATGCGAAGGGCGTGATCGGCATTGGCGGCGAGTCGCGCTTCGGCAGTTATCAGGTCATGAAGGATTTCAGCATCCCCCAAACCAAACTGAAAGACAACAGCCGCTTGAAAGTCGTGCTGCTCACCCCGACCTATTTCAAGAACGGTTGGGGGCCGGAAAACAACGATTGGTCGCGGTGGGTCGGGGCAGCGGGCAAACTGGTTTCGATGGCGATTGGCAAGCCGAAGCTCATCAGTGGTTGGGATGTTGCCAAACGAGAACCCAAACCGCTATACCACTTCGTACCGGCGGGCAGCGTGTATCTGTTTGAAAACGCGACATGGCAAGAAAAGGCATTTACTGAAACGCCGGATGGCGAACTCGATTACAGCGCGATGGGCTTTGGTGGCTGTGCGCTGGGCCAATGGAATAAGGTCTAAGGAAAAGGGAGAATGACGATGCAAACCCATCTGCTCTTTATGTATACCGAATCTTCGCTTCATGCCGGCACCGGCAGCACCGTTTCGGTGGTGGATCTGCCGATCCAGCGCGAACGCACCACGCAGTACCCAATTGTGCAGGGCAGCGGCGTGAAGGGTGCGCTCCGCAGCAGCGTGCCCGTTTCCAACGAATCGGTTGCTGTATTTGGCCCTGATACCGACAAAGCCGCTGAATTTGCTGGTGCGGTATCGGTGGGGGATGCCCATGTGGTGTTGTTCCCGGTGCGCTCGTTGAACGGGGTGTTCGCTTACGCCACTTGCCCGCAGGTGCTGGCGCGTTTGCAGCGCGATGGCGCGGGCATTGTGGCTCCTACAGAAGATGATCTTAAGAAAGGTGCGCTTGTCACAACCAGCAGCGCAATTGCCGTTAAAGACTCAGTTGTCCTCGAAGAATTCTCGTTCAATGTACTTGCAAATAATGGAGTTGACACGATTGCAGGTTGGCTTGCTGCCAACGCGCTTCCCGCTGGCGTTGAGTACCAGTTCTGGCGCGACAAACTGCTCAAGAGCCTCATCATTCTGCCGGACAATGACTTCCGCGATTTTGCGGTGAGCAGCACCGAAATCACCACCCATGTGCGCCTGCAACCGGATACCAAGACGGTGGCTACGGGGGCGCTGTGGACGCAGGAAGCCCTGCCCGCCGATACGCTGCTGGTCAGCCGTGTGGTCGCTCGTACTACGCGCTCAGAAAAATTGAAGATGAGTGCTGATG
>CAIPFY010000095.1 GCA_903864435.1 uncultured Chloroflexota bacterium | reverse complement strand
CGTTGCTGCCTGTGCAGCGGTAGCTGTCGCCGCTTGCACAGCCGCCGCCTGTGCGGCGCTCGCCGTATTCGTCACATCCAGTACCACCTGCGCCGCCTCCGTTGCCAGTTGCGCCTCCGCAACTACAGTCTCCAGCGCCACCCGCGTCAGTTCCGCCGGACGGGGTGTTGGGGTTGCAGGGATAGGCGTTACGGTGGGCGGGTTCGTTGCTGAGGGGGTAACAGTTGGGGTGATGCTGGCTGTCGGGGTGAATGTGGCACTAGATAAAACCTGAATGACGCTACCGGAATCCCCGCCGCCGGCCAGCGCCGTCTGGGTGATGTTCAGCACCACTCGCGTCTGCTGCTCCTCCAACCCGCCATCTCCCGATGGAACCAGTGCCAGCGCCACCACCAGCAGGAGCAACGCCGCAATGACCGCCGCGAATACCCACACCAGCGGACGACGATACAACGGTTGCATGCTGGAGATCGGCACGCTAGGCCGCGACCCTGAACCATTTATCGGGCGGGATGGGCTGCTCTCGCGGCGCAGCTTGAAGGTGAAATACCCTGTCGTTTCCCCCTCATGCCCCGCAATCGCTCGCTGAAACGCCTGCGCGAAAGCCGTCACGTTCGGGAAGCGGTCTTCCGGTTTCTTCGCCAGCGCCCGTTGCAGCACCAGCGCCACCGCCTCCGGCACATTGGCGCGTGCCACTTGCGGCGGTGTGGGCATCTCGTTCAGATGCAGGTGCATCAGCGCGAACGGCGTATTGGCGATGAACGGCACGCGCCCCGTCACCAGTTGGTAGGTCATCACTGCCAGCGCATACTGATCCGAGGCGGCGCTAAGGTTCTCGTTGCGCCACTGTTCCGGCGGCATATACAGCGGCGTACCGAGCGTCGTGCCTGTTCCCGTGAGCGCGGTGGTGGCCTGCGCTAAATACGCTACGCCGAAATCCACCACGAAGGCCGTGCCGTTGTGGTCGAACATCACGTTCGACGGCTTGATGTCGCGGTGAATCACCCCTTGCGAATGGGCATAGTCCAGTGCGTTCGCTAACTGCCCTAACAGACTGGCGATCTCCCCCAACGAGGGTGTGCTATCCGGGCGCTGCTGCAAGCGATCCGTCAGCGAACCGCCCGTCAGCATCCGCATCACGATATAGCTGAGTGGCCCTTGCGTGCCGAAATCGTAGATCGGGATGATATGCGCGTTTTCCAAGCGGGCGGAGGTTTCGGCTTCGCGCAGGAATCGTTCGACATAGCCGGACTGCTGCGAGAGCGTGATCGAGATGACTTTGACCGCCACCTCGCGCTTCAAGTTCTTCTGGTAAGCGCGATACACCGCCCCCATGCCGCCCGCGCCGAGTCGATCCCGCAATTCGTATTGCCCAAACGTTTGCCCGGAAAGATTATCTATGCTCATCACCGGACTCCAAATCGCCGTCCCTGACACATCACAGGAATATTAGGCTTATTTTTACCGCATTCCAATCAAGTATGCTATTGAAACGCCACAGCAACCGCATCGCGCCGCCGAAGCGTGCCCCACATCCTTTCCCGTTTGTGCGATTACAAAAACTGCGGGGAGATTTTTATCCTTTCACACATCGTTGCAAAAGCGCCGGAATTCGCAGTCGCGGCAGATCGCCCGTTTGGGCGGCGGCGGGGGCATTCGTTCGCTGCGGATCGTCGCCCGAATGGACTCCAGCGAGGACACGATCAGCCCGCGCAGCGCCGCCGTCACCGCTACCGGATACATCGTCCGCAGCGGAATCAGGTAGATATAGGCTGTCTCCACACGGGTCTGAAAGTGCGACTCCACCAGCAAGGCATAAGCCGCCACCTGCACCGCGAACGAGTCGTTGGCGCGGTGAGAGAGCTTGTAATCCACTGGCAGATACACGCCCTCGCTGATGACCAGTTCATCCAGTTCGCCGGATAAACCCAACAGCGGACACTGGATGCGGACGTTGAACAGGCGCTCCCCTGCCGGCAGCCCGTAGGCCGACAGGGTGCGGCGGCGGGCACGCTCCCGTTCGCGGACGTGCGCTTCTTCGCCCGCATCCATCTTGTAGGTGCGCGGGCGCACATCCGGCAGGCAGTTCTCGTAATACGGGAAGCGCGGGCAGTGAATGTGATTCTTCAGGTCGTTCACAGTCAAATAGTCGTTGTCGGCGCGTTCAGAAGGGGTCATCGGATGAGTCTCGTGCAGGTCGGGGCGGCGCGGGGGTGGGGACGGACTCGGTTTCCGGTTTGGCGTTGCGGATTTCGGCGCGGCGCTCCCAATCTGCCGCATTGATGGGGATGAGCAGCAGCGCCCCCGGCTCGTCGCCCAGCAGGTCGGTCAGCTTGAGCAGCAATTCCTGTTGATGATTGCGCGATAGCTCGCCACAGAAGGCGCTGAACTGCGTCCGGTCTAGGCCGTAGTCCATGCAGGTTTCGGCGATCTTCAAGCGGATGCGGTCACTGGTGATGTCGTACAGCAACAACGTTTGCATGGGCGGTCAGCCTTCCGCCTCAAAGGGCGTATACACCTCGCGTTCGCCGCGCAGAAAGGTCGCCAGATGGCGGGTTTGCGTTTGCAGCGCATGGCGCAGCGGCACGCGCCCGCCTTCATAGCGCACCTGCCCTTCGAGGCCGTCGAGGATGACGCGGGCAAAATGGCGGCGCGTGTCGTCGGATAAACGCCCGCGCTCATCCATCTGGATGCTGTAGCCGCGTGCTGCCAGCCCGACGACAGCACGATCTACCGCCACCTGACGGAACTCCTCAATGCAATCCAGCACCAGCCCCGGCTTTCCCGCCCGGTCGGCATGTAAAAATCCGGCATACGGATCGAGTCCGGCCAGAATCAGGGCGCGTTCCACCGCCGCGTACAGGATGCCATAGCCGTAGTTGAGCAGGCTGTTGACCGGATCGGACGCGCCGCGCCCGCTGCGCCCCGGCCACGCATAGGTGGCGGGGATGAGCATGGCTGCCGACTCCCAGTAGAAACGGGCGGCGATGCCCTCCCACCCCATCAGCACTTCGCGCCCCGCCGCAAGGGAGTCCGCTTCCAACTGTTCCGCTTCCCGCGCCATCTCTTCCAGCGCGGCGGCTTGCTGACGCAGGACGGCTTCTTCGTCCGGCATTGTTTCGCGGCGATTGCGCCCCCAGTAGCGCAGCGTGGCGGCCTGATTGCGGATTTTGGCGGCGGTGATGGTGCGGGCGAAGTACCAACCGCGACCGTCCTCATAGGCCAGCAGTTGCGCCCGCCGCGTCAGCACCGTCCCGGTCAGGCCGGAGGCGTACAGGCTGGCATACACCCACCCTTCCCGATCCATGAACACAATAGGGATGCCACGCTCGCAGCAGGCCGCAATCGCATCGGCGGAGATGCTCACGCCGGTGCTGGCTACCATCACCGTCCGCAGATGCAGCAGCGGTGCTTGTGCCAGCGTCTCCCCGGCGCGGGTGATCTTCAGCCGTTCGGAGTGCTTGCCGATGTGCGTGCCGAACTCGTCCGCCACCAAATGATGTATCACAGGCATCGTTCACCTCGTCCTACAAATTATTCATCCCCATCCTGCTCCAACTGCAAGCCGTCCTCGGCGGAATAAGCAGCGCTGGTGATGAACAACTCAGCTTTTTCGTCCTCCCCCGGCCACACGCGCTCCTGACTTTCGAGCATCTTGAGATGGCGATACGAGATGGACACCAGCAGCGAAGCGGCTTCCAACGGGTTCTCGTGCGCTTCATATTCGTCCAGCAGCGATTCAGGCAGCACGTCCACCTCGTCAAACAAATGCACGAACAGCATCACCAGCCCGTCATCCGCCGACTCGAAGGCGTGCAGAATATCCAGCACGTTCGACTGAAAATCAGCCCGCCGCTGATGGTAGCGTTCCAGCCATGCCGCCGTGTCGTGATAAGCGGCGGCCAGCCACTCGCCCAAGCGCCGTTCGTCCACCGCCTGCCCATCATGGCGGGCGATCACCCGCAGGCTGCTCTGCACCAGCGCCGGGTCATAGACCGGAATGCGGTCATCTGCGCCTGTCGGCTGCGTGAAAATCTGCACATCCGCCAGATCGGGCAAACGCATGCGGCGGTTGACGCGCCCGAACCGCTGCAAAAGCGCATCCAGCGGGGCAGGGTCGGTGAAGCAGGTGTCGAAATCCAAATCGAGACTGACTTCGATCACCTGCGTCGTCACGGTGATAGGCCGTCCGGCATGGATAGTGTGCCCCGCGCCGAAATAGGCTTCCAGTTCGCGTTCCCGCGCCCAACGATCCCGCCCGCAGAAACGCCCGTGCAGCGTCAGCACGTCGCAGCCCATCCCGCGCAGCAACGCCGACACCTGCCGCGCCCGCCGCACGGTATTCACGACGACCAGCACGCCCTGTCCGCTGCCGGCGGCGGCCTGTATCTCCGCCAGCGCATCCAGCAGGTCGCCTTCACGCAGGCGCAACCGGTGGCGACGGAAGGCGGCGAAAGTGGTGCGCGAGGCGCGGATGCGCTTCAGGCCGGGGAGCGCCTCCGCCAGCACTTGCGCGACCACCGGCGGCAGCGTAGCCGTCATGATGAGCAGACGCACGCCGAAGTGTTCGCGCAGCAGGCGCAGCATCCCCAGCACCAGCGCCAGCCGTTCCGGTTGGTAGGCGTGGATTTCGTCCACGATCAGGGCGCTCTGGCAGCAATCCGCCAGCGCCGCCTCGAACCCTTTGAACTGGTAGATGGCACGCAGCAGGTGATACGGGCTGAACACGCGGGTAGTATAGGCATGTAGCCGCGCCAGATTGAGGTGCGCGAAGGCTTCGGCGGTGGCCTCCAGCGGGGTGCGGCCTTCGGTGAGTAGGCGACGGTACAGCGAGAGATGGGCGCGCCCGTGCTGCAAGCCCACCTGCGGGGTGAAGCGTTCCAGCCGCCGCGCCATCGCGTCCATGCTAGCGCGGTAAGGCAGCATATAGAACAGGCGCGGCGCGTTCGTGCGGGTCGCCCACAGCAGCGCGGCCTCGGTTTTGCCGGCTCCGGTGGGGGCGAGCAACAACGCGGACTGCGGCGCGGCGCGGTGGGTCGCCCGCTGATGGGGATAGGGACGTGCGCCGATGGCGGCTTGGAGCGCGGCTTCGTCCAGTGCCAGCGCCCCATTGATCGCAACACCGGCAGCGCCCGCATGATCGGCTTGCAGCATGAAGCCGCGCAGCAGCACAGCCTCGGCAAAATGCGGGTGCGACATGCCCTGCTCTAGCAGCGGTGTCACCCATGTTTCCAGATCGCCCAGCGCCCGCCGCAGCCCGTCCAGCGTGGGCGGGGCATAAGCGTGCAGCGGGACAACCGCCTGCGCGAATAGCCATGCGTACCACTCGTACAACGGTTGCCCGTCCAGTTCCGTCAGCAATTCCGCGCCGATGTCGTTCAAGATGCGCGAACGGTAGCGGTCACGGATGAAGGTCGCATCGCGGTGGTGGGTGGCGATGGCGGCGATCACCCACACCCGATCTTCGTCCGCCAGCACCAGCCAGTCCAGAAAGGCCAACGACAGGACTTCGTGGCGTTTGCCCCACGGCTGCTTCCCCCGCGAACGCAGCCCGCGCTGGAAGGCGGCGGCCAGTTTGCCGCTGTCATGCAGCAGCGCCGCCGCCCGCAAGCGAGGCCACAAGCGCGGGTAATCCGGCAGCGGACGCAGCGCCGCCAGCGTATCCACCCGCCGCAGCACCTGTTCGGTGTGCGCCGCCAGCGTTTCGTCGGGGCGTGCCAGTATCCGGTTAAGCGGAGTCATTCGCCCGCGCCCCCGAAGTCCAGCCAGTACACCGCCCGCCCCCTACCCCGCCAGTGCGGGGCTTCGGGGTCAACCCACGATGGCTGATCCCACGCCTGCGGCTGGCGAATGTGCGCGTACTGTGCCCAGCGCACGCGGCGGCGCGGGGAGACATAGCGCGGCAATGCCAGCGCCGACAGGCTGAGGGATGACCGCGCTGTTTCGAGGGGCAGCAGCGTGTGTTCGACATAGGCGCTGTCCTGCGCCTGAAGCTCGACCACTCGCACCTCGCGGTAGGTCATCAAATCCTGTGAGCGCCCCAGCGTGACCACGTAGCGCGGCTGACGGAAAGCCCCCAGCCAGTCAGGGCGATCCAGATACAGCGTCAAACGCGGGCGGAACAGCAGTTCGCGCTGAAAAGGCGACAGCTTGGATTCGCGCCCGAACAGGTGAATGTGTTCGTAGTCGTAGAAGCGCGTGGCAAAGGTGAAATGCAGCGCCAACCGGAACGAATCCGGTGGCAGCAGATCACCCAACGCGCTGCACACATGCCCGTAGAGCGTGGCCGGCGGCGGCACATCATAGGTGGGCTGCACCCCTTGTATGAAATACGGGTAGCGAAAGGAAGTGACTGGCCCTTCCACCACCACCCGCAAGGCGAGCTGTGCGCTCATTCCATCCACTCCTCATGCGCCCACAACTCATCCGCCAGCGCATCGAACGCCTGCCGAGGATGCAACGGGACAATCTGGCGTTCCACCAGCGCCGCCCGCGACTCGTCCATATAGCCCTGCCGCAGCCCGACAACTAGGCCGGAGAGCCAGTCCTCGCGGTAGACGGTCAGGGCTTCATCCAGCGCGGGCAGATGAATCTGCGGCAGCGGGTTAGGCGCGACAAGGTACTGGAAGGGGTTGTTACCGCCGCGCAGCACCGCCATGCACACCAGCGAAGGCGACACATCGGTGTGGTGCAGCGTTTGCTTTGCGCCGCCTTCCAGCCGCCCCAGCGCCCGCAACAGGCTACCCACGCGGCGCAAACGCTCCTGCACCGGCAACCGGTAGGCTTGCAGCGCGGGGACATGCTCCAGCCCCAATTCGGCAGCCTGTTCCTGCTGGGCGGCGCTCAGGTTGCGGTAGCCCGCCCGATCCCGGTAGGTGAACGTCCCCACTGCGCCGAGGTCAATCGAGAACATACCCACCAGCGTCGCCCGGTAAAATTCGTGCCCGTGCAGCACCGGATTTCCATCCGCCCGCGCCATCACCCCGAAATCATCGTTGATTTCCACCGGCGCGGCACTCACCAGCGTACTCGTGCGGAACGGAGCGATGCGCGTGATCGATTCGCCTTTTTCGGCACGCATGTACCCCAGAAGGTCATCATCCCAGTAGCGGATGGGGTCACCTTCGGTGAAAGCCTGCTGCTTGCCCTTGCCCCGATAGACCGGGGCGGCCTTCCACGCGGGGTCGTGGCGCTCCACGCTCTCGCGCAACCAGAAGCGCAGCGCCTGCGCCGAGACATACGGATACTGCCGCTGCTGCACACGGATAGATTTAACGATGGCTTTAGTTTCTTCGCCCATGCTGTTGTTCAGGGCGGAAGCCGGGGCGTTGATGACATAGATGCCCGTGATGAAATTCATGATGGATTATCCTTTCGTCGCTTATTCGCTGTCAGAGAGAAGATCGGTCTGGGTGTCGCTATCGTCAAAAAGTTGTTCACCGACCAACACCCCGCTTTTCGATCATGAGCAGGGTGATGAGGTCACGCGCCAGCCGCCAATCGTTGATCTCTCCCGG
>CAIPFY010000094.1 GCA_903864435.1 uncultured Chloroflexota bacterium | reverse complement strand
CGGCTCGCGCACCACCACCGACAGCGCCCCTACCCCGGAAGGCGTGGCCTGATCGTAGAGTTTATCCACCAGTTCGGCATGCCATTGCAGCGTCAGGATGGTGTCGGGAATATCAATATTCTCGCAGTCGCGGATCGGTTTGCCGCTGTCTATGCTTTCCATCACCGCCAGTTCGTGCTGATGGTCAGCGATCAACTGGCACAGCCGCAACATCACTTCCTTGCGTTCACGCGGGTGCTTATGCCGCCACACGCCCTCATCAAACGCCCGCCGCGCTGCCTTCACCGCCTCATCCACATCTTCCGCGCCACAGGCCGCCACCTGCGCCAGCACAGCGCCAGTAGCGGGGTTGATGGTCGGCATCGTCTTGCCAGACCGGGCCGGTTGGTAACGTCCGTTGACAAAACTCTGCGTGGGCAGAGTCAGGTTATTAGCAAGTGCGCGGTATTCTTCATGCGACAACATGGACATCTATTTACCCTCCCCAAGAATACAAACCCTCACGGATAAATCAGCCCCCGACGACCAACCCCGGCACGCCGCTTCGCTGCATCATCTCAATGGTCTGCTGACGATACAACTGTCGGATATCACGGGTCGGTGGACGGCAGCGGCTGGACGGCAACCCGATCAATTCCATGCACAGCTTGTCCAGATAGCCGTCGCCGCTGGTGTATTCCGATTCGATCTTCATCCACAGGTGGTAGAACGGCATCACGCTTTCAACCAGATGGGTCTGCACCGCTGAATAATTCCCGCTGCGCAGATCGCTCAACATCTGGATAGCAAAAGCAGGCCAGTAGTTGCAGATATGTGTCTCGATGGCGCGTGCGCCCATCATGAAGCTCATCGTGAACAGCAGGTTGTTGTCAATGATGCAGAACCGATCCGAGAAAGTGGCGCAAACCGTCTCGAATTCCATCGCGTCCGTGCGGGGTGTTGCCCACTTCAGGCCAACCACACTGGGGATTTCCGCAAGGCGCTCCACCATCCGGGTAGATACGTTCGCGCTCGTCCAGAAGGTGTTATAGATGATGATGCCGACGTTGGGCGCGGCTTTGGCCGCCGTAGAAATATGCTCGAAGAAATCTTCTTCCGTATGATTAAAATAAAATGGCGGGGAAATTTGCACATAATCCGCGCCTAGCTCACCCGCCGTTTGGATCAACCGGCACAACTCGCGGGTGCTGGTCGTCTGTGCCCCCATCGCCACCGGCACCACCCCACCAGACTCCTCGACCACTGCGCGGGCTACTGCACAGCGTTCGTCAAAGGACATGGTGGAGAAATCGCCCGCCGCGCCACCCGCCAGAAACACGGCGTTGTCCCCGTTGATCCCCTGTTCCTTCAAGAAACGAACATGGCTACGGGTGGCCTCCAAGTCCAGTTCCAGATCGGGATCGCGGAACATAGTTGGAACCGTGACATAACAACCTTCCAAACGCTGCTTCAGAACTCCGAAATCCATAATGAAGCCCCTTCTGGTGTCCTCCACCAGATAAGGGCGGAGAACGGTCATCTATCGCTTACGTCTGTAATCTTCCTCAAGATGTGAAACCGGATGGCTTCTGCACATACATCCGGGTCGCGCCCGCGAAACGCTTCCAGCAGTTCTTCGTGGCGCTGCACCCACGCGGTAAAGGCTTGCTTGTCAATCGGGTACAGGTCAAACTCAAACGACCAGATCAAATTGGCGAGGCCGGTCATCCCCCAGATTCGGGAAAGGCTGCGATTGCATGCGGCTTCCACTAGCAAACCGTGCCACTTGGTATCGAAATCAATCCCCGCCACCGGGTCACTCAGTTCAACCGCCCGATGCCCCTCCACCAGCAGTTGTTCGTACTGCTCGCACAGGGTTTCCCATTCTTGCGGACTCTGCCGTTCCAACGCCTGCCGGACTGCCAGTTCCTCCAGCGCCGCCCGCACATACAGCCCATCCTGCGAATCTTCTTTGTTCAGGTTGGCGACATACGTCCCATTCTGCGGACGTATCTCCAGCAACCCCTGCTGCTCCAGCACCCGGATGGCTTCCCGAATCGGTGTCCGGCTCACCCCCAGCTGATCCGCCAAATCCTGCTCAGGAATCTTTTCGCCCGCTTTGAACTTCCCCTCAATAATCGCGTTGCGAATCGCATTCAAGATTTGATCGCGCAACGAAACTTTTTGGAGCTTGTCGAGAGTCATCAGGAGAGCCTCCTACCCCAAGCCTCTATTTCAAGGCCTGTATCTCACAATAGAATGGGCGATTCTCCACAATAACCCTGCACACAACAACGGGCAACTTTTCTGCTTGCGCGGATCGCGCTTTCCGTCTATCATCTTGTGTGTTGTATACAAGATACATCACACAAGAAAAGTTGTCAAACAATTCGTTGAAGCTGTTGTAGGCTTAAATAGCAGCAGGACGGCTGACGCACCTGCATCACCAAATAAAGGGGACATGATGAAGATTACCGGAATGACGACCCGTATACTGGCGCTGGATGCCAGTCCCTGGTTCGGTGGTAATCCCGTTCCGGCGGATATTCCCGCCATCTGGCACTACCCCTTCACCATCATCTCGACGGACGAAGGCATTGACGGTTGGACGATGGGTTACGGCGCGAATGGCGAAGGCCGGGGCAGCGCCTACCAGCTACACGATGTCTTTCTGCCCCTCATCATGGGCAAAGACCCGCTGCAACACGAAGCCCGCTGGCAAGAGATGATGGCGCTCAATCGCCACCTATATCCCATTTCTGATGGCCTCGTCGGGGTGCTTGATGTCGCTTTCTGGGACATCAAAGGCAAGGCAACCGGGCAATCCATCGGCAACATGCTAGGGCTGTACCGCGATCGCGTCCCCAGCTACCGCACCGGTTCGCACTTTAACGGCACGCCGGAACTGGTTTACGCCGAAGCGCAGCAGATGAAAAGCGAAGGCTATCTGGGCTACAAACTCTCGCTGTTTTCCGGCCCCAAAAAAGACATCCCCCGTCTGCGGGCTGCCCGCGAAGCGGTTGGGCCGGACTTTCCTCTCATGCAAGATTGCGTCGCCGGCTACAATTTCACGCAGGCGCTTGAAACCGGACGCGCCCTCGAAGCACTCAATTACTACTGGTTCGAGGAACCTTTCCCGGATCGCAATATCGCCATGCTCAAGCGGCTGACCGAAGAACTCTCCATCCCGATTCTCGCCACCGAAACCAGCACCCTGCGCGAGCTTCCAGAATATCTCCAGCAGCACGCCGTTGATCTGGCGCGTGGCGATGTGTTCATCAAAGCGGGAATTACCGGCCTACGCAAAGCCGCCGCCCTGTGCGAAGTCATGGGGTACAACATCGAAGTGCATACCCTACACACCCCGCTGCTTGACATTGCCAACCTGCACGTCGCCTGTTCCATCTCCAACAGCCAGTTTGTCGAGTCGCATCATCCCATGTTCCGCTTCGGGCTGAAAAATGCGCCGCTAGATATTGATGCCAACGGCTACCAGCGCGTCCCGACTGGCCCCGGTTTGGGCGTAGAACTCGACTGGGATTGGATTGACAACCACACCATCACAACACTGATCGGTACGCTCTAGGGATCACGGATATGGGGCATGCCTATTCCAAATGCCAATAGGAACAGGAAAATCGCCCTGTGCGACCTCGCCCACACACGAAAACTTACACGGGTAGGCAGGAAACTATGGCTGAGTACAAGCTACGCATGAAATCCGGGCGCAGCGGGTGAACGAATCTCGCACACCGTCTGCCCCGCGCTCCCCTGCTGCGAGGCCACCACGCCTGCCATCTGCGGCAAGACTGTCTACAAACGTCCATCGAAGCGATGACTCGACTGCAATGCACTGATCCAACACCATCGTGCATCGTCGTCAAACGCGGCGGATTTCATGCCTACTGGTGGCTCGATCAGCCAGTAGTTGATCTGCAAACTGCGCGGAGACTGGCTTAACGGCGCGTATCCGTTCCCAAAGCGCCACAAGCACGCAGACCGCCACCCGAGTTTCGGGTTCAACAGAAAAACCGAATCCGGTTTTTGCCATATCTGCGGCATGCTGCTGCTCAAGGACTTACATGCTGTGTCTAGAATTTAGCCGTTGATTGGAAATCGTTCACCGGAGATGACATGCCAATGGAGGTGCTTCGACTCCTGATACTCTCCAAGGTTTGTGACCACACGACAAGCACCTTGTTCGGCGAGAACTTGCTGTGCAACTTCCCGAATCACCGTCAGCATTTCTAACAGAAGTGAGCCATCTCCGGGTGCGAAGTCGGTCAACGACGGAATATGCACTTTCGGGATAACAACGATATGCACTGGATAAGCTGGACGAGTGTGGCGAAACGCCAAAACTTGCGCTGTTTCCCTCACTCGTTCAATGGCTGTTTTTCCGCTCAACACTTCATCGCAGTAGAAGTCACTCATCACACGAACTCTCGTTCATTATTGGAAAGAAAATCCTATGTCCACGAAACCAACCACGACGATCATCCTGACGTTACCAGATACCGCAGATGAGAGCAAGACCGGTACCCTGCTGGTGCAGCGCGGCTATCTCGCCTGCGCGTGCATCAGTTCTGCTGCTTCGACTGCTGGCAAAACCTCGGCGGGAGAAATGGGGAGTTCCACTGTACGCGCAACTTCCGTACGCCGGGCAGGCAATTCACAATCCCATTCTTCAACGTGGTAGGGCTGCATGTGTGCCGTCCAGATATGCGGATCGCGACTGACTTCGCGCTCGCAATACGGGCAGTGGTCTATGCCATCTTTCAGTGCTTCGGCGCAGATTTGCTCGATGTCTACGAGGCCGCTGGCCTCCTCAATGACCTACCCGGTGTGGAAATACTCAAGCTGGTTAACCGCATGAGCAATGCAGCGTCTATCGGGGGTATGAGAATCAAACGAAGGCTATCTCGTACAGAATGCCTTCAATTTGTCGTGTCATTACGCCGCTTTTTAATCAAAGCGCCCGGCTATGCCTACGCGATAAGCGCACTAGGGGTCAACCAGTTTCACGTGCTCCACATCAACGGGGAAATCCCGCAGGCTCTGTCAGATACTCCGTATACGTGCGTTTCGTGATGCGATGGATTCCCGTCCATGACGCAAACTCGATCAACTCGCGTGTCACATCCCCTAACCCAACCGCATAGTGATGGGGATGTCCTCCAATAGTCAGCGTATGCACCAGATCGTGCAGCGTAATGCGCTCACGATTCAGCGTAAACTCGGTAAACCAGCCCCGCGTCCCCGCATAACCGGGATTGTCACGTTCGACAATTTGCGCCCCGACCACCAGCAGGTTTGCCCCGTCCCGGCTGAGATAGCTGATCGTAGCCGTATTCGCCGCAAACACCTGATCGCCCGCCACGCCATAAACGTTCTCCGACTTGCGCCCCAGCGTCACATGATCCACCCACTGAATCCCGTCTTTGTTGGCAAAATGACGCGGAGAAACCCCACAATGCCACATCAGTGCTGCCGGGTTCAAGGTGTCTATCACCGCCATATCCAGCAGCGTAGAGGATTGCTGCGCGTTGCCAAGCAGATTGAGCAAATACATGCTCAATGCGCCGTACACATCCCCTTCGCAGGCCACCGCCACCCCATCTTCACTCCCCATCCACCCGTAGGCCATACAGGGCGCAACGCGATAAGACTCCTGAAACTCCGACCAGCAGGATACCGCCAGTGTATCGTAACCCCGTTCACGGGTGATGTCGCGCATGGCAAGGTATAAACGGGTCACGCGGTCAAAGGCAGATGACTCGCTCACCCGTACCGAACGTGCAGCAGCGTAAATCTCAGCAGCCACCCGCGTGACATATTCGCTGTCGAATCCTCTAGCGCGGTCTATCAATTCGCTCAGTTCATGCGCCATCACGCTCACGCCCAGACGAGTCTGTAACGTGGCAGAATCGAACGCCATATTCATGAAACCCGGCGCTAACCCGCCAAACCAGCCGATACGCGCCTGCGCCATATTCTTAACGGCCGTCAATGCGCGTATGGTGATTCCGAACGAAATTTGAAACTCATCGGTCTCCACATGTCCATAAAACCATTTGAAAGCGATGTGTTCGTCGCGCAACGTCTGCGTGAGAATGCTGGCAAAATGGCTCATGGAGACAAACGAATGCAGCTTAATATCCCCATCGGGCAGCGGTTCCGGCGTAGCCCACAGCGCCATGTGCGGTGCAACCCGCGCCAAAGGCAAAACCTGCTCCCCGATACTGCACCCGGCAGTCTGTAGAAGCAGAAAATCAACCTGCGACGCTTGCAACCGGGCAGCAGCCTGCTCTGCTGCTTCTACCGACATAATCTCATCGGCAATGGCGACCAACTCAAAATCCCATGCCTGCGCGAGGTTTTCCAACCCCGTGATCGCCCGTTCACGTTGGCGATATTCCGTCGCAAAATAACTGGCGATAGACGTTCCCACATAGCCGACGCGGAGTTTAACCTTCGCCATGTTCACGCTCCTGCCAGAATGTATTGATCGCGCCGAACAAAATCGCCATTGACCGAGCGCCGGCATCCACATGCCCGATAGCGCGTTCGCCCGCAAACTTCGCACGTCCGAATTTGGCGACCATGCTCACCGTCTGTTCCGCGCCGGCTTGCGCTGCTGTAGCTGCGGCTGCAAAAGCAGATGCGAAATCACCTGCTGCCACCAAAGCCGCCACTGCCGGCGCGAGCGCATCCACCATCGTTTTATCGCCGGGGGCAGCCTTACCGCGTGCAGTCACACCGGCCAGACCCGCTTGCAGCGCCGCCTGCCAATCCGGTAACGAAACCGTATCGCGATCTTTGAGCGCGATGCTCATACGCAAGAACAACGTCCCGTACAGTGCGCCGGACGCGCCCCCCATCCGATTCAGGAGCGACTGCGATGCCGTTTGCAACACGCTAGAGGGTGTAGGTGTTGGCAACGCACGCGCCTTCTCTGCCGCATCACCAAAAGCCACCGCCAGCGCCCCGCCATG
>CAIPFY010000093.1 GCA_903864435.1 uncultured Chloroflexota bacterium | reverse complement strand
CAGAGTTGAATCGCGTACAGGGCATCGTCGGCAGCCGTCCGGCTGAGTTCGTCCAGACGCACCCCATCCCGGTAGACCACGATTCCGGCCTGACCGCGTGCATCATCAATAATCACCCGGCTCTGATCGCCATCGCCGCGATCATCATCACGTGAAGTTCCAAACAACCGGGCCGCCATACTTACGCTACCGAATTCCTTATCCGACTGTTTTTCTCCATATCCTCGCTCGCGTGACCACAGGTAACTGCGGAGCGCCCCGCCGATGGAAGCACCCGTTAGCAGCGGGGATTTACCATCCATCGCATCCACCAGCAACCCCATCACCGCGCCATCATCCGCACCGCCGCCGAAATGGGCGGGGGTTTCCAGCACCAGTGAGCCTTCAATCACAATACGCTCAACGATCTTCCGTGACCGTTCGGCAGACCACATTGGCTCACTCATGCTTCACCTCCATCTTTGCTCTGCGCTTTCTTGGCTACTCGCGCCAACACTGCATCAATCAGCTTCAGGTTGTAAAACTGACGTTCGCTTTCCTGACTCACACCGGGTTTGTTGAGCAACGACTCAACATTGGGCGACGACGCAATAAAGACTTCCCAGTGCTGACTTTCACTCAGCGTATCCCTTATCCAGTCTATGATTGGCTTTCTAGCAATCCGCGCTTTCTCGAACTGTCGCCGGGAACCTGCCCGTTCCTCAATGTGTTTCAGTGCATCAAGAAGCGGTTTTGTATCCGGTTCACCTTGTGCATTGGTACGCAACACGTCCTGAACAACCTTGCGAAGGTTATTGACTTGACTGCTCTTGGGAGGATATGCAATCAATGAATCGGTTTTGCCAGCACCCTGAACAATGCCATTGACAGTTTTCACCAGATCGCGCTCAACGCACTGTGCCAACACGCGCTGACTGATTCCATCCGGTAGGGTTGCGTAGATTTCGATTGTGCCGTTCGTTTTGCGAGATTCTTCTTGATCTTGCTGTTTCTTATATTCAGTCAAGGTGTATAGATTCACCCCGATGCGACCAAATCCATCAAACCGCCGTTCGCCAACCCCCCATTGAATCAGGGATTTGATTCGATCCGGTGTCAGATGATGATCTTTAAGCACGAGGGTGCTGCCCATGCTGAGGGCTGGTGTCTGCGGCAGGGGAAGTCCCCACTTGCGGTTGAACCCGCCGATCAGCGTACTGCCGACAAAAGCGCCTGTCACCGTCCCGATCTGGCCTAGCTCAACACCCAATCGGCGTGCGATGGCAGAACGCAGCGTTTCAGCAGTCGGGTCGTACTCCCCATACTCATTTCGCACAATCGCATCGCTGAGCAGGGTGATGACCAGTTCTCGCGAGGCGGTGTCAACAAAAGCCGTTTCGGGTTGGTCATTCTCAACGACAGATGCCCATCGAACCTGTCCATAACCCGCGCTGCGTGCGCCGCCAATCTGCAACTCCGTCCCGGATTGAACAAACTGCCCAAGCCAATCTGCATCTGAATCAGTTTCGCAGACGATGAGTCCCCGGAAGGACTGACCAGCAGCCAACGAGTCGTAGCGGTAGACTTCGCCGCTATCTTCTGTCGCCCGTCCTTTATTGCGATCACGCAATGTATGAACGGCGATGAAATGCTCCACAACAGCCGATGTGACGACTTGATCCGATGTGACGACAAATCCACCATAGGATTTGAGATTTTCAATCTTGTCATGGTTGTGAGCAAGATTGTAAATCGTCTCTT
>CAIPFY010000092.1 GCA_903864435.1 uncultured Chloroflexota bacterium | reverse complement strand
GTGACTTACAACGACTCAGCCATCGGGCTAATGTCCTAGCCCACAAACATTGGTTCTCGCAGTCTAAGGTGTTTAGACTTTTACGCTACGGACTTCCCGTAGCAACCCATGTCTAAGTTGGTAAGTTGCGCCGCACTGAACTTTTCGCACGACCATCCCATTACCGGCTTGTGAAGTGATTGTCCAATCGAATTAAAAGGAGTATACCTTGCAAAACCATCATTCGGCTAACGCCGAGCCGCCTTATATCCCCGTACCTAAAGGTAGGGGTTTTACGGCGGTTTTCGATAAAATATTCTGCCCGGTACGTAATATGCGCTACGCCTTCCACGTTTGCCGCAGCACGCGCAACCAGTTCTCTGTCCCCAGCTTCCGCAGCGCGGCCTCGTCGTAACCGGCACGACGCAGCGCCGCGATCAGGTTCGGATAGTGGCTCACATCACGCAGGTCTTTCGGGACGGATGCCACGCCAAAATCCGACCCGAACCCCACATGGTCAATCCCCACGCGCCCCACCAGATAATCCACATGGCGGACAAGCGTCTCCAGCGGGGTATCGGCATCATCGCGGGCATCTTCCCGCGCCAGTATGGTGACGAAATTCACGCCCACTATCCCGCCTGACTCTTTGATCGCGTCCAACTGCTTGTCGGTCAGGTTGCGCGTCAGCGGCGTGACCGCCCACGCATTCGAGTGACTGGCAACCACCGGCGCATCCGAGTGTTTGACCACATCCCAGAAGCCTTTTTCGTTCAGGTGCGACACATCCACCATGATCCCCATCTGGTTACAGGCTTTCACCAGCGCAATCCCCGCATCGGTCAGCCCCGGCCCGGTATCCGGCGAATGCTGGAACTTGAACGGCACACCATACCCGAAGGGCGTGGGACGACTCCACACAATCCCCAGCGAACGCAGCCCCGCCCGGTAATACACGTCCAGCGCATGAAAATCGGTGTCAATCTGCTCTGCGCCCTCGAAATGCAGCACAGTGGCGAATACCCCCTGCTGGATGCACGCCTCCAGTTCGTGACTATCGCGCACCACCTTCACCTGTCCGTTGGATGCCGCCTCGATGCGGTACAGGTTGGCGACCATCGCCATTGTCATGCGTTGCGCGGTATTGAACTCCATCGCCGGCAGCACATATTCCTGCGAAGGGTCAAAGTTGCTAATCATGTTCATCGAGGCGTCGTCTTCGATGAACACCGCGAACAACCCGCCCGCCAGATGTCCCTGATGGGCTTTAGGCAAATTCAACTGGCGATCCACACGACCACTCAAAAAATCGCCGATGCTGTCCTCGCCCACTGGCGCGTAGTTCATCAGTGCGTCGTTGTGACCATCAAAAATCAAAATAGGCTGATCCATGCTCGATCTCCTCCAAAAGTTATCGCAAGCCGATTATTGTGGGCGCACCGGACGCAGATAAACAAAACGCACACCTGCGCCATGTTGAATGAAATCAGGGCGAAAGTTCAGCAGCGCGTAGGCGGAATGCTGAATCGTCAAGCGATCTTTTTGGGCATCCAGCAAGCGAATCACCTGCCGATCATTCTTAGTGAACGTGCGGGCAATCTGGTTTTCAGGCAACCTGTTATTCACAGTATTGACCACCGGAACCTGCACAAACGGGCTACGCGCCGACTGCCAGAACCCTTGCAAACCCAGATAGCGCATCACCCCCCAGAGAACGCGCCCGTCCTGCTTCACAGGCTCATGCACATCCCCTTCTGCGACTGCCGCCCCGCTATCCGCATCGCGCACGCTGAACCGCCAGCGAGAATCCGCCGCAGCGCGTTCATACTGGCTCTCGGATAAATGGGCATCCAGCCCTAGATGTTCGCAATTGTAGTCCACCACCAGCGGCGTGTTGTTCCACAGCCCATGACAAACCATCATCGCGGCGGGATTCAAGGTAAGCAGTCGGTATATGGCAAATGGGTGTGCAGGTATAGGCTTCTGGGGTTGGAAGGATGCAAACAGCGAGATTTGCAGTTCATGGTGTGCGCCAAGGCTGGCCTGCGTGAAATCGCACACCCACACAGCCATCAGCGCCCGCCCCTGCTGATCGAGAATCGGCGTCAACCGTTCACCCTCCAGCAAGCGCCGTGCCGCAACCGCGTCGCACGTTCCGCCGATAAACAGAATAGAGCCATCATAGATATGGTACGGTGTAGGCACATCCTGCCCGCCTGCCGTAACCTTCCCATCCAGTGGATACCGCATAAACAACGGATGCTGCTGACGTGAACCCATGTTCTTGCCTACCTGATTGAGCATTATCACCTACAACCGCCCCCACTATAACGCGGGTTCCACAGTCCATGCAGCACAAACTTTGAAGATTGCGCGAATCTTGTGAGATAATACGGCACAGTTTGCCGTAATCGTCCGGGTTTTATTGGAACATCACCACCTATGAATCGTATCAAGCCCGAAATCATGAGTCCCGCCGGATATTGGCCGCAACTGCACACCGCCATCGAAGCCGGCGCGGACGCGGTTTACTTCGGGCTGAAGCACTTCAGCGCCCGCGCCAAAGTGGGCTTCACGCTGGCAGAACTGCCCGATGTGATGCGCACCCTGCACGGGCGCGGCGTGAAAGGCTACGTCACCTTCAACACCCTCGTATTCGATGACGAACTGCGCGACGCGGTGCAGGCCATCGAGCAGATCGTCGCCGCCGGTACGGATGCGGTCATCGTGCAAGATGTGGGCATGGCGCAGTTGGCGCACCAGATCGCCCCCACGATGAATGTGCATGGCAGCACACAAATGAGCATCACTAGCGCGGAAGGTGTGGCGCTGGCGCAGCGGTTCGGCGTGAGCCGGGTGGTGCTGGCGCGGGAACTGTCGTTCAAGGACATCCGCGCCCTCCGCGAACAAACCGACTGCGAACTCGAAATCTTCGTGCATGGGGCGCTGTGCGTCTCCTATTCCGGTCAATGCTTCTCGTCCGAAGCGTGGGGGGGGCGCAGCGCCAACCGGGGCAAATGCGCTCAAGCCTGCCGCCTGCCGTATGAACTCATGGTAGATGATGTCCTCAAACCGCTGGGCGATGCGCGTTACCTGCTCTCCCCCGGTGATCTATACACCCTGCACCAGATTCCCGAAATGCTAGGGCTTGGCATTTCAACCTTCAAGATCGAAGGGCGCTACAAAGACGAAAATTATGTCGCGCTGACCACCAGCGCCTATCGGCAGGCGGTAGATGCCGCATGGGAAAACCGCCCCAATCCCATCACCCCGCAGCAAGAAGTGGAAATTGAGCAGGTGTATTCCAGAGGCTTGAAACCACATTTCCTCACGGGAACGAATCATCAGAGCGTCGTTTCGGGCAGATCACCCCGCCATCGGGGGGTGCTGTGCGGGCGGGTCACACGGGTGCTGACTGACCGCGTAGTGATCGAACCCGCCCACGTTCAGCAGATCGCCCCGCTGAAAGCAGGCGACGGAGTGGTATTCGATGCCGCCGACTGGCGCAGCCCGCAGGTGAAAGAAGAAGGGGGTCACATCTACGAAGTGCGCCCCAGCGGGACGCGCTTAGAACTGCATTTTGGCAAGCGCGATATTGATTTTTCGCGCATCCGGCAAGGCGATTGGGTGTGGCGCACGCAGGATGTCAATGTGGACAAAGCCGCCAAGCCGTTCATTCAGGCGAACGCGCCGCTTCATCGCCAACCCGTTCAGGTACAGGTGATCGCGCACGAAGGCCAGCGGCTACACATCACATGGACGCTGGCAAAACAGCCGCAAATCTGCGTCAGCGTCACCTCGGAAGAACCCCTCACCCGCGCCAACAACCGGCCTTTGAGTACCGACTATTTACAGCAGCAGTTGGGGCGATTGGGCGGCACAGCCTATCAGATTGGCGAGCTGCAAGCAGACATTGCAGGTAATCCGTTTATTCCCAGTTCACTTCTGAACCGGCTGCGGCAGGAAGCGGTGGAACAGCTTGCCGAACAACAAAACCGCAGTACCCCGCCCCAAACCGTGAATGGGCTACAGGTCTTGGAGAGCGCCCTCCAAGCGGTGAATCCTGCGCCGCCGCCTCAATCCGCCGCGCCCATCGAACTCAATCTCCTGATTCGCAGCCCCGAACAACTGGAAGCTGCGCTCGCCGTCCGCCCGACCAGCATCACGCTGGATTATCTCGATCTGTACGGTCTGCGCCCTTCGGTGGATGCCATCCGCGCTGCCGGAATCATGCCCCGCGTGGCGAGTCCCCGTGTACTCAAGCCGCAAGAGCAGCGCATTGTGAACTTTCTGCTGCGGCTGGACTGTCCGATTGTCGTCCGATCGGGAGGGTTGCTAGAGGCGCTGCAAGGTCGTTACCAGCACCCGCTGATTGGCGACTTCAGCCTGAATGTGACCAACCAGCTTGCGGCGGATAGCTACTTCAAACTCGGCGTTCAGACCATCACCGCCGCGCACGATCTGAATGCGGATCAGATCAGCCAATTGGCGCAGGCGGTGGGCGGTAATCGCTTGGAGGTGATCGCATATCATCACCTGCCAGTTTTCCACACCGAACACTGCGTCTTCTGCCGCTTCCTCTCCACAGGCACCAGTTACACGGACTGCGGTCATCCGTGCGAAAAACACAAAATCGCCCTGCGCGACCTTCAGGGGCGCAGCCATGCAGTCATGGCAGATGTGGGCTGCCGCAATACCGTTTTCGGGGCGGAGGCGCAGGTCGCCTGCCGCTACCTCGACCAGATGCGCCGCAGCGGGATCACCCGCTACCGGCTGGAATTTGTCCACGAATCCGATGACATCGTTCGCCGGGTGACAGCGGCGTTTGCATGGTATTTCGAGGGGCGCTTCACCGCTGCCGCACTAGACAATCGGCTGCAAAAGATCGCCCCGCAAGGCATGACCGAAGGCTCGCTGTTCGTGCCGCAGGAGGCGCTAGTGGCACTCAGCGACATTTTGTAGGGAGTGGCTCTAGCCGATCACATCCCGCAGATAGTCCTGATACAACTTCACCGCATTCTGGATGGGCGCTTGGTAGTAATCCTCCGGCGTCATCCCCAGATTCACCGTCCATGCAGCCGGTTGCACCGTCGGCTGTGTGGCTGCAAAAGCCTGAATCACCTTCGCATGGGGTTTCAGGCTTCCATCCGGGCGCACCAGCCCGAAGAAGCGTTCATGACGCGCCTCCTCGCACGGCGGGCGATTCCACAGTTCCGGCACATAATCCGCGAAGCACCACAACATCGCGCCGGTTGCGCCCACCTTCACCAGATTGGGCAGCACCTTCTCCAGATAGGCGGCCATCGCGTCCTCAGCCGCCATAAACTGGGTGCGCTCCCGCCCGTAGGATTTCCACTCCCACACCGCCGAACGATCCCCCGGCGCGGCAGTACACCCGCCAAACTCCTCCATCAGCGTTGGCTTGCCGCATAACGCGCTCACCAGCGCACAGGTGAACGGCACAAACTGGTCATCCAGCGGCCCGCGTGACCAGCCTTCGGCGTACATCGGGTAGCTGTGCATCACCGCCACATCGGTTTCAGCATACACATCATGAATCCGCAGGCCGTTGTCCTCCGCCAGACTCGCCGCATGTAACCCACACGTCACCGGATGGCGGCTGTCTAGGCCCTTGATGATGCCGACCATCTCCTTCACCCACGCCCTGCCCTCCGCCGCGCTGTTCGGGATAGCGAACAAATCCGGTTCGTTGCCGAGGTTCCACATCCAGATCGCCGGATGATCTTTCAGTGCCCCCACCACCGTCCGCAGCAGCAGGCGTTCGGCAGCCAGCGCCACCGGGTCGTGGAACGGATTCCGGTAGCCACCGCTGACCACCTGCTGACGGCTGACCACCTGCCGCACCGAGCGCGACGGAATCGGCGCTTGGGCATCCAGCAACCATTGCGGCGACCAATTCGGCCCGCTCATGTGTCCGGTAAAGAAGGTCACATCCAGCCTCAAGCCCGTCTCCGCCGCAATGTCGCACACCGTCGTCAGGCTACGCAAACACTCGGCAGAAACCGTGTCCGGCGTAGGCTGAAATTCGTCCCACAGCAAAAACACGCGCACAACGTTCATGCCAATCTCGCGGATAATGGCAAATTCTTCGCGCACCTCACCCGCATCAAAATCCGACCACCAGTACATCGCTTTCCGACGCGGCCAGTAATTCACACCCAGCGTAAAGGGTTGGGGCATTTCAATTTCCTTTCGTGACAAAACGCCAATTTACATCACTTGCTATAATCACTAAGACCACAATAGAGTTTAATTGAGGATAAAAACATGCGCCGCATCTTGATCCGTTTCCTAATCATTCTCTGTTTCGCGCTGCCCGCGTTGGCACAGGCTCAAGCCCCCACGCAGACCGACACTGAACCGCGCATCCAGTACCGGATTTGCGACTGGGGCATCATTGTCATCCATTCCGGTTTCAACCTACCCTCGCCGGCTCCCCGCGCCATCATCCCTCCCAACGGTGACACGTTCATCACCATCACCGAACCCAACTCAGGAGCAAGTGTAGGTGAAAGCGGATTCACGGTCAAAGGCAAAGCCAAAGGGTTGTTCGAGAATAACCTCGTCGTGCAGGTGACGAACGCCAGCGGTGAAACCCTGTTCCAGCAGCCCGTCACCTATACCAGCGCGGACGTGGGTGGCGAAGGCGAATGGACGCTGGATGTCCCGCTGGAAGGCACAATCGGGGAAGCCGTCACCCTGCGGGCGTATGCCGAATCCGCCGCCGATGGGTCGGTGGTTGCGGAAGCCCATCAGCAAGCGTTCTTCAACCCGCTGGACATGCCCTACAAAAAACTGCTCCTCTTGAGCGAACAAGACCGCATCCTCGAAAGCACCAATCTATGTTCGGTAGCCGGCAGTCAAGCCGATGCCGCTGGCAGCCTGATGCTCGACCCGAACGCGCTGACCGTCATCAGCACCCGTTCCTTCCCGCCGGATGTAATTGCGATAGCTGATGTGGAAATCGCCACCAGCTGCCCGTACCCCCTGCGGGGCGTAGTCACCCGCAACGGCGGCAGCATCACCATCGAAATGTTCATTTTCGTCTCGCCGGATGCGGGCTGCGGTCAGCCGATTGAGCGCCGCCAGATCATCCTCCCGATGGGGCGACTTGCCGATACACCGCTGCAAATCACGCTGAACGGCATCGAACAGCAAGACTAACCCGCGCAGATACACCCCGCCGCCCGAAACTGGTTTGGGGGCAGCGGGGTGTATTGACAAATAGAACAAAATTTCGTATCATAAAGATATGAATATTCACCCTTCGCCCTCCACGCTGGACAAACTGCAACACACCGCGCCCAATGTGGTCTTTGAACCCGCTGGCGACCAGCCGCACACCGAAAAACAGCGTTCCACCGCCGCCGACCATCTGCCCTGCGTCACGTCCGTTTCCACGCCCACCGGCGCGATGCCCGTGTTACGCACCATGATGACCACCGCTTGCGAACGCAACTGCTATTACTGCCCCTTCCGCGCCGGACGTACCAAAACGCAGCGCGTCAGCTTCAAGCCGGACGAACTCGCCGCGCCTTTGACCAGCTTCAACGGGCGAACATCGTCAAAGGCTTATTTCTGTCGTCGGGCATTATCAAAGGCAGCGTCACCACGCAGGACAAAATCCTCGACACGGTGGAGATCATCCGTCACAGATACCAGTACCGGGGGTTTATCCATCTCAAAGTCATGCCGGGGGCGGAATACGATCAACTGGTGCGGGCGATGCAACTGGCTGACCGCATCTCGATCAACCTTGAAGGCCCCACCGAAACGCGGTTGAGCGCCCTCGCGCCCAAAAAGCACTTCCAAACCGAACTACTGCAACTACTCGGCTGGGCGCACCAGATTCGCACCACGCGGGGCATTCGCGCCAGCAGCGTGACGCAATTCGTGGTGGGCGCGGTGGGCGATACCGATCTGGAACTGCTCTCACTCAGCGAAAAGCTGCACCGCCAGATGAGCCTGACCCGTGCCTATTATTCAGCCTTCAATCCGGTCACGGATACGCCCTTCGAGAACGTGACCGCCACGCTACCGAAGCGCGAATACCGCCTGTATCAATCCAGCTTTTTGCTGCGGGATTACGGCTGGTCGGTGGAAGAACTGCCGCTGGAAGGCGAAGGGAATCTGCGCTTGGATGTAGACCCCAAACGGGCATGGGCAGACGCAAATCTCAGCCAGAAGCCGTTGGATGTCATGCAGGCGGATCGTCAACAACTGCTGCGCGTACCGGGCATCGGCCCCAAAGCCGCCGACGCGATTCTACAAGCCCGCCGCACCGGGCATCTCACCGATCTCGCGCATCTGCGTAAGCTAGGTATCGCCGCGCCGGAACGCGCCGCGCCCTACATTCTGCTGGATGGTCGCCGTCCGCCGCTGCAACTGTCGCTATTCTAGCGGATAGCCTGCCCGTTCCAGCTTGGACTCAATCTGGTCGCGGGTGTCGCGCATCGAAAGATCGAGATACGGCAACCCCAACCACGCATTCATCAACCCGAACAGCACGCCCGTCACCACCCGAAAAACGGGCAGCGTTTCACGCGGCGGCCACAGGCTGAAAGGCGGATAGCCGAGCATCTGGCTCAGGCCGTCCACCGCAATTGGCGCGATCCCCAACAGCAAATACAACCAAATCGGCACCGGACGCAGGCGGCGGCGCACATAGGGATGGCTATAGATCAACGCGCCTGCAAACAGCGCCAGATAGATGCCCATATCGCGGGCACACAGCGCCGTCTTATAGCCCATCTGCTCGTTGCCCTTAAAATCCCGCGCCGCGCCCTGAAATCCCGGCGAAAACCCGCTGATGTCCCCGACCATGCCAACCGGTTGCCCCCAGATGCGCACCTGCCGATCCGGGGTAAATTCTGGCAGTGATTGCGCATAGGTTTCAAAAGGCGTATACGGGCTACCTGTGTTATAGCGCGGATAGAACGGTTGCTCCCCGAACAGGAACACCGAACGGAAAGCGAACTGATGGCAGAACGGGCTATACAGGGTGTACAACGTCTGCCCGATGCCCGTCGCACCCACTTTCATCAGCACCGGCGCGGCAATCGGCAGGCAGGCATACAGGCCAATCACGATGCAGGCCACCCGCAGCCAGTTGTGCGTGAAGCGCAGCACCATCCGATTCAGGCGCAACCCCACCGGGTCACGCGGTTGTTTGCTTGTCATACGCGACCTTACTTTCAGTTTCCTCATCCCGTTCGCAGTCTACCACGTTCAGGAATAACGGAACACTCCCGCCAGCGCGTTACAGCGCCCCGCGCAGCGCCGCCGCCGTCGTCGGGCCATAGAAAATGTGCGTAATCACGCCCTCTGCCGAGATGACATAGGTCGAAGGCTGTCCGCGCAGATGGTACAGCGCCGCCACCTGCTGAGTCGGGTCGAGCAGCAGATCGAACGTCAGGCCGAAATGCTGTCCCCACGCCTGCACCTGCGCCGCCCCTTCACCGAGGTTCACCGCCAGCACACGCACCTGCTCCGCGCCCCGTTCCGCATACAACGCCTGTAGTTCGGGCATTTCCAGCGCACAGGGTTCGCACCACGTCGCCCAAAAATTCAGAATGATCGGCTTCCCGTGCAGCGCCCACAAATCCAGCCGTTCGCCCGCCACCGTCAATCCGCTAAAGGGCGGCGCTACCGCCCCGATTTCCGGCGCGATAGGTCGTTCACCGGGGATGACCACACCCGTAAAAGCGGCACGCTCCGGCAGTCCAACCACCGCACCAATCAAAAGAGCCGCGCTCCAGCAGAGCGCAGCCCCTAAAATCAGCCCCGAACGCCGCCACCCGCCCATCAGCCGAGAGCTTGTTTCAACGCCGTCTCGAAGGACGCGGCATCCAGTTCGCCTAGATAACGCCCCGCGATTGCCCCGTCGCGCCCGATCAGGTACGAGGTGGGATAGCCGAGGACATTGTAGAGCAATTGCACCGCCGCCTTTTCATCCAGCAGCAGCGGGAAGGACAGCCCTAACTCTTTGGCGAAGCCGTCAATCTGTGCTGCCGTCTCCATGTTATTGACCGCCAGCACGGTGAAACCCTGATCGTGGTACTGCTGATACAGGGCTTCGAGGTCAGGCATCTCTTTGCGGCACGGGCCGCACCATGTCGCCCAGAAGTTCACCAGCACCACCTGACCACGCAAGTCTGCCAGCCGCACCGTTTCGCCCGCCGTCGTGGTCGCCTCGAAATTCGGGGGAACGTTCCCTTCCTCAAAGCCGGCTGCGGCTGCGGCTGCGGCTGCCGCATCACTGATCGAGTTCAGGCCGGTGCTGCCGTCCGCCGTCGGTTCAGCAGTGGGGACAGCCGTCGGCGCGGCATTGTCTTGCCCTGAAAGTGACCCGATGACCTGCTCCTCCAGATTCACAGAAACATCGGCATACTGCCCCGCTAACGATTGACTGAGGATTTGCAGCGTCCCCGTCGCCACCAGAAAACCGATCCCGATCAAAAATATACCGCTGACCAGTTCAATCTTGTGCATGTGCCGCTGGAGCTTCTTCAGGATACCCTGTGCCCCATCCAGCAGCAGCGCCGTCAGCAGGAACGGCACGCCCAACCCTAGCGAATAAGCGGCCAGCAGCGCACCCGCCCGTCCCACATCGCCCGTATTAGCCGCCATCGTCAGCACCGCGCCGTATACCGGGCCAATGCAGGGTGTCCATCCTGCCGAGAAGATCACGCCCATCAGCGCCGAACTGCCATAGCCCTGCCCACCCCGCGCCTGCATCTGCCGCCGCGTATCGGTATACAACAGCGTTTGGATGCTGCCGATTTGCTGCGACCAGAAAGCCGCCGCATGGGTGAAAGCTCCGGCGATGAACAGCCACAGCCAGAAGACCGCCACCAGCGCCAGCGCGATAATCGTAGGCCACTGAAGATGGGTTTCCTCGCCGGCCATTGTCGCCATCGTGGTCGTCAGCGGTGGCAAAAGCGTCCCTGTGAAGCCCCACAGCACAAAGGCCGTCCCCAATAACCCCGATGCCACGCTCAACAGCGGATTCTCAAGCAGGCTCTTATTGGCCTGCAAGCGGTTGAACAGTTTTTGCAGCACGCCCATCACATGCAACCCGAAAAACATGATGAGCACGCCGCCGAAGCGCCCGATAATCCCCGTCACAAGGTTGATGTTGCGCCCGCCCACCTGCTGAATGAACGCGGTGGAGAGCAAGCCGATCAGCACAAACACGAACGTGAAGCCCATCACGAAAAATACGCCGTGCAACACCGTGCCAAAGCGCATGTTGAGCGAAGGCCGCAGCGCCACGCTACCGCCGCCAGCGTTTACCTGCGCCGACACCGAATTGGTCATGCGCCCGCCCATATAGCCGATATAGGCCGGCACCAGCGGCAGAACGCAAGGAGAAATGAAGGAAATGAATCCGGCTACAAAAGCCAAGCCAACCGTCAGATTATCAGCGCCCACAACCTGTTACCTCACCAATACGCTAAACTTGATGAATTGAAACCCTTCCCTACGGAAAGCATTACCGCTTCAGTGTAGCACGAGTGAGAAGTGTCACTCGATGATAATCGTCCCGTCTTGGCCTAGACATTCGTAACACCAGCGTGCCTGCGCAGGCGCTAACTGCACCGCACAACCGTCCTGCGCCTGTCCGAAATGGTTATGCCAGTACGCGCCCCCCACCGCCAGACCGCTGCCCCACTGCGTACACCACGAAGCGCCCGGATAAGCAGCATCTACACCCCCCGGCACACGCCCCTGCACGGCATACTGACCACGCGCTAACACGCGCCCACTGGCGAACAGCCCGCGCCCGACCACCTGACCGCCCTGTTCCAGCCGCCAGCGATGGTGCGTACTGTCCAGATGCAGCGTGCCACCGCCGTTTACCGCTTCCAGCGCAACCGGACTCCACGCGCCTGCCTGCGCCCATCCCATCAGCCTGCCGCTGGCATCCGCCACGCCGTACCAGTCGGGATCACCGGTCAGCCGTTCCACCACCTGCAACACGCCCCCATGCCCGATTCGCACCCGTAACGGCGCATCCGCCGCCGCATACGCCCGCACCGCGCTCACCGCGCCGCGCACTTCCGCCCAGAACGGCAGCGTCGTTGGGGCGGGACGCGCCGCGAACGCCGTGACCATCGGTTGCACATCGCTTTGACGCACATAACCGCCCGGAATCTCAAAATAAGCGCCTACGGTTCGTCGGATAGGCAGCACGCTATCCGGCCAGCGTTGACCGACCACCCGCGCATCGCTACGCGGTTGGCGCAGCACCTCCAGCGCAACCAGCGCCCGCCCCTGCTGGATTTCGCCCTGCGGCAACACCGCCGACGCCGACCACCCGCGCAAGTTGATCGCCACCGCGCTCACGCCCATCCATGCCAGAAAAGTGCGCCGTGAGAGTGTCACCATGCCTGTTTGCCGATCACATGCACCACCCGCTGATGGATACCTTCCGACTGAACCCGCCCCTGCTCATCTATCGCCCGCACCCGCAGCGCATACACACCCGGTTGCGGCGCTTGCCATTCCTGCTGCCACAGCACCCATTCACCGGCGGACGCGGGTTCAAAACGGGCGGGCATCCATGCGCCATCATCGGCGCTCACTTCCACCCGCGCCACCTTCTGCTGACCTGCGAAAGCCGCCCCGTAAAGCCGCACGATTTCCGTCACCCGCGCCTCATGACCGGGCTGGAAAAACAGCGACATCACCGCCACACGCCCGTCCTCCGGCAAACCGCGCCCTTCCCAATAGCCCGTCAACGGGGCAGAAGTCAGGGTAATTTGCTGAATCCACTTCGGCATCTTGTAACCGTATAAGCCGGGAGCGATCAAACGCAGGGGTTGACCCTGTTCGGGGGGTAAAGGCTGACCGTTCATCTCCAGCGCCAGCAGCACATCAGCGGCAGCAGCCAACGGCAGCGACGTGCGATAGCCGTCTGCACAGGTCAACTGCACATAACGCGCCCCTGCGCCTACATCCATCTGTCGCAACAGGCTGCCAAGCGGCACACCGCCCCAACGGGCTGTCCCGATCAGGGTATTGCGCGGGCTGTGACCGGCGCACAACAGCGTACAGCGCGTCTCCTGCCAGTCGTTCAGGCGCAGCTCATCCGCTGTCCAGCCTCGCGGACGGCGGACAAACCCATCTACATAGACCGACCAGCGGGCAAGATCAACCGCCGGAACGCCCGATAGCTGTTGGCGGTAAAATGCGCCCTGCGGTGTCAGCCCGTCCGCATCCACATACGGCTCCAGCGGAGAACGCGCCATGTCCGCCGTAGCCCGTGTCAGACGCAAAAACTGACGGCGGCTGAGTTGAAAAGCGTTATCCATAGCTCTCCCGCTATCCAGTAACCGGATTGGTTCGGATTATAGTCATCATTGCCAGATGAGCAATCAGAGGGGAATAAAACACACGGGGCGCTTCAGTGCGCCCCGTTCGTGTGCTGCACGCATTAGGGGCTAATGCCGCGCCACAGCCGCTTCTACACATTTCGCGCCGGAACCGCCAACTGTCGTGCCATGACGAACGCCCGCCGGAATATCCACCCGGTCGCCCGCCCGTAGGCTCATCCGCTGGTTCATATCCGGCAGACTGATTTCTACAGTCCCTTCCACCACATACAGCACCTTGTCGTACCCATGACTGCGAATGCCATAGCGGTTATTGGGGGTATTCACCCACATATAGGGACGCAAGCCTTCTTTTTTCATTTCACGGGTAATGATGGAAAACGTAGGATGCTGGCTACCATGCCAGCGTGTGATGCGAACTGCTTCTTGATGAATTGTCATAGAGCGTACTGACCTCGTTGAATAGGATCAGGGCTTGCATGCTGCTCAGTGAAGCCTTCTTGAAGCAAGCCAGCATGGTCACGTTGAAATATTCGTAATCACGCCAACTAGCATTTTAGCGCAAATTGATTTCTTTTTGCAATAGCCAGCACGGTTCGTAGACGGTGCGCGTCGTACCTTCATGGTCGCGGTAGCTCCAAATGCCGGGGTCATCGCTAAAAATCCAGTACCCCAACCGTTCATATAAACGGATCGCCTGTATGTTGTCTTTGGCGACGGCGATGGTCGCCCAGCGTGTTCCCTTCACCCGCAACACAGACTCCGCCTCGTGAATCAAGCGCGTGCCAATGCCCCGCCGCTGGAACATGTCCATCACCCGCAGCGAATACAGGTACGAACGTTGCCCCGCCTCGGTATCCATCAGCGCACCGGAGGTATATTGCAGGAAAATATGCCCGACGGGGAAGCCGCCGCTATCCGCAATCAACATCAGCCGCCGCCCTAGCTGCTGCTCCCGAAAAGATCGCGCAAACAACTCGCGGAAATGAGCATACGCGCCATACCATTCCAGTTTCGGCAGATCATCCGCCCGCGCCGCCCGGAAGCAAATCTGGAATGTCACCGCCAATGCCGGATGTTCAGCCGCCGTCATCGCGCTTCGACTCCTCGCGCAGTAGTTCCGCCAGCAAATCGGCCTCTTGCTCCGCGTCGCGCACATCGCCATCTAACCATGCTGACCGCAACCGGCTCAGGATTCGCGCATAGGCTGGCCCGGAAGGTAAGCCGCGCTCGCGCAAAATGTGACCATTGACGGTTGGGCGGACATGCCGCCAGCGCGTCCAGTACAGGTGAATGCGTTCCCGCGCCACCGGCCTATCCAGCGCCAGCCCTGCCGCCAGCAGGCCGATTTCATTCGCGCCTTCCATGAACGGCACAATCTGGCTGGGGCGCAGTTCAGGCTGGCACCATGCAGCCACCCGTTCAACCAGTCGGGAAGTCGTCACCATTGCTTCTGCCAGCGTCCGCGCAATCAGCAGTCGCTCGCCAAGACATTCCACCACCGCTGGAGGCATCAGCGCCGCCAGCACATGCCAGTATAACGGCTCCAGCGCAGCGGCGTACACCCAGACCAGATCGCCCGCCCGCGCCGCTTTGAACAGGTGATCCACCCGCGCAGGCACCTGAAATACCGGATCAATCGCCAACAGCAACCCGCGCTCTTGCAGCCACAGAATAGCGCGTTCTGGCTCGGCCTCGCCAAACAGGATGTCAAACTCATTCCGCAACCGTTCGCCCGTAATCCGCGCCAGCATAGGTCGCGCATTGGCGATCAGTTCAGCAGTACGCGGCTCAATATGAAACCCCAAGCGGGATTCAAACCGCACCGCCCGCAAAATACGGGTCGGGTCGTCCACAAAACTCAAGCTGTGCAGAACGCGAATCACGCCTGCCCGCAAATCCTGAAGCCCTCCATAAAAGTCCAGCACCCGCCCGAAGGACTCTGCCGGACTAACCTGCACTGCCAGCGTGTTGATGGTGAAATCTCGCCGCAGCAAATCCAGCTTGATCGAGCCGTTATATACCGTTGGCAGCGCCGTTGGATGCTCGTAAAATTCGTTGCGGGCGCTGGCAAAATCCAGCGTTTCCGGCAGCCCGCCGGAGACACCCAACGCGCTACAGGCCGCCTCGTTCAGCCGCCATTTCGCGGTGCCGAACGGCTGAAAGCTGCTCACCTGACCGCCAAACCGCGCTTGCAAGCCTTCCACCAGCCGGATCGCGTCACCTTCCACCACGAAATCCAGATCGAGGTTTGGGCGTTGCAGCAGCACATCGCGCACCGCGCCGCCCACCATGTACATCGAAACAAGCTGTTCCTGCGCGAAAGCCGCTAGGATGCCGATCAAATGGCTGATCGCCGCACCGAGTACGGCTTCGATTTGCTCCCGTCCCAGACGGGTTTCCGCCGGAGCGCCGTCCGCCGGATGAATCCGTGCCCAGTGTTTGATGAGATCGGTACGGGTGACAATCCCGATCAAATGACCGCGATCATCCCAGACCGGAATTTGTCCCCAACCGCTTTCCACCACAATCTGCTCAAGCGCGAACACCGAATCCTGCGCATGTAGCCCCACCGAACCGTGCATCATCACATCGCGCACCGTTTGCTCGCCCAAACCATGCTCCACCGCACGGTCTAAGTCCCGCCGCGTGAGCAGCCCCACCACCCGCCCGTCTTCCACCACCGGATAGCCTTCATGACCGATCCGGCGCAGGCGGCGCACCACTTTCGCCAGCGAAACCCCCGCATCTACCGTATGCACCCCGTAGGACATCAAATCCACGATGCGCGTCACTGGGCGAACGCGCTGATGCAGTTCGTGCCAGATGTGTTCAATAACTTCGTGTACCGGACGGTTTTGAAGGCTGGCTGCTGCCGCTCGCCCATGCCCGCCCCCGCCCAACGTGCGGGCAATTTCGCCCACATTGACCGCTTCGCCGCTGGCACGCGCCACCAACTGCAAATTGTTGGGCATCTCCACCAGCACAAACAACGCCGCCGGGTCAAGCGTATCGCGCAAGCGGTGCGCCACGCTGCTGACCTCCGGCACATATTCTGCCGCCGCCGCCCGCGCCACAATCACCGGATAACCTTCGATCACCCGCGTTTCTGCCGAGGCCAGCAATTGGTCGAACAAGGCTCGTTGGTCAGCATTCAAAGGGGGCATCAGATAAGCGCGTACCACATCCAGATCAGCGCCTTGCTCCATCAGCCATGCGGCAGCCCGCAAATCGCGGGGGGTCGTGGTTCCATAGGTCAACGCGCCGGTATCCTCGTAAATGCCCAGCGCCAGCAGCGTCGTTTCAATCGAGGAAAGCGCCACACCCGCCGCTTGCAAGCGTTCCGTCAGCCATGTCGTCACCGCGCCTACGGGCTGCATTTCAAAGGTCTGCTGTGCGGTCAGGTCACGCCCTAACGGATGATGATCGAGAATCAAAATGGGAACATTTGCCGGAATCCCTTTGATCTGCACCGCCCGTTGTGTATCCACCACAATCACGAGGCTCACCACTTTGCCACGCACCGCCCGCTGCTGCATGAACGTCACCGGCAGGCGGCTTTCGTAACGCTCGAAAAACTGCGCCACGTTCTGATTCATCCGGGCGGGCAGAACAATCGTCGCATCGGGATACAGGCGCGAAGCCGCCAGCAGCCCCGCCACCGCATCAAAATCCGCATTCTCGTGTGTGAGGATAATTTGCATGGTCGGTGGCAAGCAATTATCCCGGTTCCAAAAACCACGGGCCAACCAACCCGCGCTGCAACATACTCAGCGAAGTGGCTGCGTTGAAAAACCCTAGAATCGAGAAGGCAATCGCGGCGCTCTGGTCATCCCGCCCGCGCAGGAGCGAGAACAGACCGGGCATAATGACGACCAACCACGCCATATACAGGTAATAGGTGACAGTGCGTGCCGTGCGTAACCCCTGCGCCGTCATGATGATCCCCACCAGCGCAATCAGCACCGCCAGAATCGTGCCAGTGGCGACCGCGCCCCAGTAATTCCCGGAGATCGATTCTTTCCGCGAGGCCATCACCGCCCCCCAGATGCCGAGAATCAGGGAGTACAAAACGTGCATATTGAACAGAACGCCGTGAAAATCGCTCAGAGTCATGTTAGCCCTGTACCAGTGTTGAATACTTCGGAACCGTGAACACAAACGTCGCGCCCTCGCCGAGTTTGCTTTTTACGCCAATCCGCCCGCCGTGACCTTCGATGACCGCTTTCACAATCGCCAGTCCCAGACCGGTACCGGAATAGCGGCGGTTCACGCCCCCATCCACCTGATAGAACCGCTGGAAAATTTTGTGATGTTCCGAAGGTTCGATGCCGATGCCGTAATCGCGCACCATCACCTGCACCACCGGCCCATCGGTATCCTGTGCGGTGATGTCAATCAGCTTGCCCTGCCCGCCAAACTTGATCGCATTATCGAGAATTTTCTCGAAAGCGTCCGAGATGGTCTTTTCGTCCACATACACCGGCGGCAGTCCATTGTCCAAGTGGGCATTGAATTGCAGGCCAGCGGCTGCCGCACGCGACTGGTTCTTGTCCAGAACAGCCTGCAAAATGGCCTTCATGTCGCCCTGCTGACGTTCGTAGGTGCGCGTTTCCAGCGCCTGCATCGAGACAATATCTTCCACAATATCCGCCAGCTTTTGCGATTTCTGCATGATGATGTCCAGCGCCTCGTGCTGTTCATCGTTGATCGCCCCAAAATCGCCCTCAGCCAGCAGCGCACCATAGCCCAGTACCGAGATCAACGGCGTGCGCAGCTCGTGCGAGACATTCTGAATGAACTCATCTTTGGCTTTGTCGGCTTCGCGCAGTTCGTTATAGGCGCTTTCCAGCGCCCGCGCACGGCTTTCCAGTGTTTGATACAGCCGTGCGTTTTCGACGGCGCTGCTGGCGACATTGGCAATCCCCTGCGCCAACCGCACCTCGCCCTCGTCGAACAATCGCATTTCCTGCGAGAGTAGCTTCACCAGCCCGACGGTTTCCACCCCGCGTTCCAGCAGCGGGATCAGCAGGCAGGCTTGCCCGCCGTGATACGACAGCCAATCCTGTTCCACCGGATCGCCGGAAAGGTCTTCCAGCGTCGCCATTCGCAGTTCGCGCCCGCGCACCACCGATTGCAGCGTCGGGAAATTCTGAATGGGCAAGCTCTTGCCCGGTCGCTTAGTCCATTCGGCAAACCCGCGCTCACACAACAGGGCAGATGCGTCGGCTTGCGCGTCCCACGCCTGCACCGTCACCCAGCAGGTCGAACCCACTTTCATCATCCGGTCAGAAAGGTCAGCCAGCGCCCCTGCGTCCGCCGTTGCCAGCATCCGATTTCCCGGCCACGCAGACTGCCATTCCGTCAGCAGCTTATGGATAGTCTCGGCATCCCGCGCCATATAACCGGCGCGAGGGTGCGTGCTGCCCAGCGTCATCAACCCGCTGATCGCTCCCCCTTCAAGAACGGGAACCACCGCCACATGCACCATCCCGGTAGCCCGCAGCACAGCACGCTGCGCGTTAGAAAGGTTCTTTTGCAGCAGCGATACGAATTCCACGTTGCCGGTATGCAGCACATTGCGCAGCAGCGGTTCGCGGCTCAGGGAACGGCGGGGCGCTTCAGCCATCGTCCAAATCGCGTCCGAGACATCCGCAAGCGACTCTAGGCGCTCCTTGCTGGCGTTCCACGACATGATAATGCAGCGTTCCACCTGCAACCCGCTGGCAAGATTACGGGCGATGCTTTCCAACACCTGACTGAATTGCAGCGTAGACGAAGCGGCGGCACTGGCATTGAGCAGCGTGCCGAGTTCTTTCACACGGCGCTGCGTTTCGTCGAACAGGCGGGCATTCACGATAGAAACCGCCGCCGTGCCAGCCATGCTCTCTAACAAACGCACATCATCCTGATCGAAAAGTTCCCCATCCAGCTTGTTCACCACTTCCACCACGCCAATCACCTGATCGGCGTTAATCAGCGGCACCGCGATCAACGACTGGGTGTTAAAGCCCGTCTGGTCATCCACTTTCCGGTAAAAACGGGGGTCATCACGAATATCACCGACCAGCTGCGGGCTGGCCTCCCGCGCCACCCAGCCCGCCACCCCCTCACCCACCGGCACGCGCATCCCCTGCATCACATCCGCGCCCGTACCCGCCGCCGCCACCACGATCAATTCCTGCGCGTTATCCTTGTTGAACAGGAACAAAGACGCACCCTGCGCCTGCACCACGTTCAGCGCCGCGCTCAAAATATTGCGCAGCGTATCGTGCAGCGTCAAGTCAGCCGTGATGACATGCGCGGCTTCGTTCAGCGCCAGCAACCGGCTGGTCTGGCGTTCCAGTTCAGCCTCGCGCTTTTTCTGTTCGGTCATGTCGCTGAGTACGATGACCTGATTATTCAGTTCGGATACCTGCGAACGCGAACGGCTCAACCACACCGGAATCACACGACCATCCCGCGTGACTAGCCGCTGGTCAAAGCGCATGGTGGTCGCGCCCTCGCGCAGCAATCCGAGCATCACATCTGCACGGTCATCCGGGTGGAACAACTCGCCCACCGAACGATTGTCCAGAAACCCGCGTGGGTAATCGGTCAGGCGCAGCAAGCGGCGGTTGGTGTATTTCACCATGCCCTTCGAGTCAATCACAACGAGGCCATCGCTCATCGTGTCCAGAATCATTTCGCGGAAGGATTGTTCGCGCTGCATTTCGTTTTCGCGGCTGGTGAGGTCAGTAATCAACCGTGAATAATCCAGCGCAATCGCCGCCTGCATCCCCAATGAGGTGATAATCTGACGAGCGCGGGGCGTTTCCATATTGTGCGGCTGCAAGCTCCCCAGCACCATCACCCCCGGAGCGCGGCCTGCGGCGGTCAGCGGCACAATGGACAGGTAGCTCAAACGAAGCATCTCGGTTGCCTTGTACACCGAAATCGTCGTCAGCCGTTCCTTAAGCGTATCCGCCAGAATGTTCACCTGCATTTTGCGGGTGAGCAGCGTGGACACAAAAGGATTTTCAATATCCGAGAGAGCGAACTTGGGCATGGCCTGACCGTTGGCCGCCGTCAGCAAAAATTCGGTTTCAGCGCGGGCACCGCCCGTCGTCGCCAGAATCCGGCTTTGCAGCATCTCCTCCTCGTTGTCTAACCCCAGCAGCCAGATCAAATCACACGAGAGGATGGAGAGTGCCGAATGCGCTACTTCCTCCAGCAACCGTTGCACATCCACCGGCGCATGAGCCGTGTTCGCCAGCGCGTTTTCGATGCGCTTCACAAGGTCTTGCAAATTAATCGGCTTGGTGATGTAATCCACCGCGCCGGCCATAATCCCCTCAGCACGCGCTTCGCTAGGGTTCTTCGCCGTCACCATAATGATCGGAATTTCAGCCGTTTTCGGGTTAGCCTTCAAGCGGCGGCAGGTTTCCATGCCGTCCATCTTAGGCATCATC
>CAIPFY010000091.1 GCA_903864435.1 uncultured Chloroflexota bacterium | reverse complement strand
GCTATCGTCGAGGTGGGCGTGAGCGTTATCGTCGGCGTGAGCGTCACCGTCGGGGTCAGGCTCGGCGTGGAGGTATACTGCGAGGTACTCTGCGGCGTGCTGCCAGACGAACTCTGCGAGGCAGCGCCGTCCAGCGAGGACGCCACATTGGCAAACAGATTGCTCGTGCTGCCCCCAAACCGCGAGACGACAAGCAGTACCACAATGGCGACCAGCACAAGAATCAGGGCATATTCGATCAACCCCTGCCCCTGTTCTCGTCTTCGCTGAGAGAGCGAATAGCGGTTCATAAACGATAGCCTTTCAATGAGTACAAACAATGAGACCTTAATTTATACACCTATTGATATATTCTTCAATACGTAATATAGATCAAAACCACCCTACCGGATACCGATAGGGTGGTGATGAGCAACTTATGGGCAATCAGCGAACAGCGCGTTCTAAGTGAGGTTCGGCGGCACGCCCAGCATACGGAAACTGCGAGCCGCCGTATCCACATGCTCATGCCCACCGCGCAGCGAGATTTGCAGGTGTCCGGGCAGCAGCGCGTCGAAGGGGAGCGCCTCCACCTTAAACACGCTGCGCGAGTAATCCCCGATGCGGCAGTCGTGGATGGTTTGAAGCAAAATTTTGCCGCCCCAGAATACCAGATCAGCCCCTAGCAGGTAGGTGCGGTCATGACCCGCGAAGTGGAAGCTCAAATGCCCGTCACAATGACCGGGCGTTTCATAGGCGGTCAGGGCTAAATCACCCACGCGCACCACATCCCCCTCGATCAATTCGGTATCCACGCGACAGGGGGGCAGCACATAATCGGCAGGATAGAAACCGGCGGCGCGACCTAGATCAAGCGAAACGGCCTTCTCGTCACCGGAGCGCACCACCGGCGCAGAAAATTTGGACGTGATAACCTCCACATCCAACCGCTGCGCCGCCTCTGCCGCCGCGCCAATATGATCGCAGTGGTAATGCGTGAGAATCAGCTTACGGATGCGCTTGGGATCAAGCCCATCATCACGGATATTTTGCAGCACCGTGTCGAAATCGCGCCCTAGCCCCAAACCGGGGTCTATCAGCGCCATTTCGTCACCGCCGTTCAGCAAATACACATGGCAGTCCAGCGCACCGGACAGCCCGAACCCGAAACGTCCGCCGCCCACCACATGAACCTGTGAGGTCAATTTCATAGTTTAACTCCATCAAGCCAGCAATAAAGCCTGTTCTCCGGTCTATTTAGGGGGCGACGTACAGCCGCCCCTTCGCACACTTGTTCGCCTTAGCGCAGCGCCTTCACCTCTTGCAGAGCAATCTGTGCGCCCATCGCAAGGAAGCGCCCGTCCGAAAGCACCGTCATGAATTGCGGTTGGCGGGCAACCATCATTTGCAAGTTGCTGATGGTGTTGCTGTGCAAGCCGAGCATGATTCCATGCCGCGTACAAGCATCCTGCACCTTATCCAGCGCCGCCACAAAGCGCGGATCATCCAGATCAACCCCCAGCCCTAGCCCCATGTCCAGCCGCAAATCCGAAGGGCCAACATAAATGGCATCCAGCCCCGGCACGGAAGCAATCGCTTCGATGTTCTCCACAGCCTGCCGGGTTTCGACCATCGCAATCGTCACAATCGTTTCGTCAGCTTTCGCCACGTAATCGCTGCCGTACAGGTTGGCGCGGGTGGGGCCGAAGCTGCGCTTTCCTGCGGGCGGATAGTGGCAGGACGCCACGAACGCTTCCACTTCTTCGCGGGTATTCGTCAGCGGGCAAATGATGCCCATCGCGCCCGCGTCCAGCATTTTCATGATGATGCTCGGCTCGTTCCAGGGGACGCGCACCACCGGCGCGGTGCTGGTGGTGGCGATGGCTTGCAACATCGTGAGCGCGGTCTGATAGTCCATCAGGCCATGCTGCATATCAATCGTCAGGCTGTCAAAATCATACGAGGCCATCAGTTCAGCCGTCCATGACCCCGGAATGGTCAGCCAGCCGTTGAGTACCATTTTGCCCGCTGCCCAGCGGGTACGAATCCGATTCTCGCGCATTATTTGCTCCTCTCAGATCGAACGCATCATGCCGCCGTCCACACGCAGCGTCGCCCCGGAAATATACTGCGCGGTGGGCGAAAGCAGGAAAGCCGCCGCCGCACCAAATTCGTCAATAGTACCGAGGCGCTTGAGGGGGATATTGGCGATACTCTTTGCCCGCGCTTCCTCGAACGACACATTCAGCCGCTTGGCGGCGGCCTGATCGAGCTGCGCCACGCGGTCGGTATCAATGCGCCCCGGAATCAGGTTGTTGACGCGGATATTCTTCGGCGCGAGTTCGTCCGCCAGTGTCTTGACCAACCCCGCCACGCCGGAGCGCATCACGGTGGATAGGCCGAGGCGTTCAATCGGCTCTTTGATCGAGGACGAGGTGATCGTCAAGATTGAACCGCCGTTGGTCATGTGCGGGACGGCAGCGCGAATCAAGCGCACCGAGCTGAGCAGCGTCAGTTCAAACGCGGCCTGCCACTGTTCATCGGTCATATCCAGCGCCAGCCCCGCCGGGGGGCCGCCCGCGTTCACCAGCAGCGCATCCACCGTGCCCCACTGCGCCACTGTTCCGCCCACCCACGCATTCAACGCTTCCGCGCTGGTCACATCGCCGCCGAAGGCCAGCACGTCCGCGCCAGTTTCGCCGCGCAACCGTGCCGCCGCCGCTTCAATCGCGGCGCTGTCTCGGCTGATGATCGAAACGCGAGCGCCTTCGCCCGCCAGCGCCTTCGCCACGCCGAAGCCCAAACCTTTGCTGGCCGCCGCCACCAGCGCCACTTTGCCTTTCAATCCCAGTTCCATAGTATGCGTCCTTTCATCATTTCGTTGACGACTCGCAATCCTCTAACCGTATCGGGACAACCGATTGGCAATCCGTCCCCGGTACACAGCACCCGCAGCGGCTACACCTGCGCTTCATTCGAGCGCGGCTCCGCTATGACAGGCATAGGCCGCCGGAACACCAGCAGCACGCTAACTCCGGTGAGCAGCACCCCCACCGCGACCACCTGCATCATGAAATCGTAACCCTGTGCCGCCTGTAAAAATCCACCCACACTGGTCGCAGCGAACCAGCCAATATTCCACGCCACAAACCCGATGCTACTCGCCATATTATGAACGTTGACCGGCAGGTTCGCCATAATCAGCGGCTGAAAAAGCGGTTGCATAGTCCCACGCGCAGAAACGGCGATGACGAACGCGATGATGCTCAAAGGCAGCGTGGGGGCGATACTCAACCCGAAGTAGGCCGCCGCCGACACCACCAGCATCATGAATAGCGCCGCCGTGCGCCCGAAGCGCCGATCGAGCGAGGGGTTGATAAGCGGCAGGAATCCCATGCCCAGCCAGCCAATACTCAAAATGCTACCCACGACATCATCAGCGACATGAAACGTCTGGCGGAAAAACAGATTGTAGAAGGGAAACGTCAGGCCGCCGGTGAAGCCGAAGAATAACATCGGGATCGCCATCAGCAGCAAACGCTTCCACGGGAAATCGCGCATCGGCAGACGTATTCTGGCGGTAGCCTGCGCCACCGGAGATTGCGGCAATCGGATGAGCAGCAGCAGGCTGGTCGCGCCCACCAGCACGCTCAACAGCAGCACCGCCGCATAAGCGATGGTCGAACGCGCCGCCACTTCCAACGGCGGCGGTAGCACCAGCAACCGCGCCGCCAGCGTCGGCAGGAAGCCGCCCACGAAACTACCCAGAGAAGCCGCCAGCATGGCAATGACATTGTGATACGAGAACAGAACCGCATGGTGTTCGGCCTTCACCAGCGCCCCTAAGAACGGGTTGAACGCCACCTGCTGCGCCCCGTAGAACAGCCCCATCAGGAAACAACTCAGCGCCAGCGAAGGCAGCGCCGGCACCGCAATCGGCAGGAACATCATGACGATAATCCCGATGGTGGCATAGATCAGGACGCGATAGGTGCCGATGCGTGTGGCGATAAACCCCACTGGCAGACTGACCAGCACGCCGCTGATGCGTGGTAGCGATTGCAGAATCCCGATGGTTTCGACGGAATGACCGAGGCTGGTGTAATAGAAATTGGTCAGCACGTCGCTGATGCCGAACAGACTAAAGTTGAAAATCGCGCTAAATAGTATGAAGCGGGTGACGCGGCTGGCACTCACCGGTTCTAACCAGCGGCGTATGAACTCCATCATCAGTGTCCCTGTCTCTTAATGTCTAAGCGGGGGGCGCAGGTGCGGGCCGATCCGATCAGCGGTTCACAAATCCCCATCAGCAAGATTGGATTATCCCTCATTTGTGGTGGACATCCAAACCATGCCAGCAGGCCATTCAGCGATTCACACAGTTCCGCAGAAGCCTGTTTAGGGGTTGCGTAACAACCAAAGGAAAGCAAAAATGGTCATCAAACGCTGCGATCCGCAAACCAGCCCATTACCTCACCCGAAGCGGGTCGCCCATCAATATCCACCGGTTGCCATCGCAGATTGACCGAACATCAGGCTTGCAAATGGGAATCAGATGGCTAAAACCCGTTCTTCACAACTACAACAGATCGAAACCCGTTCGCTGCGTGACCGCGTACTCGATGCGCTGCGCGAAGCCATCTTGAACGGTGACTTCAAG
>CAIPFY010000090.1 GCA_903864435.1 uncultured Chloroflexota bacterium | reverse complement strand
CAACGGATTTAAGGTCAAGCGCGTTCTCTACGATCACATTACTGACCCGCGTGCGGATAACTGCGCGGCGCTGATCGTGCGCGAGAACCCTTATTACGGTGCGGGGCATTAGGCCAAAAGCCACGCCGTTTGAAGTGTAGTAAAACAGAGCCTTCTGGCCTGAGCCAGAAGCGCGTATTCGCTTTGCCAAAATTCCCAAGCCGCCAGCCGCGCAGCGGTTGGGCGTGTTGGGAGTCTCGTTCTGCCTAGCGGGGTATCGTTCGGGGATGCCCTCACCCGTCCATCAGGATTGCGTCTACAGCGTTGGTCAGTTCGCGCAGGTTGGTCACACGATGCACCCCGTCCGCGCTCAACGCATAGCGGTGCATGTCGCTGTCACCCGTCCCCCACAGGTGCGGCGGCTCCGGGCAGAACCAGATCACGCGGCGGGCGCGGCGCTGCATATCCTCCGCCACATCCAACCGGGGATCGTTGAAATTGTTGCGCCCATCACCGAGGAAGATCACGGTGGTTTTGCTGCTAATCTTGCCCATGTGGTCATGGTCGAAGGTCGCCAGACTCGCGCCGAGGTCGGTGCTGTAGTGACCGGGCGGGTTGTCGGTCAAGACCTGCGCCACTGCTTCTTGCGGCTGCTTTTCGGCAAAGACCATCGTCACATCCACCAGATCGCTGATAAAGATGAAGCTGTCGGTGTGGGCGACCACATCTTGCAGTTCATACACCAGCGTGAGCAAAAACTCGGCGCAGTAGCGCATGGACGTGCTCAAATCGCAGATCAAGATCAATCGCGGCTTCACCTGCCGCGTCTGGAACTTCAGTTCAATCGGCACACCGCCGTAGCGCATGTTACTGCGCATCATGCGGCGCGGGTCAAGTTCGCCAGCACGGGCGCGGCGCTGGCGTAAGGCGGCTTTGCTGCGCAGGCGGGCGGCGAGGCGGTGGATTTCGTCGCGGATGGCGTCCACTTCGCTCTGCCCCAGATGCTCGAACGGCACATCCAGCAGGTCGGGCTTGGGCTGCGGCTCCTGTGCGGCCATTTGCTCCGCCAGCGACGCGCCGACATAGTTGGAAATCTGTGCGGCCAGCCCTTCCGCGTTTTCCTCCATCTGCTGGCGCAGGGCTTCCGCCGCTTCGTCGCTCATGCCCATCTCGCGCAATTCCTGAAGAAGCTGCTCGATCAACTCTTGAATCTGCGGCAAGCGTGATTGGCGCGTCATCCGGCGTTCAAACCAGTTGCGCTGATTCATCTCGCTGCCCTGCGGCAAACCGGACTGCCGCGCCATGTCGTTCATCTGTTCCTGCGAGAAAGGCTTCCCTTCCAGCAGTTGGCGCAGTAAATCCTTCAGCGCGTCCAGATTGCCCATCAGCGATTGGAGCGCCTCGCGCAGCTTTTGCTGGTCATCGCCAGAGAGATTATCTGGAATGTTGTTCAGCGGCGGGGTGTTATTATCGAAAAATAGGGGGAAGAAATACTCAAACGTGCGCTGGTCGCGGTTTTCTTTGACCAGTGTAGCCCGCAGCGTTGACCGGAAGATGTCACGCTGCCCAGCGCCCAACGCTTCGACGCCGAACATCGCGTCCTGACTTTCGGCGAGGGAGATACGCACGCCAGCCGCTCGCAGCGCCCGGATGAACTGCACCATCCGTTTATCCATCGTCACCCCACCCCACAACTCGGTGAACCGTGCCTGCATTGTAGCATCGAATCCGAAACGCTACCCTCAGCAGCCGAATTTAAGATTTCTTTATGCACGGTAACGATTCAACGTGATACACTTATCGGCAGAAGGCTGTTTGGGCATGTGGTGTTTCGCAAGATCAGTTATACTGTGAGCATGCTGTAACCCTGCTCACAACGAGGCATTCGGTCTTATGCTAACCCGCGAAGAACGTCTGGAAAACACTCTCTCCTCGCTGTTCAGTGCCGTTGAGGGCATCAAAGCGACAGTGGTCGTCAACAATGATGGCCTGCTGGTCGCGGCCTTCCCACCCGGCGACGAAGAAAACCCGCACGAAAACCCCACCAGCAGCCCGCAGGTGGCCGCCATGTCTGCCACGCTGATCGGCCTCGCGGAGCGCACGCTGGGGCGCTTGGCGCAGGGCGATTTGCAGCGTCTGCTAATGGAAGGCGAAGAAGGGGTGATGGTGGTATATCCGGCGGGACGCGCTTCACTGGCGGTGCTGGCGGAAAAAGATGCCCGCATGTCGTACATCCTGTTCGCCACCAAGAAAGCGGCGAGCGAAGTGGAGCAAATCCTCGACAAATGAGGCTGTCTCGCTCAAAAAGGTCATAAAAAAACGCCCGCACTGCTGCGGGCGTTTTGTTGTCATTCGGGCGGTGGCTACTTCTTGGCGGTCTGGAAGAACACCCGCAGCACCATCTGACCGAGGCGAATTTCATCCCCATCCCGAATCTGGTAGGGACGGTGGGCGCTCAGGCGCGTCCCGTTCAGGAACGTGCCGTTACTGCTGCCGAGGTCGGACACGTACAGGCGCTTCTCCTGCATCCGAATGGCGGAATGACGGCGGCTGACGCCCATCCGGTAGCCGGCATACGAGGTTAAATCCACATCGGGCATACCGCCGCTGTTCGGGTCGCGCCGTCCGATGATGATCTCCTGCTTGGGGTACACCAGCATCGGCGTGGTGCCGCCTTCGATTTCGACGCGCAACACCATGTCGTCATTAAAGACCGAGCCACCGGCTGCTTCTACCGCCTTGACCTGATCGCTATCCAGCAGCTTGTTGCCGTCTTTCTGATCGTCGGCCTGTGCGGATTTGAGGTCGCGGGTGCCAATGGCAGATTTGCCGCCACTCATCAAATTGGTGCCGCAGTTGTCGCAGATGAGCGTCCCCGGACGGTTGCGGTGGGCGCAGGTGGGGCAAATCACGCCGCCCCCGGCTGCCGCGCTCGGTTCAGGAAAACGCTGCGTCACTTTCAGGCTGGATTGCGACGAATCAGTGACTTTGCTGGCAATCGCGCCCAGATCGTAGGTGCGCGGCGCGGGGCTGTTCGGCTCAACAGGCTTGTCGGCGCTGACCAACGGCACGACCGGCGCAACGGCCGATGGTATCACTGGCGCGACAGCAGGCGCAGCGGGCGGCGCAGCGGGCGCGGTAGGCTTGGTGGACGGCGCAGCGGGCGGCGCAATGGGCGCGGTAGGCTTGGTGGACGGCGAATCCGGTGCAGGCACAGATGCAGCAGGCTTGTCTACCGGGGTTGATCCCGGCGAGGCGTTGCTGGTTGCGGGTGCAATCGGTTCGGGCTTCGCAGGCGGCGCAGCAGAAGTCCCTACCGGTTGGGCAGGTTTTTCTGTCTGAGGGGCATCCTGCGGAGCAGGCTTTTTCTCCGGCTGTGGTTGATCTGTCATATTCAAAACATAATATGAGATAGCTTCACGAATTTGAATTTATTGTACTTGCATGGTTATGTTTTTCGCAAGTTACGGTTGCCTGATACTTACACTTTCCATTTTGAACTACAATGAAACCGATCATAATGATTAGGGAAACCGCCAATGCCGGATATTTTCGTCTCGTATTCACGCAAAGACAAACCGTTCATCCAGAAAGTAGTGGCTAATCTCACCGCTGCTGGACGCGATGTGTGGGTGGATTGGGACGATATTCCGCCGTCGGCAGACTGGCGTGAGGAAATTCGTCAGGGCATTAACGCTTCCGACATTTTCCTGTGCTGTGTCAGCCCGCATTTCGCCCGTTCCGAAGAATGCTCGATAGAAGTGCTACACGCCGCCAGCCAGCATAAGCGTTTCGTGCCGATTCTCTACCGCGAACTCACCGAACCCGCCGACCGGGACAAACTCCATTCGGCAGTCAGAGATCATAACTGGGTGTACATGCGCGAATCGCAGGATGACTTCGCCACCGCCTTCCAGAAGGTGCTGGAGGCGATGGATACTGACCTCGCGCATGTCAAAATGCACACGCGGTTGCTGGTGCGGGCGGGCGACTGGGAAAAGCAGAATCGGGATGAAAGCCTGCTACTGCGCGGCAAAGAACTGGTGGAAGCCGAAAGCTGGCTGGCGCAATCTGCCGCCAAGCACCCGGAAGCCACCCCCCTCCATGCCGATTACATCGTCACCAGCCGCCGCGCCGCACTGGGGCGCGCCCGCACCACCCTGTTCGGGGTGCTGGTGGCGCTCGGCGTGTCCGTCGGGCTGGCGATTCTGTCGTTCGCCCTGTACGGGCAGGCGGAAAACAACCGCGCACTGGCGGCCAGCAGCGCCGCCACCAGCGACGCCAACGCCATCATCGCGCAGAACAACGCGGCGACGGCGGTGTTCGAGAAGCAGCGCAGCAGTTCGTTGGTGGCGGCTTCGCAATCGCAGTTGATTCTGTCGAACGCGCCGGATGTGAGTTTGCGGCTGGCGCTGTATGCGCTGCAAAACACGCCCTATACCACGCAGGCCGAACGGGCGCTGGCGGAAGCCGTTCAGACCAACCGTATTCGCCTGCTGCGCCAGTCCGATCAGGCCATGTATGGCGTGGCGTGGTCGCCAGATGGCGAGCGCATCGCCAGCGGCGGTGAGGATGAGCAGGTAACGGTGTGGGATGCGCGGACGGGCGCGGTGCAGTACGTCATCCCTGATGAAGGGGGCATCATTTACAAAGTGGCGTGGTCGCCAGATGGGATGCGCCTTGCGTTTACTAGCGAACAGGGTAGCGCCGGGATTGTGGATAGTGCCGATGGTCATCTGCTGCAAACGCTCTCCAGCACGTCCGATGTGGAATTGTTGACTGTCGCGTGGTCGCCGGATGGCACGCGCTTGTTGGCGGCAGATCAAGATGGGCTGGTGACGGTGTGGGACGTGGCAACAGGGCAACCTCTGCTAACCCTGAACGGCGACGAGGGTGATGTGCTGGTGGATGCGGGCTGGTCGGTGGATGGGACGCAGGTGGTTGGGCTGGGGGTGGGTGGTGATCTGTTTCAATGGGATACGGTCAGCGGCGAACTCCTTAATGAGCAGGTGGTGAGCGATGAACTCATTCAGGATATGTCATGGTCGCCAGATGGTCGCTTGATCGGGTTTTCGATATCGGATGGCACGTTCAGCATGCACGACGCGATCAGCGGCGATGAGTTGAATCGCTACAGTCTTTCTGTGGACGGCCTGCTCGTCTCGGCATGGTCGCCAGATGGCACACAGGTTGCCAGCAGCGGCGTGGACGGGCAGATTCGCATCTGGAATCCCGAAACGGGCGATATTCAGTTCACCCTCCGGGGGCATACCCTCATCATCAACAATCTGGCGTGGTCGCCGGATGGGCTGCACCTTGTTTCGAGTAGTGATGATGGCAGCGTGCGCATCTGGGATTTGAGCGAGTCACTGGCGCAGATGGACGTACCTGAAAGGGACTTGTTGCGCACGATGGCGGAATGGTCACAGGACGGGGTGCGCTGGGCGGTGGGGAATGATGATGGCACGCTGGAAGTGATGGACGCACAGACCGGCGCGGTGTTGCACACCCTGCAAGGACACACGAATTTGATTGCGGATGTGGCATGGTCACTGGATGGACAGCGCCTCATCAGCAGCAGTTTGGATGGCACGGTGCGGGTGTGGGATGTGGCGACGGGCCGCGAGTTGACTCTCTTTAGCGGTCATCTGGACGCTGCCGAGGAGGATGGCCTGATTACGGGCTTGGATGGGGTGAGCCTTGTGCCGGGGAATTACGAGGTTTACAGCGTGGCGTGGTCGCCGGATGAGACGCAGGCCGTCAGCGGTGGTACGGATGGTGTCGTGCGGGTGTGGGACGCAACCAGCGGCGATGAGCTGTTGGCGCTGGATACGGGGGTGCAAATCCTCGCAGTGGCCTTCAGCCCGGATGGTCGTTGGGTTGTCGCAGGTGGCGCTGACAATGTGGTCTGGGTATGGGATGCGGAAAGCGGCGATGAACAGCAGAATTTTTCAGGGCATACCGATTATGTGAGCGCCCTCGCCTTCAACGCCGATGGGACGCGCCTGCTCACAGCCAGCTTTGACCGCACGGTGCAGGTCTGGGATGTGTCCAGCCGGCGAAGCCTGAACCGCATGGTCGGGCATCTGGGAAATGTGGTGGGCGCACAGTGGTCGCCGGATGGTCAGCGCGTGTTGACTTTCGGCTGGGATGGCACGGCGCGGGTGTGGGATGTGGCGACGAGCAGCGAATTGCGGACGCTGGTGCTGGGTGATGCCAATATCGTGATTCGGAGCGCCTTCTGGTCGCCGGACGCGAATCGCTTGATGACCATGAACCAGTTGGGGGTGTTGCAAGTGTGGCCGGGATGGCCGACGACTGCCGCGCTGGAGGCCGATGCGGTGGCCTGCTGCATCCTGCCGCCGCTGACCAATTACGAACTGGCGCTGTACGGAATGCGCTAGAACCGCCCTCACCCCGTAGTCCCTCTCCCTCAGGGTCTGAGGGACTCAAGAATCGCGTAACCCTCTTACTCCTATTTGCTCTGACGCGCAGCGGAAGGGGACGGGGGATGAGGGTAAAAATGCTGATTAGTTCAACAGGCGCGGCATGATGGCATCCATCAGGCGCGAGGTGTCGTCTATGGACTGGAAATCATCGGCATACGACAGCACGTCCAACTGGGGGTCATAGCTCCAGAAGCCCGCCGAGTCGAACAGGTAGCGGATGTAGGTGTAGCAAATGCCCAACACGATGCGCGAATACACGCTGTAGGCCATATACGGGAACAGCAAAATCACCCCGCGCTCATGAATGTACAGCACGATGCCCAACTCGGTGTTGGGATAGTGCAGTTCCACATCTTCGCCTTGCCCGCGCACCGGAACTAGCGTGGGGTCAAGCTGAAGCAACCGCCGCGCCAGCGCCTTCGGGCGAATCTGGCGCACCGGCCAGAATACTTCCGGTTGGTCGGTGGATTGACCGTTTTGCAGCAGCCATTCCAGCATCGCAGGGGTGAGCCTGCCCGTTTTGGGGACGTAAAGGTGGATTTCGTAAATCAAGCCGACTGTCTCTCGCTTGTGCGCTGTAACTTATCCCCGATTATAACCCGACTTAAAACACAGTATGGTTGACGACTCGCGCCCCCCGAAACAAAACCCTCTCACGAGGAGAGGGTTTCAACCGCAATTCAGTTGTTCGCGTTCAAGCTCACTTAACGCCCATCACCGTGCCGAGCGTGACGCAGGCGTTGCAGGTGTTGTTCGGGCGGATGATGGCATAACCAGCCTGCGGGTCAGCGCCGTAGTTGGTCGAGTCCACATTCCACACGATGAACAACCGCACGCGCCCGCTGTTCTTGGCAAGCTGCGCGGCCTGTGACAGCCACACGGACTGCTGTTGCGCGGTGGTGTTGGCCGCCCATGCGAAGGCGGCAGGTAGCGGGGCGTAGCCTTCCGGCGACAGGTAGCCGATTTCGGTGAAGCACAGCGACTTGCCGGGGAACACGCTGGCGTACAGGTTGAACATGCCCTGATAGTAGCGCGAGTAGTGGCTGGAATTGCCACGCGGATCGCCGCTGGTCTGGTTGGGCGGCACGATGCCTTCGTTGTAATGCAGCCCCACGCAGTCCATCACGTTACCCGCGCCGGCTTGCGCCATCTGCCGGATGAAAATGTCGTCGTCGCAACCATCATTGGCGCAGCGTCCGCCGAAGAAACCCGTCGGGGCGGGCGCGCCGCTGATGACCAGAATGTTCGGGTTCACGCGCTTGATGGCGGCATAGGCGGCGGCCAGCATTTGCGTGTAGTTGGTGCCGCTGATCTTGCCCGCCGGCCATTCGGCGTTGATGTTTGGCTCGTTCCAGACTTCGATGCCGTCCGGCCCCAGCGCCGCCACCCCTGCGAGGAAGGTGGCGAAGTTCTGATAGTACTGTGCCGGGTTGGCAGCCAATTGCGCCGAGTTGCCCTTCACGCCCAGCAGAATCTTGAAGCCCTTAGACTTAGCGGAGTCAATCGCGCCCTGTGCCACGCTGGCGGGGGAGCTGCCGTCCCATGTAATTTGAATTTTCGCCCACGTCATGCCCGCGCCGCGCATCTGCGCCGGATACGCGAAGCTAAAGACGTGACCGCCCAGCTCAAAGCCGCCCGCCACCGGAACGCCGGGGGTGGGGATGGGGCCACCGGGCGTGGGCAGCGTGCCGGTGCCACCCGGCATCTTCAACACCTGCCCCGCGTAAATGCGGTTCGGGTTGGCGATGCCGTTCAAACTGGCGATGGCCTGTATGGTGGTGCCGAACTTGGTGGCAATGCGTCCCAGCGTATCGCCGCGCAGCACGGTGTACGTGCCGCCTGCCGGAACTGGCGTCACGGTCGGCTGACCGGGAACGGCAGTCGGGACGACGGGCGGCGTGGTGCCACCCACCGGAATAATCAACTGCTGACCGACAAAGATTAAGTTCACATTGGAAATACCGTTACGCGACGCCACCGCCGAGATGGAAACGCCATAACGCAGCGAAATGCGGAATAAGTTCTCGCCGGACTGCACCACATGGACGCTTTCGCCGGCGTTCTGTGCCAGAACCGGCACACTCACCATTAGCAGCAGCGCCAGCAGCCCCAACAGGACGATGAAACGACGCATACAGGCTCCTTCCATCTCAGATTATGGATTGATATTTTCAAGCGTTATGAGATTTTAACACGTATTCAAAAAACGTACAGTCAACATAAAAAAAACGCTTTTGTAACCTCGCGTCGGCCTTTCGCACCGGAGTACAATCAGCGGTAGAGCGACCCTCATCCGGTGTTCTTCCGCTGCGCGTCATGGCGAAGGTAGTAAGACAAACGGCTGCGACTTGCCTCCTCTCGCCTAGCTGTACTCAGCGGTTGGGAGAGGGGATTGAGGGGTGAGGGCTTGTCCCCGATGGACTCTGCGGTAGCGGGGCGGTGGGGGTATGCTATTGAATGTCTGACAAGAATGATTTTTGCAGGACAGGAAAGGATATTTACAATGAGCAACCTGATGCCGGTTATCAACCCGTATGATGGAAGCGTGGCGGGCAACGTGCCGCAGTTCACGCAGGACGAAGTGAGCGCCGCCATCAGCCGCGCCGCCGCCGCCGCGCCCGTCATGGCCGCCATGCCCGCCCACCAGCGTGGGGCGATCCTGAACAAAGCCGCGCAAATTATCGCCAGCCAAGCCACCGAACTTGGTAGCCTGATGGCGAGCGAGAACGGCAAGCCGATGAAATACGCACGCGGCGAGGCGCTGCGGGCGGTGGATACCTTCAACTTTGCCGCCGACGAAGCCCGCCGCTTGCATGGCGAAACCATCCCGCTGGATGCGTCCAGTGGCGGCGTGGGCAAGATCGGCTATTACGTGCGCGTGCCGGTGGGAATCGTGGGGGCGATTACCCCGTTCAACTTCCCGCTGAACCTGAGCGCCCACAAAATCGCCCCGGCGATTGCGGCGGGCTGTCCGGTGGTGATGAAACCCGCCCCCGCCACGCCTATGACGGTGCTGCGCCTAGCGGAAATTCTGCGCGAGGCCGGCCTGCCGGATGGCGCGTTCGAGGTAGTGACGGGCGGCGCGGATGTGGGCGCATGGCTGACGACAGACCCGCGCGTCGCCATGATCTCGTTCACGGGCAGTCCGGCGGTGGCGCGTCAGATCGTGCAGACGGCTGGCCTGCGCCGCGTCGTCCTCGAACTGGGGGGCAACGGAGCCACCATCATTGACGAGAACGCCAACATTGACCATGCGGTGACGCGCACGGTGATGGGCAGCTTCTCCTACAGCGGGCAGGTGTGCATCAGCGTGCAGCGCATCTACATCCACCGCGCCCGTTATGACGAGTTCCGGCAAAAATTCCTCGACGCGACGGCGAAGCTGGTCATGGGCGACCCGCAGAGCGACCAGACCGACATCGGCCCGGTCATCAACGATGCCGCTGCCGAGCGCATCGAACGCTGGTTGGATGAGGCCGTGTCGCAGGGGGCGGTGGTGGCTGCGGGCGGTGTCCGGCAGGGGCGCATGATCCCGCCGACGGTGCTGGAAAATGTGCATGATGGGATGCAGATTATGTGCGCCGAAGCCTTTGGCCCACTGGTCAGTTTCGTGCCGTTCGATGATTTTGAGCAGGCGTTGACGATGGCGGATACCGGCGTGTTCGGCTTGCAGGCCGGCGTGTATACCCGCGACCTGAACCATGCCATGCGGGCGGTGCAGCGGTTGAACGTGGGCGGGGTCATCATCAACGATGTGCCGACGCTGCGGATAGACAACATGCCCTATGGCGGCAACCGCGATTCGGGCGTGGGGCGCGAAGGGCCGCGTTTCGCCGTCGAGGAGATGACCACGCTCAAGATGGTGGTCATCAATATGGGGGTGTAAGAACCTCACCCCTCAATCCCTTTCAAGGGTAGATTTTTGGGGATAGGGGGATGGAAAACGAAAAACAAAGACGGGACGGCACGCAGGCCGTCCCCTAAGAAGGCGAAAATTCGAGTAGGGGCTGTCCTGCGTGCCAGCCCGCCTTTTAACACGGTGAATGCGATTTGATGCGTAATGACCGATCCTCGAAAGCAGGGGATGCTTGTATGAGCTTATCAAATTTGACTCTAAGGATGCTTCGATGAATACACGGCAACTCGGTAATTCGGACATGCAGATTACGCCGATTGGCTACGGCGCGTGGGCGATTGGCGGGGGGAACTGGGAGGGCGGTTGGGGCGCACAGGATGACGCCGACTCGGTGGCCTCCATCCATGCCGCGCTCGATCAGGGCATCAACTGGATTGACACCGCCGCCGTGTACGGGCTGGGGCATTCGGAAGAAGTGGTGGCGAAGGCGCTCAAAGGCCGCGCCAACCGTCCTTACGTGTTCACCAAATGCTCGTTGATCTGGGGCGAAGAACGGAAGGTGGGCAGCAGTCTGAGCGCCGCCTCGCTGCGCCGTGAACTGGAGGACAGCCTGCGCCGCTTGCAGGTGGAGGTGATTGACCTGTATCAAATCCACGCGCCGCACCCCGACCCGGACATTGAAGAAGGCTGGGCTGAACTGGCGAAGATGCAGCAGGAAGGCAAGGTGCGCTGGATTGGCGTGTCCAACTTCAGCGTGGCGCAGATGGAACGCGCCGCGAAGATCGCGCCCATCACCTCGCTGCAACCGCCTTATTCGCTGCTGGATCGCGGCGTGGAAGCCGAAATCCTGCCCTATTGCGAGGCGAACCAGATCGGCGTGATTAACTACTCCCCGATGGGCGCGGGGCTGTTCACGGGCGCGATGACTGCTGAACGCGCCGCCGCCCTGCCCGCCGACGACTGGCGCACCCGCAACCCGAATTTCCAACCGCCGCTGCTGGCGCGTCATCTGGCGCTGGCGGACATCCTGAAGGACATCGGCGCGGCGCACGGGCGCACGGCGGGCGAAACCGCAATTGCGTGGACGCTGCGCCTGTCGGCAGTGACGGCGGCGATTGTCGGCGTGCGGAATGCGCAGCAGGTCGGGGGCATCATCGGCGCGATGGACTTCCGCCTGAGCGCGGACGAGATTGAGCGCATCGAAGCCTTCTGCCGCGCCAACCCGTAGGCCGATGACCACGATCACCCGTTGGAACATCCCGCGTACCCCGGTGGCGCGGGCCGAACAGCAGCACCAGACGCGCCTGATGGAAGCGACTCGTTCGGGGACGTTGTGGATCGGGTTGGCCTATGTGCTGCTGTATCCGGCATTGGCGATTTCGCTGGTGCTTTACTTCGGGGCGCTGCTGCTCGACGTGTTTCCGGCGCTGTCGGCGCTGGTTGGCGTGCCGACTGTCACCGTTGGCTTTGCCGCCTCCACGCTGCTGATTGCGATGAATGTGGCGCTGTATGTGGTGGTGACGCTGGTCTCATTGGGCCTGTCGGCAGCCAGCATCGGGCGCGAAAAACAGGGCAAAACATGGGATAGCCTGCTACTGACCGGCGTGAATGCCCGTCAGATCGTCCTCGGCAAGTGGAGCGCCACGCTGCACACGCTCTGGCCGGATTTCGCGCTGGTGTGGATGCTGCGGTTGGGCATGATCGCGTGGTTAATCGCCATCGGCGGGGGTGAATTTCTGTACCACACCTCGCTGGCGGGGCTGCCGCCGCGCTTCTTCACCCTGCTGCTCACCGCCGCGATGGTAGCCGCGCACACCGCGATTGACGCGGGACTGACGGCGGCGCTGGGGCTGCTCGGTGCGTTGGTCGAAGGTCAGGGGGCGGCGGCGGCACTGCTGATCGGCGTGGGACGATTGGTATGGTCAATCGCGCCGCTGGTTGTGCCATACTATGTGTTTGCGACTTATGAAATGCACGACTCGGAATTTCACCTGCTGTTCTGGGGAGCGTTTATGCTGGTCAGCGCCGCGTTGACCGCGCTCCTCCTGCGTTGGGCGGAACGGTTGGCGGTTCGCCAGCACGCTTTGCCCGCCTGACGGTTGCCCCGAAGGCTGCTTTCGACTGGAGATTAGAAGATGACCGGATTGGCGCTGGCTCTCGTCCTCACTTCCGCGCTGATGCACGCCACATGGAATTTCTTCGCCAAACGCGCCGACGGCGGGTTGCCGTTCGCGTGGATGTTCAGTGCGCTTGGCACGGTGCTGTTCCTGCCGGTCATCATCGTCATTTTGATCGTGCAGCAACCCACGCTCGGCCTGCGCGAATGGGGCGGAATCGCCGTGACCTGCGCGATCCATGTTGGCTACTACCTGCTGCTGGAACGCGGCTACCGCGTAGGCGATCTCTCGTTCGTGTATCCCATCGGGCGCGGCACCGGGCCGATCCTCTCCACACTGGGGGCGATTGTGCTGCTAGGCGAACGCCCGACCGTGCTGGTCTGGGTGGGGACGCTGCTGGTGACGGCGGGTGTACTCATCATCACGGGCAACCCGTTCCGCGCCCGCAGTTCCACGCCCGCGCTGATCTACGGCCTGCTAATCGGCCTCTCGATGGCGGTGTATACACTGTGGGATAAGCAGGTGGTCGGCGTGATGCTGATTCCGCCGCTGTTCCTCATCTGGTGCAGCGGCTTAACGCGCACGGTGGTGCTGTATCCGCAAGCGCGGCGCGACTGGGGGCGGGTGCAAACGTTGTGGCGCGATCACCGCCGCGAAGCCTTCGGCGTGGCGCTGCTCGACCCGATGAGTTACACCCTGTTCCTGATGGCGCTGGCGGTGACGAATGTCTCGCTGGTGGCTCCGGTGCGGCAGATCAGCATCGTGATCGGCACGTTCCTCGGCGCGAAGGTGCTGGCGGAAAGCGGTTCGCAGCGGCGCTTGCTGGCGGCGGCGGTGATGGTGATCGGCGTGGTGACGCTGGCGTTGCCGCAGTAGGGACACAGACCACCTAAAAACGTCGTGTCCCTACGGATTTTCCACGTTACGGTGCGAGCCAGCCTAGATCACGCGCCATCAGCAGGCGAATGAGTAGCGCATAGCCGAAATTCACGCGCCCCTCGGTGGTGAGCGTGACCATCAGCGCCCCCCAACCGTCCTCTAGCGGTTGATAGCGGAAGTCGCTCACCGTCACTCCCCGTTCCTCGAACAGTGCCTTGTAGGTTTTGCCCCGTGCGAAGGCCGAAGGTTGATCCAGACGGGCGGCCACTGCTGGCGGCACGGCTTCGACTTGTGCGCCATCAGCGTAGATCAGCGCGACTTCCGCGTGACCAGTTCCTTCGGCAGCGGTGTATGCGCCGATTGCCAGCGCCTCGTAGGGCGGCAGGGCGGTATCGCGCACGGTGTTCTCGCCTACAGCATTGGTCGGCACGATGAGCGCCGCCGCCAATGCTTGATCGCCCGCAACCGATTGCAGCGCGGACACAGTTTGCAGCAGCGACGGGTCGCTGTCACTGACTTCGGCGGCGGCGAAACGGGCGGCGGTGGCCTCCAGCAGGCGGTAGGCGGGGCTGGACATCAGAATATCCATACCGGGTTCGGGGCGGTCAAACAGCGCAATGGCTTCGTACCGTCCCAACTGACCACCGAACGGGTTGGCAAGGTTGCGGGTTTTGAAGCTGACATCGGCGGCATGATCGCAGCCTTCGGGGTTGCAGAAGCGCGTGTAGGCCGGGTCGGGCGAATCGGTAACGAACCCCAGCGCGTCCAGCGCAGCGCGAACCGCGCCGCCGTCGAATGTGCCTTGCAGGATGGTGATGAAGCCGGGGGGCGTACCGTAGGTCAACACGCGGTCAATATCCGCGAAACGGATGCCGATGGCCTGCTGCATCCCGTTCATATCCGCCTGAAAGAGATCGGCTAGGGCAGATGAGCCGGCGACATAAGCGGCGGCTGGCCCTTTCGGATCGAGCAGGTCGAGGTTGGGATGGGCGGCGCGAATGGTCGCCATATCCACATAGCTCAGATCGCGTGACAGTTCGCCGGATGGGGCGGGCAGGCGGACAACCAGATCGAGCAGGGGCGCGGGAGTTTCCTGCGCCCCTACGGGACTGACCACGACGAGTACGAGGACAAGACAGAACCAGCGGAGCGCGTTCAGCATGTTTCGCTTCCCCCTCAACGTTTACGGATGCACCCAGTATAGTCCAAGTGTCATCCTGTCGGGGGGGAAGTCCCGTCATCGCGCAACCCGCATCAGGTTGCTATCAGGTCGGTAGCTTTGGGGCTGGAGTGGTTCAAACCTTCCCGTCGTTTCCGCTGTAGAAGTGTTCGCGTCAATCCATATTCGTCCGCATTTCCACTTGTATGGTGTCATCCAGAATCGCACCTACCATCGAAACTGAATACAGGCCTGCAAAGCTCAGATTAGCACCTGTCAGGTCAGCACTGGTCAAATCGGCAAGTGTAAAATCGACGCTGGTCAGGTCTGCACCACGCAGGTTGGCGCTGCTCAGGTCGGCAAGTTCTAGCGTGGCGCGGATCAGGCTCGCCCCGCTCAGATTTGAACGAAATAGTCGTGCTTCCTTGCAATACGCATCGTTCAGATTGGCACCACTCAGGTTCGCCTCGAGTAGGTTGCTTTTTCTCAATTGCACTTTGCTCAGGTTTGCACCAGTGAGGTTGCTGTGGTTAAGGTTGGCACCACTGAGGTTGGCACCACTGAGGTTGGCACCGCTGAGGTTGGCACCGTTGAGGGCGACATCACTGAGGTCGGCATCGGGGAGTTGTGCCTGACTCAGGTCGGCATTACTCATGTCCGCATTACGCAAATTACACCCGTCTAGCTCGGCTTTCACCAATTTGGCGTTCGCAAAATTTACGATGACGAGGTATGTGCCGTACAGAGCCGCGCCGTTCAAGTTGGCACCACTCAGGTTGAAGTCGCTTAAATCGGTATTCGTCAGGTTGGCACCACTTAAATCAATGGCTACATTGGGATTGGCTTCACGCCACGCATTCCAACTATCCCGATCTCCATTGACAATCAGATCGAGTTGTTCTTGGTTCGCCATGCTGCACTCCTATGGATGAAAGATAACGAATGATCGCTGAGTATTGCACCAGCACACAAAAGCCTAACCCGGAAATGTAGGCTTGTATAGGTAAATTTCGGGTCGAAAATTTGTGCTAAAAAACCCGAAATTAAACCTAAAACAAGCGTTTTATATACGTTAAATAAACGCATCTCATTTTGTAAGTCTTGTACTTAGCTGGTAGAAGTAGGTGCGCTGAAGTCCGGCAAGTCGCGTTCGACGTTGCGGACGGCGGGGATGATGTAGCCCAGCATGGCGATCCCGAAGCCGCCGATAGCCGTCCCCAGAAACATCAGCCCCATGCCTGCGCCCGCCCCTGTGCCAACCAGCCCGCCGAAGATGCCCGCCAGCGCCCCGCCTTCACGCATGGCGGGTTCGAGTACCTGATCGGCCAGCGGGCCGGCCAGCAGATAACCCACCGGAACGGAGAGCGTTTGCAGCGTCCCCTGTATGCCGAAGATGCGCCCTTGCAATGCGGGTTCCACCTTGAGTTGCCAGATGGTACGGTTGCAACTGACGATGATCGGGATGAAGAACGTACCGACGAAGGCCGCGAACATCCACACGGGCGTGATGCGGCCTATAGCGGTGGCGAAGTCCCCGATCAGGAACGAGATGGCGCAGATGCCCAGTACGCCGTGTATTTTGCGTTTGGGGCCGCCCCACACGCTCATCACAATCCCGCCCAGCACCCCGCCAGCGCCCAGTGCCGCCCGCACCGCCCCCATCGCCGTCTGGTCGCCGCCCGTCCGCGCCAGCACCATCGCGTCTAACACGCCGTAGTAAGTCAGGCCGGCCATCAGGTTGATGCCGCTGTAGATGAGCAGCAAACCGAGCAGGCCGGGGCGTTGCCGGATGTACTGCCAACCCGCCCGGAAGGACTCGCCCATGCGTTCACGGGCGGCATGGGCGGCGCGGGCCGGTTGCGGAATCGGGATTCGCAGCAGCGGCACGATGGCGAAGGTGAAGGTGAGCAAATCCACCACCATGATTCCGCCGAGGCCGATGATGCCCATCACCAATCCGGCGAAGATGGGTGCGAACACGTCCGAAGCCTGCTGCGAGAAGGAGCGCATGGCGTTGGCGCGGGCGAACTGGTCTTTGGGGATGAGCAGGGTGATGGCGGATTGATAGGCCGGCACCTGAAACGACTCGAACGCGCCCACCAGCGCGGTAGACACGTACAGATGCCAGACTTGCAGGTTGCCGCTGCTGTACAGGATGAGCAGCACGACGGTGAGGACGGCTGCGCCTAGATCGCCCAGAATGATGAGCCGCTTGCGACTATAGCGGTCTGCCAGCACGCCACCCACCGGACTGAGCAGGATATACAGGCTGAACGAGAAGAAGCCGATCAAGGCCAGTGTGGTCGCTTGCTTGGTCTGCTGATATGCCCACACGATCAGGGCGAAGCGGGTGGTGGCGGTGCCGAACATCGAGAGCATTTGCCCCAACCAGATCAGCGTGAATCGGCGCATCCCACGATCTTGAAAAACAGCGTGCAGAGTCATTCGGCGTTCCCTTTTATTCACAAATCAGGCAAATAAAAACGGCTGTGCAGGTCGCGCACAGCCGTCGGTGTCCATCATGTATTACGGATTGTTACCGGATAGCAGGCGCATTTCTCCCTATGACAACCGCATCGAGCATCAGAAAGTCCGAGAGAAAAATGGATAGCATCCGGTTCGCCGTTCGTTTATGACGATGCGCCTAAGCGTAACCCAAAGCGTCATGTGCGTCAATATGGGCGGCGGGGCGGCACGCAGGCCGTCCCACCTTGCCCTACCTTCTATTGCTATTCGTAACCTCATTCCCTGTATGATACGTTATAATAAATGGTGGTAGAAATTTTTGTGATGTTGACGGCAGGGCGTTGGCGTCATCACCAGCAAAATTTTCGCCGTTTCTTCAGGGTGCAGGCCACGCGCACCTGACAAGCCAAGCAAATGCTCCCTTAT
>CAIPFY010000089.1 GCA_903864435.1 uncultured Chloroflexota bacterium | reverse complement strand
TAGAAAATGTTATGGGACAGTTTGTTGTACAAGACACTGGCCTATTCCCTTTAACCTGTTTAATCCTGTACCGCAGAGTTCGGAACTGGTGAGGTATTCCGAAGTGCCTATATATTTGTCCCTAACGTAGCCTTGCGGCTGATTCGGGTAAGCATTGGGCTGTTAAAAGCCCCCACCTTTAGGTGCGGGATTGCTTACAGACACACTATAAAGGGGATTTCCAACCTTTGCCAAGAGGCGGTTATCAAAAATACCCCCACCTGCTGCCAGATGGGGGCGCTGACATTCTGAGGGCGATCAGCCGCTAGAAGTTGCAGCTATCGTCCACGAGAACCGACATGACCTGCACCGCATCGTTATCCTACCCTCGCTTCTCAGAACAGTCATTTGAGGGAGAGTATGGAAACGCTATCCATCTCTCTCGCAAATTTGGGGAGTGTCTACTTGCGCTGCCGCACTACCAGCGATGGTGTACTTGCCCGCGCACATACTTGCCATAGATTTCGCGCAGGCGCACCATCTGAAATTCGGTCAGCGGTGGCAGTTCGCTGGCGGCGGCATTGTCGTTCACCTGTGCGGGGCGCTTGCCGCCGGGGATGGCGCAGGTCACGGCATCGAACATCAGAATCCAGCGTAGCGCGAACTGCGGCAGGCTGACTCCGGCAGGGACGAGCGCCCGGATTTCTTCCACCGCCACCAGTCCGGTGTCGTAGTTTACACCGGAGAAGGTTTCGCCCCGGTCAAACGATTCGCCGTAGCGGTTGAACAGGCGGTGGTCGTCGGCGGCGAAAGCGGTTTGGGCGGTCATCTTGCCGGTGAGCAGGCCGCTGGCTAACGGAACCCGCGCCAGAACGCCCACGCGCCGCCGTTTGGCTTCCTGAAAGAATAATTCCGAGGGGCGGTAACGGAACAGATTGAAGATGATCTGCACCGTTTGCACATTGGGATACTCGATGGCCTTCAGCGCCTCCTCCACCTTTTCCACGCTCACGCCGTAATAGCGGATTTTTCCGGCACGCACCAGATTATCCATCGCCTCGAACACTTCGGGGCGGTAGTAGGCTTCGGTGGGCGGGCAGTGAAGTTGTACCAGATCGAGGCAGTCGGTTTCCAGATTTTTCAGGCTGCGCTCCACGAAGGCGGTCAGGTTCTGCGCGTTGTAGCCGTCCGCTGTGTGCGGATCCAAGCGGCGTCCGGCTTTGGTCGCCACAATGATCTCGTCGTTTGGGCGTTCGCGTTTCAGGCGGGCAATCAACCGTTCGCTGTGACCATCCCCATAGACATCGGCGGTATCAATGAAGTTGCAACCCCCGTCAACGGCAGCGTGCAGCGCCGCCAGCGATTCGCTGTCGTCCACCGCGCCCCATGCCGAACCAATCGCCCACGCGCCGAAACTGATGTCTGCCACTTTCCAGCCCGTTCGCCCTAATTCACGATAGTGCATGATGTCTCCTTAAAATGATCACATAGTTTGATGAGCATGTTTGAGTATGAGCGATGCCGCCATCAGGATGAAGATAGAATTGCCGCCGCTGTGGGGGAGATTTCGATCATCCGGCTGCCGGGGCACCGGGCGCGGCAAGCAGGCGACTCTTGAGTGAAGCCGCATCTGCAAATGATCCATCGGAAGCCGTGATGAGCCGCAGGGTGAGCTTGAGCGGGCCTTCATCGGTCAGCTTTTGCCGATCCTTGAGGGGATAAAAATACTCACCGGAATTCTTAAAGCGCAGTTCGAGGTGTTCGCGGATGGCTGCTGCGCGTTCGATGTGCGTAATCATCAGGAAATCT
>CAIPFY010000088.1 GCA_903864435.1 uncultured Chloroflexota bacterium | reverse complement strand
GTCCCGCCCCAGTTTGTCCACTTCGTCCAGCATAATGACCGGATTGCGCGATTCGGCGCGGCGGATGGTCTGAATCATGCGACCGGGCATCGCGCCGATGTAGGTGCGGCGGAACCCGCGAATTTCGGCTTCATCCCGCACTCCGCCGAGGCTCATCCGCATGAACTTGCGCCCCATTGCGCGGGCGATGGACGCGCCGAGAGAGGTTTTGCCCACACCGGGCGGCCCCACGAAGCACAGGATGGCGCCGCGCCGTTCGCGCCGGATGTTGTAGACGGACTCGGATTCGGCCAATTCCTGTGCGCGTTCGCCGCGCAGCTTGCGCACCGCCAGAAATTCGAGGATGCGCTCTTTGATGTCCTTCAGCCCGTAGTGGTCTTCATCCAAGACCTGACGGGCATGGGCGATGTCCAGATTATCCTCGGTGGTTTTCGCCCATGGCATACTGGTGAGCCAGTCCAGATAGGTGCGAATCACCCCGTATTCGGCGGCGGCGGTGGGCAGCTTGGACAGGCGATCCAGTTCCCGTTCGGCTTCCTTACGCGCTTCGTCCGGCATACCTGCATCGGCGATTTTCTTGCGGAATTCCTCGACTTCCACCGCCTGCTCGTCCGATTCGCCCAGTTCGCGCTGGATGGCTTTCAACTGTTCGCGCAGGAAATATTCGCGCTGAACCTTTTCCATCTCCGATTGGGCTTCGGTCTGGATTTTGCGCCCCAGCTCCAGCACCTCAAGTTCTTTGGTGAGGATTCCCATCAGGCGGCGCAGTTTGGCTTCAGTGCTTTCCAGTTCCAGAATTTCCTGCGCATCTTCCAGCGCGATGCGGATATAGGTGGAGATGGCATACACCAGTTGCAGCGGGTCATCCACATTGAGCGCGGACGAGATCAGTTCGCCGGGAATGCTGGGGACGAGTTCGGCAAGGTGGGTGAATTGATCCACCACGTTGCGCACCAGCGCCTCGATTTCCAGCGACGTGTCCGTTTGTTCGCGTTCGGCGTGGATTTTCCCGCGCAGATACGGCTCGGTCTGCGTAAACTCGTCAATACGGATGCGTGCCAGCCCTTGCACCAGCAGGCGGATCGTGCCGTCCGGTGCGCGGAACAGGCGATGAATGGAAGCCAGCGTGCCGATGCGGTATACATCGTCCGGGCCGGGCGTTTCCATATTCGGGTCTTTGGCAGCCACCAGCGCGATCAGGCGGTCGCCTGCCACCACGTCATCCACCAGTTTGATGCTGCGCGGCTGGCCGACGGTCAGGGGGATGGCTGTCAACGGATACACCACCAGCCCGCGCAGGGGCAGAATCGGCAGTTCAGCAGGAATTTCCGGTTGTTCAACCTTTTTCTGCTCATCTTCGGTATCGTGGTCTTGAACCACCACATCCACTTCTTGTTTGGCGGTAGCCGGTTCTGTTGCCACAACCGCATCTACTGCTTGTACTCGCTTGGGGGTCATGTCGTATCAGTCCTTCGTCGGTACTGCGAATTACTTCTCGATAACGGGAATTTGCTTGGGCGCTCGGCGGGGCAGTTCAACCTGTATAAAACCACCCTCGTAACTGGCCGATATATGATCGCGTTCGACAAGCCATGGCAGAAGGATTTCTACCCGGAACGCGCCAAAACCAATTTCCACCTGATGATAAGCCGGGTTGTCATGCTGGGGTCTTGCGCGCACCCCGCTGATGACTAAATGGCGTTCGGTGAGTGTAATGCTCAAATCACTCGTGTGCATTCCCGCCAATTCGACCAGAACCAATAGTTTATCTGGTAGTTCGATGACATCGGTGGGCGGCGAAAAGGTACGGTTTGTGTTGCGGATCATAAGTCCCCACTTGCTGCGGGTATTTCTACTGTACAAGGGTTATGCGTTGGTTGTGCCATCAGGTTTGCGCGAATAGGCCTGCGGGCGGCAGCGCATATCGCATAGGGTACTGCCTACCGCATAAGAAGACTATTAGACCAATCATATACATTGCATCGGAATTTGTGCCAAACCCGTAGCGCGATACAGGGAATATGGAGTAGAATCAAGTAAAGGGCGAATTCATTGTAAGGATCAGTCCCATGGAACTTGTACAGATATTGCGATCAGTCGAATTGTTTCAGGGTTTGAGTGCGCCTCAATTTGAACGTTTGGCCTCGTTGGGGCAGCGGTTGTCTTTTGGAACCGATGAAGAAGTTTTCCATCAGGGTAGCGTGGGCGACCGGATGTATGTCATTGTGGGCGGGCAGGTCGAAATTCACTTCGATCAAGCGGGTGTGCCGCCGCTGTATCTCGGTTCCGGGCAGATTGTTGGCGAAATGGCGCTGCTGGATCAGGGGACGCGCTCTGCGACTGTGATTTCGGTGGCGGACGATACCGAGGTCTATTCGATCACGAACACCGACCTGATGGCGCTCTGCCAGCAGGACACCGCCATAGGATTTATTCTGATGCGGAACATGGCGTTGGATTTGAGCTTCAAACTGCGCGTTAAAAATCTCGGCCCGACGACGACCGGCTGAACGGGGGATGCCCATGATTTATAAAGTGAGCTACGTAGTCATCGGGGGCGATTATCCCGGCGGTATCAAGAACGAATATGAACGCCCGGAACCGGGTGATGTCGTGCAAATCGGACGTGTGAAGTTTCGCGTCATGGAGGTACACGAGATCATCCCCCCGCGTGATGACTTTCAGTTTTTGCACGCGACAGTCAAACCGCTGCATGATGTGGCAGCGGGGGAAACTGCGAAACCGGCTGGCAAAGATAAACTGAGCGACTGACGCTTTAGAACTCGAACACGTCGAAATCCTGACAGAGTGTGATTGGCCCGTCATAAGTCTGGCGGGCTTCCTCCACCAGCGGCGCAGGGTCGGTATTCCATACCCAGTAGTGGATGAGATACAGCGATTTCGCGCCCACGCGGGTAGCGGTTTCGCCCGCTTGTCTGGCGCTGCTGTGTCCGAAGCCTGCGCCTGCCGATTCATGAATCAGCATGTCTGCGCCTTTGCACAGTTCGTCCAATGAGGCGGTGGGTTGCGTGTCGCAGGTATAGGCTAGGATTTTGCCGTTCTGCTTGTTTTCGATGCGCAGGCCGATGGTGGGGATGAAGTGCTGCACCGGCCATGCGGTGATTCGGAAGTCCTCGTTTTCCAGCACTGGCGCGGCGAACCGTTCGCTGACGCGGTGGAACGTCACCGGGAAGAAGTTCGGCCATTCCTGCCACGAGAAGCCCACCATCATATCTTCCATCCGGTTCATGCAATGGTGCAGTCCATAGAAGCGCAGCGGTGCTTGCCGCCCCAGCAGCCACATGTGCATGAGCATATTCGGCACGCCGCTGACATGATCGGGGTGAAAGTGCGTGAGGATGACATCTTGCAGGGACTCGTCATCCACGCCTTCAAACTGAAACTTGCCTAGCGGGTTAGAACCGCAGTCCACCAGTACCGGCCCATGATCGCCCAGCAGCGCGAAATGGGTGTTTTCGTGGTTGGCATCCGAAACCGCTGCGGCGGTGCCGAAAATCAAGATTCGAGCCATGAGTGATCCTTTGCGCCCCGCAAGTTGCGCCCGTGTTTGCATTCTGCAACAAAGTATACTCGCACATGCCTATTTTCTGCATCTTACGACCAATCGGGATGAAACACGGCTGTTTGCACCACTCGACACGCGGCGCGGAGGTGTGCTATACTGCGCGAACGTTTTGGGTTTTTAGGAGCGATAAATGTCCATCATTCATCACATTCCGGGTGTCGAGGTGGCCCGCTGTTCTCTTACCTAGCGGTCAGTGACCGCGCCCCGCGACTTCCACGCCCCCCTGATTGAACTTCATCCTCTGCACTTTATCTGTCCGGCGCTGCCCATCAGCGTGCAAGTTCGATTCTTCATTCCGGTTCCACATCATGATGATACGAGAAGGCGAGATGACTGAAAAATACAACCCGCAGAGCTTTGAAACCCGTTGGCAGGACAAATGGGAAGCCGATGGCCTGTACCGTTCCAAAGTGGATTGGAGCAAGCCCAAACACTACGCGCTGACCATGTTGCCCTATCCCAGCGGCGATTTGCACATCGGTCACTGGTTCGCCATGACCCCTTCGGATGCCCGCGCCCGTTATATGCGGATGCGCGGCTTCAACGTGCTGTTCCCGATGGGCTTTGATGCGTTCGGCCTGCCCGCCGAAAATGCCGCTGTCCAGCGCAACATCCACCCGAAAAAGTGGACGCTGGCGAACATCGAACGGATGCGTTTGCAACTGCGCAGCATGGGCGCGATGTTCGACTGGGAACGCGAGATGGTGAGCTGCTTGCCGGAGTATTACCGCTGGACGGAGTGGTTCTTCAAGCAGTTCTACCAGAACGGTCTGGCCTATCGTGGCGAGGCGATGGTCAACTGGTCGCCCACGCTGCAAACTGTGCTGGCGAACGAGCAGGTGATTGACGGCAAGGACGAACGCACCGGTCAGCCCGTCATCCAGAAAATGATGACTCAGTGGTTCTTCCGCTATACCGCTTATGCCGAGGAAATGCTGAACTTCGAGCAGTTGGATTGGCCGGAGCCAGTGCGCGTGATGCAGACCAACTGGATCGGCAAGAGCGAAGGTGCGCGGGTGATCTTCCAGACTGAGGGCGGCGACCCGCTGGAAATTTACACCACCCGCCCGGATACGCTGTGGGGCGCGACCTTCATGGTGCTGGCGCCCGAACACCCGCTGGTCGCCAAGCTGACCACGCCCGACCAGCAGGCGGCGGTGACGGCTTATGTGGCGGCGGC
>CAIPFY010000087.1 GCA_903864435.1 uncultured Chloroflexota bacterium | reverse complement strand
GAGGGCTTCTACGAAGCGCTGGGGTTGGACGTTGAAATTATGCCCGGTAAGGGGTCAAGCAATGTGGTGGCGCTGGTCGCCAACAAGAGCAATGACTTCGGGTATGCGTCGTCGGGTGCGATTATTCGCCTCGTGTCGGAAGATGCGCCGATTATCTCGTTGGCGACACTCGATGCGACGGACGCCGATGCGGTGATTTGTCACCCGGATGCGGGCATCAGTAGCCCGGCTGATCTGGTTGGCAAGGTCATTCTGACCGCGCCGGACGCGGGCGTGAATGTGCTGTTTCCGGCATTTCTGGCGGCGGCAGGTTTGGACGCGAACGCGGTTACGTTGACCAATGTGGCGGCGGAAGCGGTTGTCCCCTCGTTCCTCCAAAAAGTGGGTGGCGCAGCTTGCTTGCTGGGCGGTCTGGACGACAAGCCTGCACAGATCAAGAAGGAAGGCGGCTTCGACCCGTCGTTCATCAAGTACAACGACTATATCCCCGTCACCGTCGGCTATGGTTTGATTACCCATGTGGATAACCTGACCGAACGCCCAGATGTTGTGAAGGCGATGGTTGAAGCCACATTGATGGGCTACAAGTTTGCGCTGGAGAACCCGGACAAGGCCATTGAAGACTTCCTGTTCTACAACGGCGCAGAAGATGCCGAAACGATCCGTCCGCAGTTGGATTTCACGCTGAGCATTCTGACCTCCAAGAACAATACCGATAGCCAGATCGGCCTGAATGTGGAAGCCGACTGGCAGGCGACGGTGGACGTGCAGGCTCAGTACAATGGGCTTCAGACGGACAAGACACTGGCGGACTTCTTCACGAACGAATTCGTGCCGGAGACGCTGACTCTGCCTTCGTCATAAACATGTAGTGGATGAGCCTTTTGCCCCTCGCCTCCATCGTGCGGCTGAGGGGCAAATGGCTGTCAGAAAATCCGATTCACGCGAGAACGGGGTGGGCATTCATGGCATTTATTGATATTAACGGTGTCTCTAAGGTCTATCAGACACGACGTGAACCCGTTACAGCACTCACACCGATTGATTTGCATATCGAAGAAGGTGAGTTTGTCTCGATTGTGGGGCCGTCTGGATGCGGTAAATCCACTTTGATGTTAATGGTCGCGGGACTGTTGGAAACCAGCGGCGGCAGTATTAGCATCGGTGGTAAGCCGGTTGTGGCTCCACAAACCGACATCGGGATTGTCTTTCAATCGCCGGTGCTGGTGGATTGGCGCTCTGTGCTGGGTAATGTGCTGCTGCAAGTTGAGCTGCGCGGGATGCAGTCGAAGCAGTACGAAGCGGAGGCGCGTAAACTGCTGAAGTCGGTCGGTCTGGAAGGTTTTGAAGATCGTCACCCCTTCGAGTTGTCCGGCGGGATGCAGCAACGCACCTCGATCTGTCGGGCGCTGGTTCACAATCCGCCGCTGCTCTTGATGGATGAGCCTTTTGGGGCGCTCGATGCGCTCACACGTGAACAGATTCGCGTGGACATCGAACGGCTGTGGATGCAGACGAAAAAGACAGTGTTGTTTGTGACTCATAGTATTGCCGAATCCATTCAGCTTTCGGATCGTGTGGTGGTGATGGGGCCGCGCCCCGGCTATATCGAAAAAATTTTGACGATTGATCTCCCTCGTCCGCGACTGGTGAGTATGCGCGAATCGTCCAAGTATCTGCAATACCAGCACG
>CAIPFY010000086.1 GCA_903864435.1 uncultured Chloroflexota bacterium | reverse complement strand
GGTATGAGAAATGGTTGTCAAAGAGAATAGTGCGTATTACAATGCATCCACCATACAAACCCATTCTATGCAATCGTCGCGGTCTGGATCGCAAATACCATGTGTAAGCGGGTTTGTTTGTTGAAGAGGAAGAGGTTCCTATTTTTAAGGAGTCGTATATGAAGTCTGTTCTTCGTCTGTTGCCGCTGGTGGTACTGGTGGCGGTCGTGTTGGGTCTGGTGCTGCCTGTCGTGGCCCAGGAATCTGTGATTGTGGCTGCTGCGGATTGCAGCTACGGTGGCGAAATCAAGTCCATCGAAGCAGTGGATGCCTACACCGTCAAGTTCTCGCTGTGCTATCCTGATCCTGCTCTCCCTGTGAAGACGGCCTTCTCGGCTTTCGCCATTCACTCGGCGGATCAACTGACTGCAACGGGTGGCGGTGGTGATGAACTGCTCAGCAATCCCATTGGTACCGGCCCGTACAAGCTGGAAAATTGGGATCGCGGCAACGAAATAGTTTTCAGCGTCAATGAAAACTACTGGGGTGAAGCCCCCATCGAGCCGACCGTCATTCTGAAGTGGAACTCCGAAGCGGCTGCCCGCTGGAACGAACTTCAGGCTGGCACGGTGGATGGCATTGACAACGTTAGCCCCGCCGATTTCGCGGCGGTGGAAGCCAACCCCGATTTCAAGCTGTATCCCCGCGTTCCGGCGAACATCTTCTATCTGGGCATCAACAACAAGGTGAAGCCGTTCGATAACGTCAAGGTGCGCCAAGCGGTTGCGATGGCAATTGACAAACAGCGCATTGTGGACAACTTCTACCCGGTTGGCTCGATTGCGGCTGACCAGTTCATGCCTCCCAGCATCTTCGGTTACACGCCGGATTCGGTTAAGACCGCTTACGATGTGGAAGCTGCCAAGAAGCTGATGGAAGAAGCGGCTGCTGAAGGCGGCTTCACTCTGCCCGTCGAAACGACGCTGAGCTACCGTGATGTGGTGCGCGTGTACCTGCCGCAGCCGGGCATTGTTGCTCAGGACTTGCAGGCGCAGCTCGCTCTGATCGGCATCAATGTCACGATTGACATGCAGGAATCCGGCACGTTCCTCGACAACTCCAGCGCGGGCAAGCTGTCGCTGCACCTGTTGGGCTGGGGCGCGGACTATCCCGATGCCACTAACTTCCTCGACTTCCACTTCGGTGGCGGCGCCAGCGAACAGTTCGGCGACAAGGACCCGGTTCTGGTTGACCTGCTGAAGCAGGCTGCCCAGTTGTCGGATACTGCCAAGCGCCTTGAACTGTACCTACAGGCCAACGACGAAGTGGCCTCGTTTGTGCCGATGGTGCCGATTGCTTACGGCGCTAGTGGTGTGGCCTTCAAGGCTGGCATTGCGAATGCCTATTCGGGCACGTTCGCTGCCGAACAGTTCCGTGTGATGGAAGATTCTGCCGACGACAATATCATTTTCATGCAGAACGGCGAACCGATCAGCCTGTACTGCAATGACGAAACCGACGGCGAAACCTTCCGCGCTTGCGAACAGATCAGCGAATCGCTGACCGGTTACGAGCTGGGTGGTGGTGGCGTGGTTCCGGCGCTGGCGACTGAATGGGTCGGCAACGAAGACGCTACCGAATGGACGTTCACCCTGCGTCAGGGCGTGAAGTTCTCGGATGGTTCAGAGTTCAATGCGGAAGACGTGTTGACCACCTGGACTGCGATCTGGGATGCTGCCAGCCCGCTGCATGTGGGTCGTACCACGAACTTTGAATACTTTGGCGCGTTGTTCGGCAAGTTCCTGAACGCCCCCGCCTAGTTCTCACGTCTGTTTTGTTCAACCGGGGGGCGGGCGGTTTATCCACCCGCCCCTCTATTTTCACAAAAAGCCTATGTCGAACTTTGTTTTACGCCGTATTTTTCTCGCCATCCCTGTTTTGTTGGGGATTATCGCTATCACATTTGCGCTGGGGCGTATGATTCCCGGCGATCCCTGCCGCGCTATTCTCGGCGAAAAAGCCTCGCAAGCGGTGTGCGATGCTTTTATCGAGCGCCTCGGCCTGAACAAATCCATCCCCGAACAATTCACGATTTATCTGTCGAATGTGGTCAGCGGTGATCTGGGCGTTTCACTGCGGTTCGGGCGGTCTGTGACCGATTTGCTGGTGGAACGTATTCCGGTGACGGTTGAACTGGCGGTATCGGCACTGATTTTTGCGGTGATACTGGGTATTCCGTTAGGGATTATCTCGGCCTATCGCTATAACTCAACGATTGATGTAGCGACGATGCTGGGGGCGAATATCGGCGTTTCGATGCCGGTGTTCTGGTTAGGGTTGATGCTGGCCTTTCTGTTTGGCGTGATCTTGAAAGATACGCCTTTCGCGCTGCCGCCTTCGGGGCGCTTGACGGCGGGTGCGAATTACCCGGCCTTCTACGAAGTGTGGGGGCTGGCGACGACCGATACCGCCAGCGGGTTCATGATTTTTGTGTCGCGGCTGAACGTGTTGAATGCCGTGCTGACGCTCAACGGGACGCTGTTCCTCGATACGCTGCGCCACCTTGTTCTGCCAGCGATGGCGGTGGGGACTATTCCGCTGTCCATCATCGCCCGTATGACTCGTTCTAGCGTGCTGGAAGTGCTGAATCAGGATTATGTGCGGACGGCGCGTTCCAAAGGGTTGTCAGAATACGCCGTGGTGATGCGCCATGCCGTGAGTAATGCTCTGCTGCCGGTGGTGACGATTATCGGCCTCAGCTTCGGCGGGTTGATGTCGGGCGCGGTGCTGACCGAGACAATTTTCGGCTACGCAGGCATTGGCAAGACGCTGTTTGAAGGCATCACGGCACGCGATTATTCGCTGGTACAGGGCGTGACGCTGGTGACGGCGGCGGCCTTCGTGATTATCAATTTGATCGTGGACATCATTTACGGGTACCTCGACCCGCGTATTCGTCTGAGCTAAAGGGGTCGAAACCGATTATGACTACTGCGAACCCCGAAGTTGTCCGTCTGAAGGTCGGGCAAAAACCCTCCCGTGAAACACGCGGGATTGTGATGGAAACGATTAGTAACCTGCGCCGCAATCGTTCGGCGGTGGCGGGTTTCATCGTGATTGGCTTGCTCGTGATGATCGCGCTGCTGGCGGACGTGATCGCCACACATGATCCCATCCTTTCGATGATCGGGTTGCCGGGTGAGACGGGCAGGTTGCCCGCGCGTCCGCCGTGCGTGGCGCTACTCGGTTGCGCCGATCCGCAGCATTTCATGGGACTTGATCTGAACGCCCGCGATATTTTCAGCCGGATTGTATTCGGTGCGCGTACTTCACTGCGAGTTGGAACCTTGAGCGTAATCTTCTCGATTATCGCGGGGACTACGCTGGGACTGGTGTCAGGCTATGCGGGCGGATGGGTGGACAACGTGATTATGCGGTTGATGGATGTGCTGCTGGCTTTCCCATCGCTGCTGCTGGCGATTGCGATTGTGACCATTCAAGGCCCCGGCTTGGAAAACGCGCTGCTGGCGATTGCCATTGTCTCGATTCCGATCTATTCGCGGTTGGTACGAGCCAGTGTGTTGTCGGTCAAAGAGATGGAATTTATCACGGCGGAACGCGCTCTGGGGGCGCACCCCGTTCGCATTTTGTTCTCTCAGATATTTCCGAACACGCTCACGCCGCTGATCGTGCAGGGGACGTTGGGTGTGGGTACTGCCGTGCTGGACGCTGCCGCGCTGTCGTTCATCGGCCTCGGCGCACAGCCACCGTTGCCGGAGTGGGGGCAGATGTTGAGTGAGGCGCGTAATTACGTATTTACCGCGCCTCATATGGTGATTTTCCCCGGCCTTGCCATCATGCTGACGGTGTTGGGCTTCAACCTGCTAGGCGATGGCCTGCGGGATGCGCTCGATCCGCGCTTGAACCGCAGCTAATCACCCTCACCCTTTATCCCTCTCCCTCAGGGAGAGGGAATTAAGAGTCTTGAAGCTCTCTTTAGTCCCTTCGCTATGAGGGGAATGGGACGGGGGATGAGGGTAAAGTTAGCCGCGCACCAGCCCCATCACTTCATCGAAAACTTTGCCGTTGGTGGCGATGGCTTCGCCCGCGTAAATCGTCGGGTTGCCGTTCCAATCGGTGAAGGTGCCGCCTGCTTCTTCCAATACCACCTGCAACGGGCCGCAATCCCAGATCGCCATCCAGGGGTCAACCATGATTTCGGCGCGTCCGGTGGCGACTAGCGCATAGCCATACGAGTCGCCCCATGTGCGTTGGAAATAGGTCGAATCTACGAGGCGCTTCCAGGGGGCGGCGCGGTTGTATTTGTCGAAGGCATCAATATCGCTGGCGAGCAGCACCGAGTCGCGCACGGTTGCGACCGATGAAACCTGCGTGCGTCGCCCGTTCCAATAACAGCCGCCGCCCTGCGTGGCGTATACCGTTTCGTTGAGCGCGGGGAAATGTACCACGCCGACGAGGGGGCGCTTGCCATCGGTGAGCGAGAGCAGCACAGAATAAATGGGGACACCCTGCACGAACGACTTGGTGCCGTCAATCGGGTCTACCGTCCATGTGTAGCCGGATGTGCCGGTGTGGTTGCCAAATTCCTCGCCAATGATGCCGTCATCCGGCCAGTAGCGGGTGGTGAGTTCGCGGATTTTCTGCTCGGCGGCTTTGTCGGCAGCGGTGACGGGCGATTTGTCGGATTTGCGCTCCGGCACGATTCCCGTCTGAAAATAACCCAGTGTGATGCGACCCGCCTGCCACGCGGTATCCAGCGCGAACTCTAGCACCGAACGCAGATCAAGTGATGATGACACGCGATAACCTCCTAGTGTGATTCGCGTCAATCATAGCGCATGGTAGAATTCCGGTCACGTTGTTTCTACGTATACCTTCAGGGGGCGATTGTGGATATTCAAGCGGCGATACTGGTGGGCGCACATCAGCCATTTGTGGTGGATGAGGTGCAGTTGGAAGGCCCGCGTGAGGGCGAAGTGCTGGTGAAGATCGCGGCCAGCGGGGTGTGCCACAGCGACTATCATCTGGTTTCGGGCGCGACGAAACACCCGATGCCGGTTGTCCCCGGTCATGAAGGTGCGGGTGTGGTGGTGGACGTGGGGCCGGGGGTGACGCGGGCGAAGGTGGGCGATCATGTGGTGCTGAACTGGGCGCCGGATTGCGGACACTGTTTTTACTGTATGCGCGGCAAGCCCAGCCTGTGCGAAACCTATATCGAACCGATCTGGGCGGGGACGATGATGGATGGCACTACCCGTTTGAAGTGGAGGGGGCAGACCACCTATCACTTTTCCGGTCTGGCGAGTTTTGCCGAGTACGCGGTTGTGCCGCAGGAAAGCTGCATCGTGGTGCGTAAAGATGCGCCGCTGGCAGTAGCCGCGCTGGTGGGGTGCGCGGTGGCGACGGGCGTGGGCGCGGCGATGTATACCGCGCAGGTGCGCCCCGGCGAAAGCGTGGTGGTGATCGGCTGCGGCGGGGTGGGGCTGAATGTGTTGCAGGGCGCGGCGCTGTGCGGTGCTTCGACGATCATTGCGGTGGACACGAATCCGGTGAAGATGGAAATTGCGCGGCAGTTCGGTGCCACTCACACGCTACTTTCCAGCGAGAACGTGGTGGACGCAATCTTTGATCTTACGGGGGGACGGGGCGCTGAACATGCTTTTGAGGCGGTGGGCGTTCCGGCGCTGCAAGAACTGGCATTTAAGGCGATTCGTCCGGGCGGGACGCTGACGCTGGCGGGGCTGTCCCCGATGGGAACCGGCACGAACCTGCCGGGGGCGATCATCACCCGGCAGGAAAAGACGATCAAGGGCAGCTACTACGGCACGATCAACGCCTCGCGGGATTTTCCGCTGTTTCTCGATCTGTATATGGCGGGTCAGTTGAAGCTGGATGAACTTATCTCCAAGCAGTACCCGTTGTCACAGATCAACGAAGCCTACGATGCCATGCTTAGTGGCACGGTGGCGCGTGGCGTGGTGGTCTTTGACTAGCGCCCCTGAAAGGTAGCCGGACGTTTTTGCAGGAAGGCGATTACACCTTCCATGTGATCGGCTGTGCGTCCGGCTACGTCTTGCAATTCGGCTTCTTTGAACAGCGATTGTTCGAGGGTGCTGGTGAGCGCGAACTCCGCCGCCTGCTTGATGAGTCCCAGTGTGGCGGTAGGCGCGTTCGCCAGTTCCGCCGCGTAACGGGCAACGGTTGCCGTGAAGTCTGCATCGGGGATGACTTGATTGACCAACCCCAGAGTTAAGGCTTCTGCCGAACCGACGCGGCGGCCTGTCAGCATGAGTTCCAGCGCCCGCGCTGCTCCGACAAGGCGCGGCAGCAGCCACGTCGAACCGCTATCGGGAATTAGCCCCACTTTGACGAACGCCTGCACAAAGGAGGCGCTTTCGGCGGTCAAACGCAGGTCGCAGGCCAGTGCGAGGCTCATGCCAGCACCCGCCGCCACGCCGTTAATCGCCCCGATGATCGGTTTGGGGAGCGCCCGCATCATGAGGATCAGCGGGTTGTAGCTATTGACGAGATGCTGGCTATAGCTGAAGTCGGCACTTCCTGCGCCGCTTTCGACGGCGGCGGCTAAATCCTGACCGGCACAGAAGCCGCGCCCTGCGCCTGTTAGCACGATCACCCGCGCTGCCGGATTCGCTTCGGCTTCGCGGAAGGCCGCGAGGAGTTCGTGCAGTAGTTGTTCGGTGAAGGCGTTCAGTTTGCCGGGGCGGTTGAGCGTGATGGTGAACACGCCATCTTCGAGGGTGGTGAGGAGCGTTTCGTATGCCATAGGGATGCCTCATTTCTAGCCAGTTGCGCCTATACACGGATTATAACGTTTGAATGGGGATTCCAATTTGACATGACAAATGCCATGCGGATAAGGTGGATTTTTTCCCCCCGTCCTATAGGCTAAAATACTAGAATAGAACTGTATTCATTAGGCTTGGTATGCGTGGAGGAGTTATGAAACGAATTGCGGTGTTGACCAGCGGTGGCGATGCACCCGGTATGAATGCCGCCATCCGCGCTGTGGTTCGCAGTGGTTTATCACGCGGGTGGGAAGTGTTTGGTGTCCAGCATGGGTATGCTGGCCTTGTGGGTGGCGAAATTCGCAACTTGAGCGCCCGTGATGTGGGCGGGATCATTCAGCAGGGCGGGACGATGCTGGGCAGCGCCCGTGCGCCAGAATTTAAGACGATTGAAGGCCGCACGAAGGCGCTGCGCCACCTTCACCAGCACGACATCAGCGGCCTTGTGGTAATCGGTGGGAATGGTTCACAGACCGGCGCTCATGCCTTGTCACAGATGGGGTTGGAAGTGGTGGGGGTGGCCTCCACGATTGACAATGATCTGTACGGGTCTGAAATGACCATTGGCGTTGATACCGCGCTCAATATTGCCCTCGAAGCAATTGATCGGCTGAAGAACACCGCTTCGTCGCATCAACGAGCGTTTTTGCTGGAAGTGATGGGGCGTGATTGCGGTTATCTGGCGCTGATGAGTGGGATTGCAGGCGGCGCGGAGAGCATTGTCATCCCTGAAGTGCCAACCGAACCGGAAACTATCGCGCAGGAACTGCGTTCGGCGTATGAACGCGGGAAGGCGCACGCGATTGTGGTAGTGGCTGAAGGCGCGAAATACAACGCCGAGGCTTTGGCGAATTATTTCAAAGAACACCGGGAAGAATTGGGCTTTGAACTGCGGGCGGCCACGTTGGGGCATATCCAGCGGGGCGGGCTGCCGGGGGCGTTTGATCGCATCCTCGCCACCCGCTTTGGCGCGGCGGCTGTGGCGGCGCTGGATCGCGGCGAACATGGCGTACTGGTGGGGCTGAATAAGGGTGCGATCACAACCACGCCCTATGCTGAGGTGACGGGCAAGAAGAAACCGCTTGATCTGGGGCTGCTGGAACTCGCCAAGCAGCTTGACGGGTAAGGCACAGACCCCAACGGGAGGCGACATCTGCCGCCTCCCGTTCGGATTTTTGATGCGCTAGGCCGGGTTCAACCGGATGATGGTGGTGCTGAAGGGCGGTAGTTCCAGCAGCGGTTGGTAGCCGCTAAACGCGCCGTTCGCGCCGACCTCTAGCGCCCCCGCTTCGCTTTCACCATACAGCATTTCGGCAGTATAGGAGCCGGACAGGGTGCTTTCTTCGGCGCTCAGTACATAGCCGCTGTCTGCTTTGTTCGACAGGTTGACGAGTACCAGCACGGTTTCTTGTGCGGATTGACGTAGGAAGGCGTATACGCTGCCCGATTCGGCGGATAAGCGGTCAAAGTTGCCCACGCGCAGCGCAGGCGAGGCTGCCCGCACGCGAATTAGGTCGCGGTAGGTGGAAAGCAGCGAGGCCGGGTCACCTGTTTCGGCTTCCACATTGGCGGTTGCTTCGTTCGTGCCACAGTTCTGACCGCTGTCGTAGGGCAGGACGATGTGTTCGCTTGTCCACTGGAAAGCGGTACGGCGGCAACCATCGTCGCGCTGGCGCTTGCCCGTCATGCCGATTTCTTCACCGTAGTAGATGAACGGCACGCCGGGGTTGGTGAGCAAGAGTCCCGCCGCGACTTTCGCCTGTTCGATATTGCCATTCAACTGCGACATCAGGCGGTCTTGGTCGTGGTTGGCGAGGAATACGCCATATTGCCCCGGCGGAAAGCTGCGAGTGGCAGCATTTTGTGCGGAGGCGATCATATTGGCCTGCCCGCTTCGGATGCCATCCACCAGCGCGGTTTGCAGGTCGAAGTTGAAGGCCGCGTCCAGTGCGCCGGGGACGTACAGCTTTACTTCCGGCGTGCCTGTCCACACTTCGCCAATCGTGAACGAGTCCGCTTTGACCGAACGGATGTATTCATAGTAGCGGGTGAGCCACGTCATGTTGCCGGCGGAACTGGCGAGTTTGTTCTTGTCTTCCACGTAGTAGCGAGCGCCATCCAGCCGCAGCCCGTCCACGCCCATATCATCCAACCAGAAGCGCGTGAAATCGTAAACCGCCTGTGTGACCGCCGGATTGCGGAGGTTCAAATCCGGGATGCTGCCATCGAATACGCCGTAGTAGTAGCGATCCCCGCGTGAATGCCACACAGTCTGCCCCCAAGGGCCGATCTGGGCGGGATTGACGGTACTCCAGCGATACCACTGGTCTTTGGCCGAACCCGCTGTTTGCGACTCCTGGAACCAGGGATGTTCACTGGAGGTGTGGTTTGCCACCATATCAATGATGACGGCGATGCCGCGTTCGTGCGCCGCCGCGACCAGTGCTTTGAAATCGTCGTTCGTGCCGTAGTCGGACTCGACGCTGTTGTAATCGGTGACGGCGTAGCCGTGATAGGTTGGCCCGTCGAAGATAGGCATTAGCCACAGGCCAGTGATGCCGAGGTCGGCGGTGGTGTTGGGATCACCATCGTTCAGATAGTCGAGCTTCTGGATGATGCCCTGAAAATCGCCGCTGAAGTTGCCGTCACTGTCGAAAAATGAGCGCACGAACATCTGATAGAAAACGCGATCATTCCACCACGGCAGCCCTTCCGTTCCCGTCGTCGAATCCTGCGCGGATACGCTCATCGTTCCGAGCAAGCATACGAGCAAGGACAAGAACACCAACAGGCTTAGTCTGCGGATCATAATTTCTCCTCATCCCGATCAAAATCGCTGAATGACAGGCTACTATAAACCACTGTTCTGTGCGCTGGATTGTATCATACCGGTATGCGGAACCGTTTTTCGTTAGCAGTTGTAAGGCGCAGATGATGGTTATGAACGCTATACTCAGCAGGTGAAGCGAAGGCGGCGAATCGAGGTTGAGCATGTCGAATGGGGATAGCAATCGCCTTGCGGTGGGCGCGATTCTGGGGGATGGCGCAGGGGTTCGGGGGACGCGCACCAAAGGACAGGGCGCAACGGGGCGATTGCCGTTGACGGCGGATATGCTGCTGAACGAACCCAGCGGCAATCTGTTCGGGCTGACGCAGAATGTGGCGATGGGCTGGAACCCCGAAGAAGTGAACCGCCAGCAAGTGGTGATCGTAAGTACGCACGGCGGCTTGCGGGCGGAGGATGGTCGCCCGGTGGCGCTGGGCTATCACACCGGGCACTGGGAGGTGAACCTGCTAGTGCGCGAGGCGGCGGAAACGCTGCGTGCGCAGGGCGCGGTGCCGTTCGCTGCCTACTGTACCGACCCGTGTGATGGGCGTTCGCAGGGTACGGACGGCATGATGGACAGCCTGCCTTACCGCAATGATGCGGCGATGGTCATCCGGCGGCAGATTCGTTCGCTGCCCACGCGGGATGCGGTGATTGGAGTGGCGACGTGCGATAAAGGGCTGCCCGCGATGATGCTGGCGCTGGCGGGTTGTAAAGATATGCCCGGTTTGATGATTCCCGGCGGGGTGACGCTGCCGGACGAAGATGCCGAGGACGCAGGGATGGTGCAGACCATCGGCGCACGCTACACGCAGGGCGTGATTACGCTAGACTATGCGGCGGAGATGGGTTGCCGCGCTTGTGGTTCCAGCGGCGGCGGGTGTCAGTTCTTGGGAACGGCGGCCACGTCGCAGGTGGTGGCGGAAGGTTTCGGGCTGACGTTGCCGCACAGCGCCCTCTGCCCCTCCGGTGAACCGATCTGGTTGGATATGGCGCGGCGTTCGGCGCTGGCGTTGCTACGGCTGAAGAACGATGGGCGACGCTTGGCGGATTTGTTCACTGCCGAGTCGCTGGAAAATGCCATGATGGTACATGCTGCGTTCGGCGGTTCGACCAATTTGCTGCTGCATATTCCGGCTATCGCGCTGGCGGCGGGGCTGCGTCCGCCTACGGTGAGCGACTGGCAGCGCGTGAACCGCAGCACGCCGCGTCTGGTGGATTCGCTGCCGAACGGACCGCGCAATTTCCGCACCGTGCAGGTGTATATGGCGGGGGGCGTGCCGGAAGTGATGCTACATCTGCGGCGCATGGGACTGCTGCATACCGATGTGTTGACCGCCAGCGGCGAAACGCTCGGTACAGTGTTGGACTGGTGGGAGGGGAGCGAACGGCGGCAGGTGGCGCGGGCGCTGCTGCTGGAACAGGACGGCGTGGCGGCAGATGAGGTGATTATGGATGCAGACCGCGCCCGCGCTGCCGGACTGACCAGTACGGTGATCTTCCCGGTGGGCAATCTCGCGCCGCAGGGTTCGGTGGTGAAAGCCACCGCGATTGACTCGTCAGTGATTGACGCGGATGGGGTGTACCGCCATCGGGGGCGGGCACGGGTGTTCACATCCGAACGGGCGGCGATACAGGCGGTAAAGGGGCAGACGCAGCCGCCAGTGCAACCGGGCGACATTATGGTGCTGATCGGGATCGGGCCGCAGGGGACGGGCATGGTGGAAACCGCGCAGATCACGTCCGCGCTCAAATATCTGGAATGGGGGAAGCAGGTCACGCTGCTGACCGATGGGCGCTTCTCCGGTTTTTCGACGGGCGCGTGCATCGGGCATATCGGGCCGGAGGCGCTGGCGGGTGGTGCGATTGGCAAGGTGCGGGACGGCGATTGGATTGAGGTCATCCTTGACCGCCACCAGCTTGAGGGGACAATCCGGTTGGTGGGTACGGTGGACGGTTTGCTGACGGCGGACGCGGCGCAGGCGCTTTTAGACTCCCGTGAGCCGCATCCTGATTTGCATCAGCATCCGCGCCTGCCGGACGATACGCGGTTGTGGGCGGCGCTGCAAGAGGCCAGCGGCGGTACATGGGCGGGTTGTGTGTATGATGTGGACAAGATTATCACGGTGCTGAAGGCGGGGTTGAACGCCTTGCAAGCTGAAACAGAGAGGTAGGGGATGATGTACGCTCTGGGTGGTGAACTGGTCGCCCGTTCGCTGGCGGCGCAGGGGGTATCTACACTGTATACCCTGTGCGGCGGGCATGTGATGGGCATTTATGACGGTTGTTTGAATAACGCGATCAAGGTGATTGACTTCCGGCATGAGCAGGCAGCGGCACATGCGGCGGATGCTCATGCGCGGCTGACTCGCAATGTGGGCGTGGCGGTGGTGACGGCGGGGCCGGGCGTGACCGATGCGGTGACGGGCGTGGCGAATGCTTACGAAGCCCGCAGCCCACTGATTCTGATCGGCGGGGCAGCGCCTCTCAAGACGAAGGGCATGGGGGCGCTGCAAGAGATGCCGCAACTGGCAATGTTTCAGGACATCACCAAAGCCAGTTTCACAATTACTGATACCGCCAGCATTCCGGCGCGGCTGCACGAGGCTTACCATGCGGCGCTGAGTGGTCGTCCGGGGCCGGTGTTTGTGGAGATTCCGTTCGATGTGCTGTTCAACGCGGTTGAGCCGCCGGAGATTCCGGGGCGGGTGACACTGGTGCCGCAGGAGCCGCAAGCGGGGGATGTGGCGGCACTGTTTGAACTGCTGCGCGGGGCGAGTAAGCCGGTACTGATCGCAGGGACGCAGGTGTACTGGGATGCGGCGCACACGGCGCTGCGCGAACTGACCGAACAGACCGGAATACCGGTGTTCACGAATGGCGCGGGGCGCGGCACCCTGCCGATGACGCATCCGAACTGCTTCAAATCGGCACGGAGCGCTGCGCTGCGCGAGGCCGATGTGGTCATCCTGCTAGGAACGCCGCTGGACTTCCGGCTAAAGTACGGACAGGATGGGTGGAATCCGTCCGCGAAGCTGATTCAGGTGGAAAGTGACCCGCGTGAATTGCACCGCAACCGCCGCGCCGATGTGGCGCTGACGGCTGATGCGCGGCTGGTGTTGGAAGCACTGGCGGAGGGGTTGCAGGGCATCCGCTATGATGACTGGCTGACGCGGGTGCAGGCGATTGAGGCGAAAAAAGAGGCCGAGCAGCAGCAGTGGACGACTCTGGCGGATAGTCCGGTGAATCATTTCCGGTTCGGCGCGGAACTGAATGCGTTCGTGGATGAAAATACCATCGTGATTGGAGATGGCGGGGACATCGTGACGGCCTGTGCGCGGGTGATGGATGTCACCCTGCCGGGGCAATGGATGGATCCGGGGCCGCTGGGGTGCTTGGGGGTGGGTGTGCCGTTTGCGATTGCGGCGCAACACTTGTACCCCGATAAGCGGGTGCTGGTCATCAACGGGGACGGCGCGTTCGGGCTGAATGGGTTCGAGTTCGATACGGCGGTGCGCTTCGGGTTGCCGATTGTGAGCATTGTGGGGAATGATGCGGGATGGGGCAATATTCGCGTGATTCAGCAGCAGATGATCGGGGAAGATCGGGCGGTGGCGACATCGCTTGCGCCGACTCGCTACGATAAAGTGGTGGAGGCGTTGGGTGGCTACGGGGAGTATGTCGAGCAACCACAGCATATCCGTCCGGCGCTGGAACGGGCGTTTGCCAGCGGCAAGCCGGCCTGCGTGAATGTGGCGCTCGACCCGAAAGGGCTGGCGAAAACCGCGCCGAACATGGCCTATATTCTATGAGGGTGAGCCGTCGGGTTTGAGGAGGTGTCTGTCGAGCAGGTCGGGCAGGTCGGCAGGCTGTACCTGATGACAGACCACGCCCTGCGGGTAGATGATGAGGTTGGGACCAGCGCCGCAATGACTCAAACAATTGGCGATTTCGAGTTTGATTGGTTTCGGATAGTCATCCCCGTTGGCGGCATCCAGCAGCGGTTCGAGCGCCTTCAGGATGGCATCAGCGCGGCGGCTGAGGTTGCAATACTGCCCCCGGCAGACCACGATACGCTGGCGCGGGCGGGTCATGGCGAGACAACCGGTACTTTGGGTAGATAAAGGGTCTGGTCAATGTAGATGCTGTCGGCGCTGTTGAGGCAGTTCCCCGCCACGATCTCCTCCACGCTGCTGTCGGTTTGCATGGCGAGTAGGCCGAGCGAATCGCCGGAGACAACGGTGTAGGCAATCCATGTGGGCGGGGTAATGGCGCAGGCGGCGTTGACCGGCGGCGCGTTGGGGTCTACTGTACCGGAATTGTCCGGCGGGAAGTAGCCGAATTCGGGCGTTGCCAGCACTGATGAGGGCGGGGTGGGCGTGGCGCGATTAAAGCGCAGGTTGCAGCCCGCCGCCAGCAGCAGGGGAATGAGAAACAGGCAGAGTTGCTTGTGGTTCATCATTCCCCTATTTTACACGAATTTTGCCGTAGTGCCGCTTAGAACGCGGCGACGAGGCCGTCTTTGCGCGGGTCGCTGCCGCCCAGCAGCACGCCGCTTTCAGGGTCGCGCCGGATGATCTGACCATCCCCAAACACGCCGCGTCCGCGCCCGGAAACCGGACGGATGCGGTGTCCGAGTTCCGCCAACCGCGACAGGGTGGCAACCGGAATGCCTTCCTCAAGCGCCAGCACCGAGCTTTCTGTGCCTTCTTCGAGGCAGAAGCGCGGGCGGTTGAGAACTTCTTGCGGGTTCAGTTGGTCGTCAATCATGCCGCTGATGACCTGAAAGTGTCCCTGCGGCTGCATGAAGCCGCCCATCACGCCGAAGCACGACCACAGTTCGCCGTCACGGGTTGCCATGCCGGGGATGATGGTGTGATACGGGCGCTTGCCGGGGGCGAGGGCATTGGGATGCCCCGGTTGCAGACTGAAGCACGCGCCGCGATTTTGCAGGAATACCCCCGTGCCTTTGGCGACGATGCCGCTGCCCCAGCCGAAGTACAGGCTGTTGATGAACGAACAGGCGTTGCCCTGTCCATCCACCACGCTCAAGTAGACGGTGTTGGATGCGCCGAAGGGTGCGCCGTAGCCGGGGGGCTGCATCGCCCGTTCGGGGGAGACGAGCGCCCGCCGCTGCGCTGCGTATTGTGGACTGAGTAAGCCATCCAGCGGAGCCGGATTGGTGGCGGGGTCGGCAATGTACTGGCGGGCATCGGCGAAGGCGAGGCGCATGGCTTCAACCATCAGATGCAGGCGTTCCGGCGAGTCCCATGCCATCGAGCTGATGTCCCAACCGGAGGCGATATTCAAGGCTTGCAGCGCGGCTAAACCTTGCCCGTTGGGGGCGTGTTCATGCACGACCACGCCGCGATAGTCGGTTGAGATCGAGTCGCCCCATGTAGAGGTGTGCGACGCGAGATCAGCCAGAGTCATCTTGTTGCCCAGTGCTTGCAGCGTGTCCACGATGGCCTGCGCGATGGGGCCGGTGTAGAAGGCGGCGGGGCCGCCGTCGGCGATGGCTTGCAGGGTGGCGGCGAGCTGCGGCAGGCGGACGATTTGCCCGATGACGGGGGCGCTGCCGTTCGGCAGGTAATCACCCGCGTTGGGACTCTGGCGCAAGAAGGCTTCGCTGCCCTGCCATGCTGTACCGAACACGGGATGAACGGGGTAGCCTTCGCGGGCGTGGTAGATGGCATCGGTCAGCACGTCGCGCAGGGACATCGTGCCATGCCGCGCCAACAGGTCGTGCCAGCCCATGACCGCGCCGGGGACGGTGACGGCATGGGGGCTGCGTTCGGGGATTTCGGTCATGCCCTGCGCGAGTAGGTCTTGAAGTTGGAGGGCGGCGGGCGCACGTCCGCTGCCGTTCAGGGCGCTGATTTGGCGTGTTTTGGCATCGTAGAATAGGGCGAAGCAGTCCCCGCCTGCGCCGGTTGAGGCGGGTTCGGTGACGTTGAGCATGGCGGCGGTGGCAATGGCTGCATCCGCCGCGTTGCCGCCCTGACGGAGAATCTGCAACCCCGCTTGCGAGGCGAGTGGGTTGCTGGAAGCGACCATCCCGCGCCGTGCTGCGACCATAGACCGACGGGAGCGAAAATCGAAAGACATAGGTTTCATCATCAGACTCCTGCCGATTTAGGGCTGTGCAGGCTGTACGCCGCAGTAGGTATCAAACCATTCGGTGATGTGCAAGAGATGACTCGTGCGGTGTTCGGGTTCGCCCGTGCGCGTAAGTTCGTGGCCTTCACGCGGGAAACGCACCAGTTTGACCGTGCCGCCGCTGCGCCGGACATAGGTGAATAACTGCTCACCTTCCGAGACGGGGACACGGTAATCGTTCTCGCTGTGGATGATGAGCAGCGGGGTCTTGATGCGGTGGGCATGTGCCAGCGGCGAGTGCTGCCAGAGTTGCATGGGGTCTTCCCACGGTTCGATGCCGAACTCGGTGGGGATGAAGCTGGGAATGTCAGTGGTGCCAGAGAAGCCGAGCAGGTTGTACACGCCGCGCTGGGCGCTGGCGCAGCAGAAGCGATCGGTGTGGGCGGTGATCCACGCAGCCATGTAGCCGCCGTAAGAGCCACCTGTGACGGCCATGCGCGCCGGGTCTACAAAGCCTTTTTTGAGCAGCGCATCCACGCCGGCCATCAGGTCATCGTAGGCCACGCCGCCCCAATTGCCGTGCAGTGCCATCTGGAAGGCTTCGCCGTAGCCACCTGCGCCACGCGGGTTGGAATAGAACACGACATAGCCCCGTGCCGCGTGGAACTGCCACTCGTGCCACATGGATTTCATGGCTGGCCCCCACATGACGTGCGGCCCGCCGTGAATGTGGAAGGCCAACGGGTAGGATTTGCCTTCTTCGTAGCCGACGGGCAGCAAGTACCACCCTTGAATCTCCACGCCGGAGGGGGATTTCCAGCGGAATTCGTGCGTTTCCTGCATGATGACCGTTTCCAGCAATTTCTCGTTCACGCGAGTCATCTGAACGGCATGATCTACGCTGGAAGCCTGCCAGTACAGTTCGGAGGGGTTGACGGGCGTGGAGGCACTAAATGCGATGCCCGCTTCGGCCTGCACATCGAATTGCTCGATATACATATTGCCGGCGACGACTTTCTCGACTTCGCCATCTTCGAGGCGAACGTGATAAATCTCGACAGTGCCTTCGCTCTGACCGCCGAACAGAAGCCCCCCGGCATCGGGTGTCCATTTGATGTCGGCGAGGTCGCGGTCGAATGCGAGGTTCAGGTCGCGGATTTCACCGCCGCCAACGGGCATGACGGCAAGGCGCACGATGCGCTCACTCAGGCGTTCGCGGGGGATGCGCCCGAAGGCTACCCATTGACCATCCGGCGAGGGCAGCGGCGAGAAGCTGCTGTAGCTCTCGTCGGTGAGCTTCTCGGACGCGCCATCACTGACACGAATGCTGTACAGGCTGCTCCAGCGCCAGGGTTCATCCCCTTTGGGGTCGCTCATTCGCGCTGTGAATAGGTATTCGCCGTCCGGTGTCCATTGGGGCGGGTTGTGGTCGGCATCCACATCGGTCAGGCGGCGCGGGCGGGCTGCGTCTTTGTCCAGCCCTTCGGCGACGGGCATGACGTAAATCTGCGCGAAGCGGTCGCTAAGGTAACTCGTTCCGGTGCGGTAGGGCAGGCGCTGCGCGATGCGCGGGTCGAAACGCTTGGCTTCATCCTGATCGCGGCGTTCTTTGCGCTGTTTTGCGTCCAGTTTGTCCACCGGCTTGGGGTCTTCTTCACGGCGATCTTCGCGCCCGCGTTCGTCGGCGTTCATCGGTGCGAGGAAGGCGATTTTCGTCCCATCGGGCGACCATGCCGGGTCTTTCGCGCCGTTGGGGAGGGCGGTCAGGGCACGGGCTTCGCCGCCGGGTTCGGTCATGCGGAGCAGGTAAATCTGCGGCTTTTCGTCGCGGGTGGAGGTGAAGGCCAGCGTTTTGCTATCGGGACTCCAGCGCGGTTGCGTATCTTTGCCGCTGCGGGTGAGTTGGAGCGGGTCGCCGCCGCTGGTGGAAACCAACCAGATATTGCGTTTATACCCGTTTTCCATGCGATCTGGCGCGGTTTGGACGTAGGCAATCCAGCGCCCATCCGGGCTGATGCGCGGGTCTTCGACACTGATGATTCGATACAGATCGTCAGCGGTGATGCGTTGTTTCTCGGTCAAGCGCGGCTCCTTTACAGACTGTGGGCAGAACTTTGGTGAGAATTATAGCGCAGCCTGTTTTGACGGATGAACCAATTCGCACCATGCTCGTATTAGGGATAGGAACGAGATGAAGGGGTGCGCGGTGCGCGCAGACGAACAGTTGGCGCGAGGGTTACAACAGGGGGATGCCGAGTGTCTGGGGGCGCTGGTTGACCGCCATTATGCGCCGCTGGTCGGCTACCTGTACCGGATGACGGGCGAACGCCCGCTGGCGGAGGATTTCGCACAGGAGTGTTTCGTGCGGGTGCTGCGGGCTATCGGACAGTATCAGTATCCGCGTCCGTTCAAGTCGTGGTTGTACCAGATCGCCGCCAACATCACACGGGACTATTTTAAGCGGGCGGCGGCGCGTTACGAGATGACGATGCCGGATGATTGGGAGATGACCGACGATGAGCAAGAACAGCCGGAAATGATGGTCGCACGCACAATGTCCACCGAGCAAGCGTTGGCGGCGCTGCGTACACTACCGGAGACACAGCGGGCGGTGATTTTGCTGCGTTATGACCGCGAATTCTCGCTGGCGGAGATTGCGGCGGCGCTGGATATCCCTGTTGGGACAGTCAAGAGCCGCCTGAGTCTGGGGCTGCGACAATTGCGGCAGCAGATGAGCGTGGCGGAGGTAGAGGCTGAATGATGAACGATAACGATCAAGTGGAAGATCGTCAGCGACAGTTGTTGGTGGAAGATGGCGCACAGGCCGATGAAGCGCAGGCAGTTGTGAGCGTGATGGAGGCGCTGCGGACTGCGGATGTGGCACTGGATGCAGCGGCACGGGCGGCGCTGCTGACGCGGTTGCTACCGGAAATGCCACCGCGCAGGTTGACCCATCGGGAAAGACTGGTTCAGTGGTGGCCGCTGCTGCTGATGCGTTCGCAAATGCGGGTGGTGCGGCACGAAATCTGGTCGGCCTCGGTGCTGATGCTGGCGCTGGGGGTGATGGTGACGCTGGCTGTCGGAGCCACAGACGGAAAGGCACTGCTGCCGTTCACGGTGCTGGCTCCGGTGGTGGCGGCGGTGGGTGTGGCGCTGCTGTACGACAGCGATATGGAGGCGGTGCTGGAACTGGAGGCGGCGACACCGGCTTCGGCGCGGTTGCTGCTGCTGACGCGGTTGGCGCTGGTGTTCGGCTTCGATCTGGTGCTGGCGCTGGCAGCGAGCGTGCTGCTGGCGGTGCTGGATGCTCAGATATTGCTGTGGCCGCTGGTGGAATCGTGGTTAGCGCCGATGGCGTTTTTGTCGGCGCTGGCGTTTGCACTCACGATCATTCTGGGCGAATCGCTGGTGGGCATTTTCGCCGGACTGGTTATCTGGGGGCTGCATGTGGTGACGTACAATCTGAGGGATGCGCCGCCGCTGCTATACCTACTCTCGCTCCCCGGCCTGTCGTCTGCGGAGTTTCGTCCGGCGCTACTGCTGGCGGGTGTGCTGCTGGTGGGGCTGGCGTTGTGGTCGTTCGATCTGCGCTCCAATAGAGGCGGGATAAACACATGATAGACGTGATGAAACTGCTGCGCGGATTTCGCGGTTTGCTGGTCGCGGTGGGAGTCGTCGTGGCGGGTGCGCTGGCGGTGCAGATTGTGATGCTCGATCAGAAGGGGCAGACGCTGCCGCTGGATCAGAGCCGGATGTTCATGGGACTGATCGCGCTGCTGATGGGCGGGTTGCTGCTGGTGCAGGGGCTGGGGGTGGTGCTTTTGCTCAAACAGAGGCCGGCAATCGCGTGGCGAATGAGCTTCCGGCTGATGGGCTGGCTGACGCTGGTGATCGGCGCTGTTGTTACCGTGCTGGTGATGCTCATCAAGCCTGACCCGCGAGGGCTGCCGTTTGCGGGTTCGCGTCTGGCGGTGGAAGCGATTATGCCGCTGGTGGCGGGGGTGAGCGCGGCATTTGCGCTCTCGCCCGATGATGAGCCGGCGCTGGAGGTGATGGCCGCCGGGCCGCGCCCACTGGGGTGGCTGCTGGGCGAACGACTGCTGGCAACCGGGCTGGCACATGCGGCGCTGACAGTGACGCTGATGCTAGTGAGCCTGTTCGGTGAGGGCGAACGTAACCCGGTGGAGGCGATACTGCGCTGGTTGCCTGCTATGCTGCTGTTCATGGGGTTGGGGGCGTATATCACGCTGCGGTCACGGCAACCCGCAATGGGCGCCGCGCTGGTGGGGTTGCTGTGGTTCGGTTTTGCCTTTATGGGCGTGTCGCTGCTGCCGGGTGTGCCTGCGCTGCGTCCGTTGAACCTGATTCAGCCGATCTTCTGGGCGTTCTATGCCTATTTGCAGCCACAGATGATGCTGCATGAGGATTATCTGCTCAATCGCTGGATGGTGACTCTGATGGGTCTGCTGTTGATGAACGCAGCGATTGGACGGCTGCGGGACGAAGAAACTCTGTTGTTTGGCAAACGGGCGCGGCAAATGCCACGAGGAGGTGCGGCATGATGAGGCAGGTATGGGCGGTGGCGTGGTTCGAGTTCAAGATGCACTGGCGGCGGCGGGCGCTGCTGGTGGTGACGTTGAGCGTGGCGGCTTTGATCGGCATGATTCTGGTGATCGTTTCGAGCAATGACACCCGGCAGCAGCTTTCGTCCGGCACGACGCAGGAACTGCTGGATATTGTGCCGTTCTTCTGGATTGCGCTGTATTTCTGCCTGCTGGTGCTGTATGGCCCGATTATGGCGGATGTGGTTCCGCTGGATCGGCATTACGGGGTGCGCGAACTGCTGGAGAGCTTGCCGCTATCGGACGCTGCCTATTTGTGCGGCAAATTATGCGGGATGGCGCTGGCGTTGGCCTCCGGTTTGCTGATTTCAGTGGCGCTGATCGGGATAGGCGGTTTGCTGGTGTACGGCGCGGTGGATATCAGCCGGTTGCTGCGGATGTTCCTGATCGGGGCGCTGCCGGTGGTGGTGCTGAATGGCGGGCTGACGCTGCTGCTGTCCGCCGCACAACCGACGCGCCGGCGGGCGGCGGCTATCGGTGCGGGGGTGGCGATTCTGTGTATCTTCCTGTTTGCGAACGCGGTGACGGCTATTCTGGCACAGAACGCGAACACGCTGCTGGATAGTTTGAACCCTGCGCGACCTGCCATCCTGCGTTTTTTCATCGTGGCAACCGCGCAAGATGATGTGCTGCTGGCTCCTGTGCGAAACGATCTTCTGGCGACACTGGTGATGGGTGGGGTGCAACTGGCAGTGGTGGGGGCGGCGGTGTGGGGCTGGATACGTTGGAAGGCGGGGCGGGCGTGATGGATAGGTACTGGCGGCAGATGTGGGGGATTGCCCGTTACGAATTGCGGATGCAGTGGCGGCGGGGGATGCTGCGGATGGTCATGTTCATCCTTCCTCTCGCATCGGTGCTGGTTATTTTCTTGCTGGCGGGGATGCAGGCGCAACTGAGTGCTTCGCAAACACAATGGTCAGCCGCTTATCCAGCCGAATTTCGGTTGACGGCAATGGCGATCTTCATCCTCTTGCCTGCTGCTGCCCCAATTTTTGCGGCGCTGCCGCTGCTGTTGGCTGAGACGATTCCTCTGGATGGCAAGCTGAACATGCGCGATACGCTTGACAGTACACCGTTGCCCCTATGGGTCTATCTCGCAGGGAAGGTTCTGGGCGTGTGGTTGGGCGTGTTGATCGCGCTGGTCATCTGTATTCCGGTGGTGGGCGCGGTGTTTTACTGGAAGTTGGGCGCGTTTAACGTGTGGGTGTGGCTGCAAGTGTGGGGCGCGGTGGTCGTCCCTTCGGGGCTATTGAGTTCCGGTATGGGGGTGCTGTTTGCGGCTGCACAGCCAACGCGCAGGCGGGCGATACTGGTGAATTTTCTGCTGATTCCGGTGTTCGTTTATCTTTATTCGGTTTCGCCACTCTTGCAGGTCACGGTTTTAGCTTCACTCGCGCCGGAACAGGCTTTCGATCTGGATGCCAATGGGAAGATCACCGCACTCCGGCTGATGAGTGGGGATGTGATGGCATTATCGGCAGGGTTAATGGTGGCAGCATTGGCGGTTGCCGGACTGCTGGCTTGGGGTGGGATACGCTGGAAGGCGGGGCGGGCGTGATGAGAATGGTTCAACGATCAGGGAGGATATGATGATCGAGATACACAATTTGAGCAAAACGTATGCAGGCGGCGTGCAGGCGCTGACGGGCATTGATCTGAAGATTGAATCCGGCATGTTCGGGCTGGTGGGGCCGAACGGTGCGGGCAAGACTTCGCTGATGCGGATACTGGCGGGGTTGCTGCGTGTGTCTAGCGGGAGCGTGAGCGTATTCGGGCAGGATATGGGGACGGCGGCAGGCAAGCAGACGGCGAAAGCTCTGCTAGGGTATCTGCCGCAAGAGCTGGGGTTCTACCCGACATTGAGCGCACGCGAGTTTTTGGATTATATGGCGATTCTGAAGGGCGTGACCGATAAGCGGTTGCGGCAAACGCAGATCGAGCAACTGCTGGAGGAAGTGCGTCTGACGGATGTGGCTGACCGACGCTTAAAGACCTTTTCGGGCGGGATGAAGCGGCGCGTGGGGATTGCACAGGCGCTGCTGGGCAATCCGAAATTGCTGATCGTGGATGAGCCAACGGTGGGGTTAGACCCGGAGGAACGGGTGCGCTTCCGCAACTTGCTCTCTGGGATGGCGAAACGCTGCACGGTGATTCTGTCCACGCATATCGTGGAGGACATCAGCCATTCGTGCAACGATCTGGCGGTGATGAGCAAAGGGCGGGTGATCTTCCGGGGTGCGCCCGCCGAATTGGTGCAACAGGCGCGGGGCAATGTGTTCACTGTCCTGTTACGGGATGAGCCGCCGGATGGGGGGCTATCGGTGGTATCCACGCTGCAAATGACGGATGGCGTGCAGTACCGCGTGCTGGGGAAACCGGATGGGCGCTATGAAGCCAAGCCTATCGAACCAAGCCTAGAGGACGGATACATCTGGTTGATGCAGCACGCCGCACAGCCGACGAGCTAATGGGCCTGCGCTAACAGATCAATGTAGCTATCGAGTATGTCGGAGGTGGAAATGATGCCGATCACCTTGCCATCTTCCACAACGGGCATACTGCCGAATTTGTGATCGCGCAAAAGCTGTGCGGCCTGCTGTGCGCTGGTCTGCGGTGCGACGGTGATCGGGTTGCGCGTCATGCAGGCTTCGGCGGTCAGGTCGTGGAGCAGGACGCGATCTTGCGAACGGTCATGTAGCACATAGGGCGAGTTCATCGCCAGACGAATGTCGCGGTCGGTGACGATGCCGAGCAGTTCGTCGCCATCTACTACCAGAATTTGGCGGTAGGCGTGGGATTTCATCAGGCCGATGACTTCCTGAACGGGCGTGTTGGGCGCTACTCGCACAGGGTTGGCTGTCATAATGTCGGCCACCATCAACATGCTTTGCTCCTTCGGGTGAACGTTCGTATAGTGTTCAGTATAAACCCGCGCTACGATGGCACAAGCTGCTGTGCGTAGGTTGCGCCGATGTGCAGCGCGCGCTGGTTAGCGGGCAACAAATCGCGGTGGTGGGCGGGGAGGTGTGCTTCCAGCGCGGCGTATAGTGATTCGAGGCGAACCACCGGCACGCGGGTCATGGCTGCGCCCAGCATGACCATGTTGGTCAGGCGCGGGCTGCCGAGCGATTCGGCTTCCTGCGTGGCGGGGATGGGTAGCAGCGTGACATCCGTGCGGGTGGGCGCAACCGGAATCAAGGATTGGTTGTAGACCACTAAACCGCCAGCAGCGACGATGGCCTCGTATTTGTGTACCGATGGCGTGTTCATGAGCAGCGCCACATCAGGATGGCGCACCAGCGGCGAACCGATGGGTTTATCGCTGATGACCACGAGGCAATGCGCCGTGCCGCCGCGCATTTCGGGGCCGTAAGAGGGAATCCATGTCACCTCAAGCTGCT
>CAIPFY010000085.1 GCA_903864435.1 uncultured Chloroflexota bacterium | reverse complement strand
CCGCCTGCCCGCTGTTGACCCCGCCCGCCAACCCGCGCACCGACTCCGGCAGGGCATCCAGCGGCAGCGCGGCGGCGGATGCAGGGGCGGCAGGGGTGGCGCTGTGCAACGCACGGGCGAAATCGGCGGGGGTGCGCGGTGGGCGCAGCGCGGCGGTCAGGGCGTGTTCGTCGGCAACCGCACCCGCCGCGTAGATGGCGATCTGCTCCTGTGCGCCGTCCAGCGCCAGATGGATGACGAGCGCCATCTGCGAAAGTGCCGGCAGTTGTTCCGGCGCAGGATGACCGAGGACGCGCACCCATCCGGCGCGGGCAGGCGCAACAAACAGCCGCACCTGATGGGGATAGGCCGGCCCCGGTAACGCGCCGAAAGGGTCATAAAGCGTATAGCGAAGGGCAATTAACGAGTCGCGCAGATGGTCAGCAACGGCCTGCGTATCATCACAATGACAGTATAGGCTGCTCCAGAGAGGCATGAGTTTCCTCGCGTGCGGCGTTTGGGTCTACATAGCATACAACGCTGCCAAAATTCACAAAGCCTAACGACCGCCCCAGTCGGCGCTCATCATCGGTTTCGCCCGGCGCGAACACCAGATTGGCGCCCCGGTCAAGCGCACCGCGCAGCGCGGCACTTTGCAGCGCGTTCAGCACGGGAATGGTTCGGGCTTCTTTGATGACCGCCAGCGCCAGCAAATGGGCGGTTTCCCCTTGCAGGCTAACACGGGCAACCCCGGCAGGAAATTCGTGCTGAATCAGCAGATAATCTAACTGAACGCCGGCTTGCAGCGCGTTCAGATCACGGCTGACGATCAGCGGTTCCACCCCTAGCGTGAGGACATCGTAATAGGCATTGCGGTAAGCGTACCACCATGTTTCCACGCCGCGCAGGTCGGATATGGCTTCCACCCGCACATGATCCGGCAGAACCGGCGCTTCGGGCAGCGGCGGGGCTTGACCATTCACGCCCTGACGGGTGTAAACCATCAAGGGGGTTTCGCGTTCCAGCTTCAGATTCAGATCGCGCAGCGTTTTGGCAAACTGCGGCGGGTATAACCCTTCGATGTACATGAAACGGGGGGTGCGTTCAAAGGTGCGAAGGTGGTTGATGCCCGTTTCTATCTGTGCAGCGGATACCCATGCGGTATTCTGGCGGGGCGTGACGTAATTGAGATTCGCGGTGGGGTTGGAAGGGTGGTGGAACACTTCCACCATGTTCAGGGTTTCGCGCACCGCGCCCAGTGTGAGATGCGCCTGCGTGAGGTGCGCCTGAATAGACCGCAGCGTGCGGCGAGCGTCGCGCACTTCGGTGCGGTCGCGCTCTGCGATCTGTTTAGCGTCCTCATCATTCGGCTGCATTCAAAAGGCATCCTCTTTTTCTTTTATTATATTTTATTTAGCCCACTTTCACAGTTCTGATACGGTTTCAAAACCATCTGAAAAAACGAACCTTGTACCAATCTACCTGAACGGATAACTCAAAGGGTGGGTGGGGTTTCAAAGAGCCTCAACCGGGTGAATGTTCCCTTGCGAAGGTGCAATTTCGCCTCCCGACAGGCCACTGCTGACCGTTGATGACCGGGCGGCAAGGTTTGGTTGCAGCGGCTTGAAGCACATTTCACGTTCATGCGATCATTCAAAATCCACACCCTAAGTCAGCGGAAGGGGGGAGCGCACCACACACAGGCACGATGCCGCCGCCCCCAACCGGTTTAACGCACCATCACGCGGCTGCCGGTAGGGGTTTTCTCCACCTGAATATGCACCGGAAACGAGTCGCGCAGGTCTTCGATGTGGGTGATGACCAGTATCAGATCGAACTCGTCCTGAATGGCGGTGATGGCCTCCACCAGTTTGTTGCGCCCATCATCATCTTGCGTGCCGAAGCCTTCATCAATGAACAGCGTTCGCAGGTGCGCCCCGGCGCGGCGGGCAAGCAGTTGCGACAGAGCGACGCGCACCGCGAAATTGATGCGGAAGGCTTCACCGCCGCTGTACAACTCGTAAGTGCGCGTTCCCAGTTCGTCCGCGATTTGAATGTCCAGCGTTTCGATCACACCGCCCGCCACTTTCTCGCGCTGGGTGGTGAACATGAGCGCCATGCGGCCATCCGTCATCCGCGCCAGCAAGGTATTGGCGGCGGCTTCCAATTCGGGGATGGCGGACTCGATTATCATGGCAGGAACGCCGTTCTTGCCGAAGGCGGCGCGGAGTTCGTCATAAAGGGCGGCCTGTCGGCGGCTGTGGTCGCGCCGTTCTTCGAGGCGCTGCTTGCGTAACCGCAGATCGTCGAGCGTTTTCAACTTCTGCTGGGCGGCCATCACGCGACCATGCTGCGCCCGTTCAGCAGTACGCAGGCCGTTCACCTCGATCTGGCGGCGGCGCTGTTCGTCTACATCCACGCGAATCCGTTCGATCTCGCCGGAAAGGGCTTCCAGCGTCAGCAGTTCCTCAGCCATCGTTTTCAACAGCCGTTCGCGGCGTTCCTCGAACAACCGCAACGACTCGTGCAGTCCGGGCAGCGTGTCCAGCGCGTTAGCCAGTTCTTGCTGGCGTTTGTCGAACTGGCGCAGCGTGTCCAGTTGGGCGCGGGTGTGGTCGTGGGTGGCGCGGTCATAGCCGATGGCCTCGCGCTCTGCCTCCAGCGCGGCCAACTGTGCGCGGGCTTCGTGGGCATAATCCTGCGCGGTCAGCGCCGTTTGCAGTGCATCTTGCCGCGCCTGCACTTCTCCGATGCGCTGCTGTGCGCCGTGCGCCCGTTCGATCTGCCCTTGCAGCGCCCCGACCTGTTTGCGTAAACCGTCCTGCTCTTTCAACCGCGCCGTGAATCCATTGACCTGATTTTGCAATTCGACCAGTGCGGCGGCAATTGCTTTGACGCGGGCGGCGTTGGCGCGGTGAATATCGCCCCGTGCGCGGCCTTCGGTTTCCACCTGCGCAATCAGTTCGTCGCGGTGCTGCGCGCCCAACGGTTGACCGCACAGTGGGCAGTTCCCGCCGTCCACATCCCGCAGGCGATCAAGACGATCTTTAATCTGGTTCATCTCGTCGCGCAAGGCTTTGTTGGTGGAGTCGCAAGCGGCCTGTTCAGTCTTGAGCGATTCGACCTGTTCGCGGCATTCGTCGCGCTGGCGTTCGATGCGTTCGAGGTCGAACAAATCGGCCTGAATGCGTTGCAACTGGTCTTCGTCGGCGTCGTTCGCCGTGCTTTCCAGTTCGGTGATGGTGGCGGCGCTGGCGCTGAGGTCGGCTTCCAGTTCGGCGCGGGCGCTGCTGATTTGCGCGGTCAGTTCGGCGCGGGTGTCGTCGAAATCGCGCAAGCGGATGAGCTTCTCGCCCAGCGCGGCGTCGGCTTGGCGGGCGGCTTGTAGCGCCTGATAGCCCTGCTCGATGTTGTCCTTATCCGCGATGGTGGTTTCGTAGCGGGCGATGTGCGTCTGCTGACGGCGAATGTCGCCTTCGAGGGCGGTGGCATCGCGCTGGCGTTCGCGCTGCTGCCTTTCCAGATCGGCTTTGCGGGTCTGCGCCGCGTCCATGCGGGTGCTGGCATCGGCCACTTTCGCCAGTTCAAGCAGGGCGGCGTTCAGTTGTTCCTGCGCGGCGCTCTGTGCTTGATTGGCTTCTTCAAGATCGGCGCGGAGGGCGGGTTCCTGCTTCAGTTCGTCCTCAATCTCGCGCAGGCTGCCTTCCAGCGTCCGCAGGTTGTCTTCCAGTGTTTTCACTTCGGCTTTGGCGGCACTCTCATAGACCGTCCATAACTCGAGTCCGAGAATGTTGGAAAGCACCTGCTTGCGTTCGCCGGGTTTCATGGTGGCGAACGCATCGGCTTTGCCCTGCTGCAAGAAGGCCGAGTGAATGAAAATCTCGTAAGTCAGGCGCAGCATGTGGTCAATCTTATCCTGCGTCTGCTTGATCGAACCTTCGTTGAGCAGATTCCACCGCTGCTCATCATCCAGCCACGAGTGAAAGTCGAGCGTGGTGGCGGCGCTGCCCGTTTTCTTGCGCGAGGTGCGGCGGTGGGCGCTGTAGGTCGTGCCTTCGTGCAGGAATTCCAGCCGCACGGCCATCTCGGTTTGACCGGTATGCACGAGGTCGGCGGGGCCAGAACGCGCTTTGCCCCACAGCGCCCATGTGATGGCATCGAGGATGGAGGATTTGCCCGCGCCGTTCGCGCCCGTCAAGCAGGCGAGGTGAATGCCCTCGAAGCGCAGCGGGTCGGGGGAACGGTAGGCGAGAAAGTTCTTGAGTTCGAGGCGAATAGGGATCATGGCAGGTTCATATTACCCGGTTGGTGAATACGGTTATTTTACCACGAAGCGCCGTAATCACCTGCGTTTGTCCGGGTAGGGCTTTTCACACCGCGCCTTTTGCATAGGGCTGTTGCATGGTACTCAAAAAGTGCTGGATACGGGCGTGCAACCGTACAGCAGTTTGCTCGAAGGCGTAAGCACGCTCGTCCGGGTCTATGACCGCCGCCGGATCGGTAAACCCCCAATGTAGCATTGTTCCGCTGCCGGGAAACATCGGACACACTTCGCGGGCGCGGTCACAGACGGTAATCACCACATCGAACGCTTGCCCTTCCACCGCGCTTAAATGCTGGGGATGCTGGTTGCGAATATCAATGCCGATGGAGTCCATTGCGCGAATGGCTTCGGGATGCAGGCGGGTGGGCTGGCTACCCGCGCTGGCGACGGTGATTTGTCCGGCGCTCAAATGGCGCAGCAGTCCTTCAGCCATTTGCGAACGGGCGCTGTTGTGGGTGCAAACGAACAACACGCGATAGGGCGCGTAGACAGCGGCGGCGGCGTTCATCAGCGCCGGATGCAAGGCGCTACCAGCGGCGCGGTACAGATCGCGCAAAAAGTCGAGGTTCAGGCTGTAGTACACATCGCGCCCATCCGATTCGCTGCGCCGCGCACTGACCAACCCTTCATCCCGCATCTTTTTCAGGTGATAGGACACCAGATTGACCGGTTGCTCCACTTCCATCACCAGTTCGGATACGCGGCGGTCGCTATTCGTCAGGGCGCAGGCGAGAGTCCAGCGCAGGTCGCTCGCCAGCAACCGGATGAAGTCCGGCGGCGACTGGAGCTTTTTCACGCAGGTTGCCCTTCCAATTCGCGCAGCCACGCCAGCACCCGCGCTTCGATCTGGTCGCGGGCGGTGCGGAAGGCCGCCAGTTTGTCCTCGTCGCTGCCTTCCACTGCCGCCGGGTCTTCAAACGGCCAGTGCATCCGCTGACCACCGTTCGCCCACAGCGCCGCCGGGCAGTTCTGGTCGGCATGACCGCAGACCGTAATCAGATAGCGGAAGAATTTCTTCCCCATGTATTCTTTCGTGCTTTTCGACCACTGCTGGCTGATGTCTATGCCCCGTTCTTGCATCACACGGATGGTGTAGGGGTTGATGCCTTTCGGCTCGATTCCGGCGCTGAACACCTCGAAGCGATCCCCTGCGTGGTGTCGCAGCAGGGCTTCACCGATTTGCGAACGCGCCGAGTTGCCCGTGCAGAGAACGAGGACGTTGGGCTTAAGAGGAGGCATGATACACCTTTGAGTATGCTTCAATACAAATTGCTTCAATCTAATTTGAAGCATAATCTTAAGTTTACCTGCTGTCAAATTAAGTTTCGGTTAAGCGGTGGGCTGTTCCAGCCCGTGCGGATTACTATTGATGTGATCTAATGCCGGAGAAGATTAAGGTTCGTTTTTGAATTTTGTTTGCAGCCATCTCAAAATTTCTAACGGCGTATCAATCGTTGCTCTGCGAACCTGTGAGAGGAGTGTCACGATTCCATACCTGTCGCTTGTGATCGTTTTTTTGCATTTCTAAGCCTATAAACCTATTCGAATCAAAATAGCAAACGCAACCACCTGTTAATCTCACGGATAGGTGACATCAAATCACACAGGACGAAAACATCCATGCTCTGTGCGGACTTTTCAATGGGATAATCGAAAGCAGCAATCGTGTTATTGAAGTCTTATTTTTGAGTGATTTGTAAAATACGAGGATTTGATTTTAATCCTTATGCCCAGACCCAAACGTGTTTCGCCACCCCTCAAATTCAATTTGCCGACTGTGCGCGGCAAGCTGGTTGAGCGCCCCCGCTTGACGGCTATCTTCGCGGAATCGCGTGTAACGGCGCTGGTTGCAGCTGCTGGCATGGGCAAAACCACGCTGGCGATGCAGTGGGCGGCGGCCTTTCCGGGCGCGGTCTGCTGGATTTCGATGACCGCCGGAGACGATTCCCCGCGTGCCTTCTGGTCGTTCGCGCTGGGGATGCTCAGTTTGGTCGAACCACAGGTCGCCGAAACGCCTTCGCTGTTGCTCTCGCACGAGGGCGATCACCTGTCCGATTCGTTCGTGGACGCGCTGCTGGATTCGCTGGCGCATCTCCGGCAACCGCTGGCGCTGATGATTGACGAGGCGCAGGTCATCCAGAATCCGGCGCTGATCGCTTCGCTGGTGCGCTTCGGTCAGCATTTGCCAGCAGGCGGACAACTGATTCTGGTAGGGCGGGCGCTCGATCCGGCACTGCTGGCGCTGGCGAAACCCGTTTCGGATTTGGCGTTCACCTACGAGGAGATACACAGCTACTTCACCAACCAGTTTGCCGCGCCGCTACAACCGGAGTTCATCAAACGGATTTACCATGCCACCAAAGGGTGGGCGATGGGGGTGAAACTGGCGGAAATCTCCCTTCGTGGTGGGCAGCCCACACTCCAACAGATCACAAAGTACACCTCTGACTATCTCTTAGAGGAAGTGCTGCGGAATATTCCGGGGCATCTGTTGGATTTCATGCTGCACACCTGTGTTTGTGAGATGATGCAGCCCGCGCTGTGTGATGCCCTGACGAATGCTCCTCACAGCGCCGAACAACTGGAAACGCTCCTTAACAACGGACTGTTTATCACCCGTGAGAGCGAGTCGCCGTTGATCTATCGCTACCACCCGCTGTTCCGTGAGGCGCTGCTGGAACATGGCGCACAGCACGCCCCGGCGCTGCTGAACGATGCACATCGGCGGGCGGCGGAATGGTATGCGCAGGTCGGTTTGTACCACGATGCGGCTGTCCATGCGGCTGCGCTGAATGACATCGCCCTTACCGCGCACTATGCGCTGGAAGCATCACGGCAAATCATCCTGATGCGCGATTTTCTGGATTTCCGTGAATGGCTGACGCGCTTTCCCGACTCTTTGCTGGATGAGCAACCGCGTTTGCGTCTGTTCGCCATCATCGCCGCCATGATGTTGAACGCCGATGTGACCACCGCACAAATGCACTTTGACAAGTTGCAAGCACGGGAAGATGCCCACCACTTACAGGGCGAAATTGCGCTCGCACAGATGTATATGCTGTGGCAAGAGCATATTGATACGGCGGAAACGGTCGCGCCGGTAGAAAAAGCACTCGCCACCCTGCCGCACGATGTCCTCTACGCTCATGCGCTGCACATGGCCTCGTTCATCTATGAGAATTTGAGAAAACCCGAACGGGCGGCGGAAATGATTGAGCAGCAATATCAGGTGGCACGGGAGATCGGCACTCCCGCGATCCTGTTACACGCCTTGAATAACCTGATCTACCTGCGTGCCTTGTCCAGCGACATCACCGCGATACTCTCTCTAACCGATGAGGCGCTCAAACTGATTTCGCAGACGCGCCATTTACGCTCTGTCGCGCCCGCTTTACTGCTGGATGCTGAACGCGCCATCCGCATCAAACGAGCGCGGGCACTGTTTCAGCGTGGCACGGTGGCAGAAGCCGAGCAGGTATTACAGCCTGCTTTTCAGCATCTTGAACTGGCTAACCCGCATGTGTTATGGGCGTGCTACTGCTTACAGGCCGAGATTCAGGGCTTGCGGCAGGATTTTGAGAGCGTTGACCGTTTATTCGCCAAAGCCGGATTGCTGCATGGTGCATTGGCGCAGCACGGTCACTTTAGCTCTCCACTCAATCTACACCGTCACAGCGACGAGTCGCATCACACGAAGATTTTTCTGCGCTGGCAAAATACAGATGCCGCCCGACGCTGGTTGGAACACGCGCAAGGTGACGACGAGAAGATACTGTTCGAGATCGGCACGGCGCAAGTGACCGGGCAAGCGCATCTTGTCCTCGGTCAGATCGAGGAAGGGTTGGCTGAACTGACTCGGGTACACACAGAATACCGTACCCGTGGGAAACAAAGCCATGCCGCGCAGATATTGCCGCTGCTGGCACTCGGTCACTGGCTGCATGGGGATGAATCTGCTGCTCGCGCCGCGCTCGATCTGGCTTTAGATCAAACCTTGCGCTCCGGGGATGTGCTGTCGCTGTCGCTGTCGTCGCTTGTTCCCTTCTATCGCCGCTGCATGCTGGATTACTGGGAAGCGGGTGCGGACGACCATGCCGAACAACTGCGGCAGGCCATCGCGCTGTTGGGCGAAAATGCGCCCGCACTGCCGATTGAGCCATTCACGGCACTCGAAAGGGATGTGGCGCGGTTGATCGTGGACAATCACAGTTCCAGCCAGATCATGGATGCGCTTTACCTATCGGACTCCGGGCTGCGCCGCTTGTTGCGCGGCTTGCACCGCAAAATGAAATCCAGCACGCGCAGCGTATTGATTAAACGGCTGACCGCGCTCGATTTTGAGGCGATGTAAGCGAAGTTGGCTGCTGCGCTGGAGGCCATGAACGCCTTTCAAGGGTGAGGTTTCGCAAAAACCTACCCTTGAAAAGCGGGAAGTGGTGAGGTGTTGAGAGGTTAGGGCGTGGCGGTGATAGGCGCGTGCCGCAGCGCCTTCACGCGCACCTGAAACTTGTAGCCCAGCGTCAGGGTGGGGTTCTGTTCCAGCTTGCCCTCGTAATCGGGGGTGGTCAATTCAAACTCATAGCGATGCAGCAGCGCCGCCATCGTCAACATGATCTGAATTTCCGCCAGCCCCGCGCCGAGGCAGGTATGCGACCCGATGCCGAACGGGGTGAACGCCCCTTGCTGGCGGTGCTGGTGATAAGGTGCGCGGTAGCGGTCAATATTGAAGGTGTACGGTTCGGGATAGAAGCGCGGTAGGAAGTGCGACACCATGACCGCCGCCAGTATTTCGCTACCCTTTGTGATGCGATGTCCTTCAAAGGCGAAATCGCGCAGCGCCGTGCGCGGCAGAATACCTGCTACCGGATACAACCGCAGCGATTCCATCACCGCGCCGTGCAGGTCGGTCATTTGCTCCAGCGCGTCCGGCGTGGGGATGCCGTCCGCGAACAGCCGGTCAGCTTCTTGCACAACCCGTTCCAGCGCCTGCGGGTTCTTCAGCAGCGCGTACAGCACGAAGTTGCAGGTACTGGCGACCGTATCCAGACCGGCGATGAAGGGCGACAGCACCATATTTTCGAGATCGGATTCGGTGCAATCCGATAGTTCGTTGTCCATCGCCGCCATCAGGTCATCCACCAGATCGGGCGTTTCGGGCGCGGGGCGGGCACGGCGTTCCGCCACGATCAGCCGCCCGAATTCCAGCATACGGGCGCTGGCACGGCGGTAGCCCGGCAGTTTGAGCGCCAGCCGGGGCTGGTTCTTCAGCACCAGCGTATTCAGGCGGGTGCGGATGGTTGTCACAATGTCCTGCATATAATCGCCAGCCACACGGCCTGCCAGCATCAACCCCAGCTGATTGCAAATCAGCAGTTGAAAGAACGACATAGCCGAATAGCTTTGTCCGGCCTGAAAGTAGTCGTTGGTGACTTCATCGGTGATTTGCAGCACGTCCGCAAAGCGCCCGACGATGGCCGAACGCGAAACACCGGGGCGCATGATGCGGCGCTGGCGGGTGTGCGATTCGCCATCCAGCATGGTCATCATGTGCGGCGCGTTGGATTCGGCGGCGAAATCCGCCCATGTGCCATGCGAACTGACCACGCCATCGCGCATTTTCACGATGAACTGCACCGCTTCTGGCCCGGCCATCACGGTGAAATGGCGGTTGAGCGCCTTCACGCGGAACACTGGCCCCATCTGGTTGTATTGCTCGACCCAGAAATCAACCGGTTTGGAGGCCATTTCCAGTGCGCTACCGAGTACCGGCAGCCCTTTAGCAAGCGGCGGAAGGGGTAGCTGCGACAGATCAGACTCAATGTCGGGGGCAATAGGCGTGTTTTGCATAGATGCGACTGTCCTTTATGAAGATGGGTGCCAATCGGAAGTAGTTTAGCATAAGATGATGTGAAATATTGCAGCGATAGGGCGGCTGGAATGAATGAAATGTGAGAACCCGCAAGCAGATAGGCCGCTTTCGCGTAAGATGGGGGTGCTACTGGACATAATCGCAAAAGGGATGAGCATGGTGCATCTGGTCACGGGCGGACTGGGGATGCTAGGCTGGGCGCTGGTGCAACAACTGCTGGCACGCGGGGAACGGGTGCGGGTGTTCGATCTGCGTCCCCATCCCGATGTGCGGGTCGAGTCTGTTGTGGGTGATCTGCGCGATCCGGCACAGGTCGCGGCGGCGGTGATCGGCGTGGACACCGTGTTTCACTGTGCCTCGGCGGTGAATGTGCAGTTAGGCAAGCCGCCCACCCTGTACGCGGTGAATGTGCAGGGAACGCAAAATCTGCTGATGGCGGCGCAGCAGGCCGGGGTGAAGCGCCTGCTTTACACCAGTTCGCAGGATGTGGTGTTTGATGGGTCGCCCATCAGCGGCGGCGACGAATCGCTGCCCTATGCGCGGCAGCACCTCGATTTCTACGGCGAAACCAAAACGCTGGCTGAACAGATCGTTCTGCAAGCGAATGGCGTGGGCGGTATGCTGACCTGTGCGCTGCGCCCCTGCGGAATCTATGGCCCGCGTGACCAGCACCGTTTCCCGGCCATCATCCGCGAGGCGGCGGCAGGCCGCATGATGCGGATGGGCAATCCGCACTCACGCTTCAGCCATGTGTATGTGGAGAATGTGGCGCACGCCCATCTGTGCGCGGTGGACGCGCTGGCGCACCACACCGCTGCCGGACGCGCCTATTTCATCACCGACTTTCCGCCGCAAAACTTCTTTGACTTCTTCACGCCCTTTTTGCAGGCGTTTGGCCTTGACCAGCCCCGCCGCAATATCCCCCAACCCCTGATAGATGCGGTGGCGCACCTGCTGGAATGGCGCTGGCGGCTGATGCCCTCCGACCAAACCGTTCGCCCGCTGATTACGCGCTATGTCGCCCGCAGCGTGGGCGTGGATTTCTGGTTCAGCGGGGAACGCGCCCGCGCTGAACTGGGTTACGCGCCCATCGTGGATGAAGCCACCGCCCGCGAACGGACGCTGGCATGGCTGCGTGCGGACGTGCTGCCCGGTCTAGGCTAAAGCGGTACGCCCGTCCGCTTTTGATTATTTCGTGGTTTGTTCGCTTCAAAAGCAATTCGTTTGTGCCGCTATACAGCGTCCGCAAATCTTCGCATACTGTATGAATGTGGTCGCGCTCAATAATCTTTTTACTGTGACCATCCCAAAAGAACTTGTTGTGAGTACACAAAATGGTTTTTCCGGTTGGAATTGCAGGTTTCGCAACTCATTTCCCTGACGGTGTGCAAACTGCCGCCGATCTCGCGCCGCTGACGGGCATCCCCGAAGCCGTCCTGCGCGAGAAGATGGGCATTGTCCAGCGGCATGTGGCCGGCGCGGCGGATACCGTCACCGGCATGGCCTCCTCCGCCGCCCACAAAGCCCTCGCGCAGGCTGGCCTAGACCCGCGTCGCATCGGGCTAGTGATTTCACACGGTAGTGAACACAAAGATCATATCGTCTGGAACGCCGCCGCCAAGATTATGCACAACATCGGCGCGACGGAAGCCTATGCTTTCGAGATGTACGCACTGTGCGCCGGTTCGCCGATTGCGCTCCACACCGCCCGCGCCATGATGCAGGCCGATCCCCGGCTGGAATACGTGCTGCTGGCGGCGGGCAGCCGCGAAAACGACCTCATCAACTTCCATAACGAACGTTCACGTTTCATGTTCAACTTCGGCTCCGGCGGCGGCGCGATGCTCTTGCAGCGCGGCGCGGCGCACAACCTGATCCTCGGCGCATCGGCCATCACTGACGGCAGCCTGTCCGAAGCGGTCATCCTGACGGATGCGGCGGTGGGCAGCGATCAAGCGCGGGTGGTGGGCGAAGTGGCTGGACGGCTGGATGTCACCGACGGCGCATACATGGCGGAACGGCTGGGACAGGTGTCGCTGACGAATTTCGTGCGCGTTATCCGTGAAGCTGTCGAGCAAAGCGGCGCGACGCTGGCGGATGTGCGCTTCCTCGGCATCACCCACATGAAAAAATCCTTCTATCACGAGATTCTGGCGGCGGTGGGACTCAAGCCGGAACAATCGGTGTATCTCGATCATTACGGGCATGTGCAGAGCGTAGATCAGGTGCTGGCGCTGGAGCTGGGACTTGCGCAGGGCAAAATCCAACCGGGCGATCTGGTGGTGCTGGCGGGCGCGGGGACAGGCTATACATGGAGCGCAGTGGCGCTGCGCTGGGGTTGAGTGCAACATGACGATTCTCGCTGCGGACTGGATTGCCTTTCATGCTGATCGCACGCCGGACAAACTGGCGATGGTGGATCAGGCCAGCGGACGGCGCTTCACCTACGCGCAGATGAACGAACGCGCCGAACGGCTGGCGGGCTACCTGCGCAGCGCGTGGGGCGCACAGGCCGGGGATCGCCTCGCCATCCTCGCCAAGAACTCTACCGAGTATTTTGAGTTTCAGTATGCCTGCATGAAGCTGGGGGCGCTCATGCTGCCGCTGAACTGGCGGCTGGCGGAGCAGGAACTACGCTTCATTTTGCAGGATTCGGGCGCGATTGGCCTCGCCTACGATGGCGAATTTGCGGAGCGCGTGCCGCCGCTGCTGACCGCCCCGCTGGTTCACCTCCTGCGGATTGATTTCGACGCTGCTCCCACCGATGATGCGCCGGCTTACGAGAGCGCCATCACCACCAGCGCGGTGCGCGTGCCGATGGATTTCTACGCGGCGCACGACGACCCGATGATGATTATGTACACGGCGGGGACGACAGGCCGCCCCAAAGGGGTGTTGATTACGCACGGCATGATGTTGTGGAATGCGGTCAACATCACCACGCCGTCCGGTCTGAACCACGACAGCGTGTTCTATGTGGTGCTGCCCACTTTTCATATCGGCGGGCTGAACCTGTACGCCAATCCCATCCTGCACTTGGGCGGCACGAATATCGTCGCCCGTCAGTTCGACCCCGGCCTGACGCTCAAAACGCTCTCCGACCCGACCAATCCGGTTACGCACATGTTTGGTGTGCCGTCCATCTACCTGTTCCTCAGCCAGCATCCCGATTTCGACAGTACCGATCTGTCGTCGGTGCATTCGTGGGGCTGCGGCGGCGCACCAATGCCGGTAGCAGTGCTGGAAAAGTACGCCCGCCGCAACATCGTGATTCAGATGGGATTCGGCATGACCGAAACCAGCCCGACGGTGTTCCTGTGCGATAAGCGGCGGGCGCTGGCGAAGCCGACTTCGGTGGGCAAGCCGCTGCAACACACCCGTGTGCGCGTGGTGCGCGAGGATTTCAGCGAAACCGCCCCCGGCGAAGTGGGCGAAGTGGTCATCAATGGCCCGAACGTCACCCCCGGCTACTGGCAGCGACCGGACGCCAATGCCGAGTCCTTCACGGTGGACGCGCACGGGCAACGCTGGTTGCACTCCGGCGATGCCGGCATGACGGACGACGAGGGCTGCATTTATATCGTGGATCGCTATAAGGATATGTACATCAGCGGCGGCGAGAATGTGTACCCCGCCGAAATCGAGCAAATCCTGTACCAGATCGAAGGCGTGGCGGAGGCGGCTGTGATCGGCGTGCCGGATGCGAAATGGGGCGAAAGCGGGCTGGCGATCCTTGTGGTCAAAGCCGGCAGTACGCTAGACCCCGCCGCCGTCCTCGCGCACTGCCGCGCCAATCTCGCAAAATTTAAGGTTCCGCGTGAGGTGGCATTCCTAGACGTTCTGCCGCGCAACGCCGCCGGTAAGGTACTCAAACGCGACTTACGCGCCCGGTTCATTCCACAAAGTTCTTAGTTATTGAGGAGAAAAAGAGATGCCTATTCCGACGATTTCCGGTATCACCGCCCAAACCGTGAGCAGCGCCCGTCTAACGACGCGGGTGCTGTTCAGCGGCGACGAAGGCGGCATCCCCGTGCTGTTCATTCACGGGAATGCATCCTCCGCCACTTTCTGGGAAGAGACGATGGTCGCCCTTCCGGCGGGGTATCGCGGCATCGCCCCCGATCAGCGCGGTTACGGGGATGCGGATCGCAGCGCCAAGATTGACGCGACACGCGGCATGGGCGATTTTGCCGATGATGCGTTCGCGCTGCTGGACGCACTGGGCATTCAGAGCGCCCATCTGATCGGGCACTCGCTGGGCGGCGCGGTGTTGTGGCGCATGATGATGGACGCGCCCGCCCGCATTCGCAGCGTGACGGTGGCCGCGCCCGGTTCGCCCTACGGCTTCGGCGGCTCGAAAGGTGCGGACGGGCAGTTGTGCAACCCGGACGGCGCGGGCAGCGGCGGCGGCATCGTCAACGGCGCGTTCACGCAGCTGATGGCGGCGGATGATCGCTCCTCGGATAATCCGCAGGCATCGCCCCGTGTGGTGATGAACACCTTCTACTGGAAACCGCCCTTCAAATCCGCCCGCGAAGAAGAATTGCTGTCCTCGCTCAACTCCGAGCATGTGGGCGCGCAGGAATATCCGGGCGATTTTGTGGCCTCCCCGCACTGGCCGGGCGCTGCACCGGGCAAGTTCGGCCCCGCCAACGCGCTCTCGCCCCTGTACGCGGGGGATGTCAGCCTGTTGAACCGCATCTCCCCCAAGCCGGCGGTGCTGTGGATTCGCGGCGCGGACGATCAGATTGTGAGCGATAACTCGTTGTTCGATATGGGGACGCTGGGCGCATTCGGCGTTATTCCCGGTTGGCCGGGCGCGGACGTATATCCGTCGCAACCGATGGTGAGTCAGGTGCGGGCGGTGCTGGAAGCGTATCAGGCCAACGGGGGCAGCTATCAGGAAATCGTGTTCGAGAACACCGGACACACCCCCTACATCGAGAAGCCGGCGGAGTTCAACGTGGCCTTCCACGCGCATCTGGCGGCGCATTCGTAAAAGGATGCACAGCCCCAACCCCTTCGGCATGACGCGCAGCAGAAGGGGACGGGGGTTGAGGGGTGATGTTCGCCAATGGTTCAGATGGTCATACCGACACTGCCTACAATGAGGTGCGGAATCTGAAGGTCGGTACGAGGATAGAACATGACCAAATCGGCATTCGATGGTGCATTTGATGGTCTGGATCGCGCCATCCTAGAGGAACTTCAGGTGAACGGGCGTATCAGCGTGGCCGATCTGGCACGCAAAATCTACCTGTCGCCACCTGCGGTTTACCAGCGGATTAAGCGGCTGGAACACGCCGGCCTGATCCGTCAGTATGTCGCGCTCCTCGACTACGAGAAAGCCGGTTATGACCTGTTGTGCTTCATTCGGATCAGTTTGCAGCAGCAAAATCGGGATCAGATGGTGCATATTCAAACGCAGCTCGCAGAACACAGCGATGTGCTGGAGTGCTACCACACGGCGGGCAGTTACGACCTGCTGCTGAAGGTACTTACAGCAGATCACCGTTCGTTGGAACGCTTCATCAGCGACCATCTGATGACTCTGCCGGGGATCGAAAAAATCGAAACCAGCGTCGTCTTGAACGAAATCAAGACGACAACCGCTGTGGCATTGAAGTAGAAGGTGCGGCATGTATATTGGGGATTATCTCGGACGCAGGGCGCTGTATACGCCCGATCATCTCGCTGTGATTGATGCGGGCAAAACGCCGCACAGGTCGTTCACTTACCGCGAACTGAACAACCGCGCCAACCGCCTCGCCAACTGGCTGCGCGACGGCGCGGGTGTCCGCAAAGGCGACCGCGTGGCGATGCTGGCGCATAACGGCGTGGAATTTCTGGATACATTCTTCGCGTGTGGCAAGTTGGGTGCGATCTTCGCCGGCTTGAACTGGCGGCTGCACTGGCGTGAACTCGCCAGCCTGATCGAAAAGACCGCGCCGAAAGTGCTGATCTATTCGGAGGAATTCGCGCCGACGGTGGAGCAGATTAACGAGCAGACGCAGGTGGTCGGTCACTGGTTGCACCTCGAAGGTGATGGCATCCCCAACAGCCGTTCCTTTGAGAAAACCATTATGGACTCGGTGCTGCGTCCGGTCACGACGGAAAACCTGACCGAGGAGGATATTGCCTGCCTGATCTTCACCGGCGGCACGACCGGCTTGCCCAAAGCGGCGCAAATCAGCCACCGCATGGTCGCGTGGAACACGCTCAACACCATCATTCATGATCTTCAGCATGGCGACATTACCGTGAACACCTTCCCGCTGTTCCACACGGGCGGCTTGCTGGTGTACACCACGCCCCTGCTGATTCTGGGCGGGACGGTGGTACTCACGCGCAAGTTCGACGCGCAGCAAGTCCTCACGCTGCTGGAAGAATACGCGGCCAGCACTTATGCGGGCGTGCCAACCACTTATCAGATGATGACTGCCGCGCCCAACTGGGAACAGGCCGATTTGAGCAACCTGCGTTTCTGCACCAGCGGCGGCGCACCGCTGCCGATCAGTCTGGTGGAGAAGTTCCGCGCCGAAAAAGGCGTGGTGTTCAAGCAGGGTTTTGGCATGTCGGAGTTCGGCCCCGGCGTGTTCGCCCTCGCGCCGGAAGATGCCATCGCCAAAGCGGGCAGCATCGGGCGGCCTAATTTCTTCGTGGATGCGCGGGTGGTGGATGACCACAATCGTCCGCTGCCCCCCGGTCAGGTGGGCGAGCTGGTGCTGCGCGGGCCGTCGCGTTCATCCGGTTACTTCAACGATCCCGAAGCCAGCGCCGAGTGTGTGGACAGCGAGAACTACTTCCACACGGGCGATCTCGCCCAGATGGATGAAGGCGGCTACTTCACTATCGTAGACCGCAAGAAGGATATGTACATCAGCGGCGGCGAGAACATCTACCCCACCGAGATTGAGCAGGTCATCTATCGTCATGCGGCGGTGGAAATGTGCGCGGTAGTCGGCATTTCCGATCCGCGCTGGGGCGAAGTGGGCAAAGCGTTCATCGTCCTCAAGCCGGGGCAAACGCTGACCGAAGATGCGCTGAAGCAGCATATCAGTTTTTATCTGGCCGGCTACAAAGTCCCGCGTGTGATCGAGTTCCGCGACTCGCTGCCCATCTCGGCGGCGGGCAAAATCCTCAAGCGCACACTGGTGGGCGAGAGCGCCGAAGAAGCGGAGAAACACACATGACACTTGAAATCGGCATGAAAGCCAGCCGTACCAAGACCCTCACCGATGCCGACATTCGCGCCTTCGCGCAGGCTTCTGGCGACCACAACTCGGTGCATCTGGACGAGGCCGCCGCCGCTGCCACCCGTTTCGGGAAGCGCATCGCGCACGGCATGTTGACCGCCAGCGTGATTTCGGCGGTGCTGGGCAACGATTTGCCGGGGCCGGGGACGATCTACCTCGGACAAGATTTGAAATTCCGAGCGCCCGTCTTCATTGACGAGACGATTACCGCGACCGTCGAACTCGTGAAATACCGCGAGGACAAACGGATCGCAACTTTTCGGACGACTGTCACCAATCAGGACGGCGTCCTTGTGGTAGAGGGTGAGGCGGTGGTCATCGCACCAGAGATGGCCTGACCGATTACCGTGAAGTGTAAGGTATTGTACGAGTTATTTGGAGGATATGACATGCTTCGGAAACTGGTTTTGCTGGTCACATTGGTTCTGATGGTTGTGGGCTTCGGTATCGTGGCGGCGCAGGACAGCGAGCCGCTGGTGATCGGGTTGCTTGTAGATCAATCGGGGCCGCTGACTCTCTACGGGTTCGAGTTGGAATATGGCTTCAAGCTGGGCTTGCTGCAAGCGGCGGGCGTGAACCCTGCCGACTACGGCAATGATATGGATGCGGCGCTGGCCGCCGTCACCATCGCGGGTCGTCCGGTGGAAGTGCTGGTGCGCGATAACGCCAGCAACCCCGACAACGCCGCCAGTCAAGCGCGTGAACTGATCGAACAGGGCGGCGCGGAAATTCTCGTCGGCGCACCGAGCAGCGGTGTGATGACCGGTGTTCAGCAGGTCGCGCTGGATTCGGATGTGATCCTGTTTGCGGCTCCGGCGGCCTCTCCGGCCATCACCGGCGCGAACTTCAACGTGAACACCTTCCGCATCTGCCGCAACACCTTCCAGGACTTCCTCGCTTTCGCGCCGTATGCCACGAAGGAACTGGGCGCGAACTTCGTCATCCTCGCGGTGGATAATGACTTCGGGCGTGCTTCGGCGGCGGCCGCGGGTGTTCTCGCCAGCGCAGGCATCAGCTTCGTCAGCGAGCCGATCTATGCGCCGCTGGAAACGACCGATTTCACCCCTTACCTTCAACAGGTGTTGGACAGCGGCGCGGATGCCGTGCTGCCGATTTGGGCCGGTGACGGTTCAATCACCCTGTTCCAGCAGATTGCGGAACTGGGCGTGCAGGACAAGATGGCGGTGGTCGCCGCGTTCAACTCGAACGATGTGGTGAAAGCCGCCGACCCCAGCACCATCGGCAACATTTCGTGGATCGTGTATCACTATTCGTTCCCGCAGAACGACATCAACCAGTTCCTTGTGGACGGCTACAAAGCGGTCTACAACGATGTGCCTGACCTGTTCAGCGAATGCAGCTTCGCCACCGCGCAGGCGTTGGTGGCGGCTGTGACGGCGACCAACGGCGACACCCTGCCCGAATCGATGATCCCGGTGCTGGAAGGCATGACTTTTGAAGGACCGAAGGGGACTTATGCCATCCGTCCGTCCGATCATCAGGCGCTGGTGCCGATGTACATCGCCCGCCTCGCCAATCTGGACGATCCCGATCAGAAGTTCTTCGACCTGCTGGCGGAAGTTCCCGCCAACCAGATCGTCCCGCCGATTCTGCTGGCTGCTGAAGTGGCCGCCGAACGGACTCCGCTGGATGAAGCCTTCAACGCGATGATCGCCGAGATGGGCAAGTAAGCTCAGATATACGTAGGGGCAGCGGGGCGTATCATGCCTCGCTGCCCTGAGAGGTCTTTCTTATGACGGACGCATTGTTGAGCGCACGCGGGTTGCGGAAAACGTTCGGCGGGCTGGTGGCAGTGGATGATGTCTCCATCGAGATTGCGGCGGGGATGACTCATTCGATCATCGGGCCGAACGGCGCGGGTAAAACGACGTTGTTTAATTTGCTGACCGGGCGCTACCATCCCACGCGGGGTGTTGTCGTTTATAAAGGGCGCGATATCACGGCGCTACCGGTTTACAAACGCGCCCATCTAGGTATTGGTCGTTCCTTTCAAATCACTAATCTTTTTCCGAATTTGACGGTGCTGGAGAATGCGCGGTTGGCGGCACAGGCGCTTGGGAAAGATAATTTTCGCATTTTCCGCCTCGCCACGTCATTCGACTCCTATATCCGCCGCGCTTATGAAGTGCTGGAAATCACGGGCCTGCGCGAAGTGGCGGCGCTGCCCGCTAACACACTCCCGCATGGTGGCAAACGCAAGCTGGAACTGGCGATGATTCTGGCCTGCGACCCCGAACTGTTGCTGCTGGATGAACCCACTGCGGGGATGGCGAGCGAACAGGTGCCGGAACTCATCCAGATTATTGACCGCATCCGTGAACAGGGCGCGAAAACCATTGTGATGGTCGAGCATAACATGAGTGTGGTGATGAACATTTCGGATCGAATCACCGTGATGCATCAGGGGCGGGTGCTGGCAGAAGGGGATCCGCGCCAGATTGCGGCAGACAGGATGGTGCAGGCGGTTTATCTCGGCGAGCTTTACGATCTGCCGAAAGGCGAAAGCGCATGACCCCTATTCTTGAAGTGCGCGACATTCACACCTTCATCGGACAGTTTCATATCCTTGAGGGGGTTTCGGCTACCGTCCATACGGGCGGAATCACGGTGCTGCTGGGGCGTAACGGCGCAGGCAAGACCACCACGCTGCGCAGCATTATGGGACTCACCCCGCCCACACGCGGTAGCATTCTGCTGGATGGCACGCCCATTCACGGCAAGCAAGCGCATACAATCGCGCAGATGGGCGTGGGTTATGTGCCGGAACACCGGGCGATCTTCCGCAGCCTGACGGTGCTGGAAAATCTGCGTTTGGCCGAACGCAAAAAGGGCGATTTCGCTCATCAAGCAGATTTTATCTTTGAACTGTTCCCGGATTTAAAGCGCCTGATCGAACTCCCCGGCGGCAACCTCAGCGGCGGTCAACAGCAAATGCTGGCGGTGGCGCGGGCGCTGGTGCCAGAGAACCGCCTGCTGTTGATTGACGAACCTAGCGAAGGGCTGGCTCCGGTCATCATCGAGCAGTTAATCGCGGCCATTCAACGGCTTTCCGGGCAGGTATCGGTGCTGCTGGTGGAACAAAACTTCCGTGTCGCCAGCAAACTAGGACAAAACTATGTCATCATCGATTCGGGGCACAGCGCCCTCGATGGTCGCATGGCTGATCTAGTCAAGGATCAGGCTCTCATCCAGCGTTATTTAGGGGTGGCCTAACATGAGATCGCAGCGAACATCGCTCATCGCCATTTTCGTCATTCTGATCTTTTTGCTGGGTGTTGCCCTGATAAATTCCAACAGTCTAGGCGATTTTGGCATCACGCTGCTGTCGGGGCTGTTTCAGGGGATGCTGTTGTTTCTGGTCGCCGCTGGCATGTCTATCGTGTTTGGCTTGATGGACGTGCTGAATATGGCGCAGGGTAGCTATTTTATGGTGGGCGCGTATGTGGCCTTCGATGTGCAGCATACGGGCGGCCTGATTGACCTGACCAACATCATCCCCGATCCTAATTTTCGCTTTGTGGTGGCTGTTCTCGCGGCGGTGCTTGTGGGTGCGGCCTTTGGCTATGTGCTGGAACGCTTCTTACTGCGTTCGCTGTACAGCCGCCCTATTTTTCAACTGGTACTCACCTTTGGCGTGTCGCTGGTGGCGCTGGAACTGGTCAAATTCATCTGGACGACCACGCCCTACAGTTGGACGGAATTGTTCGGGGTGCGCGAAAGTTTCTTTGAATTGTTCGGGCAGCGGTTCAGCACCTACCGGTTGTTTGTGGTGGGCATGGGCATCGCTCTCATCGTCGCCATCGGCCTGCTGCTCCAGCGGTCGCGCATTGGCATCATCATTCGCGCTGGCGTGGAAGACCGCGAGATGGTACAGGCGCTTGGCATCCATGTCCGGTCGGTGTTTACGCTGGTATTTACGCTGGGCTGCGCCATTGCAGCCTTCGGCGGCGCTGTAGCAGCACCTTTTCTCGGCGCGTCTACCACACTGGGCAGTGGTTTCCTGCTGCAAGCCATCGCAGTCGTGGTGCTGGGCGGTATGGGCAGCTATGCAGGGACGGCGGTGGGCAGTGTACTGGTCGGGTTGGCAATCGCGGTGGCGCAGGATACCGCCATCGGAACTTCGTTTGCGGCGCTGCCCAGCATCACGCCGATGCTTTTGCTGGTGCTGGTGCTGCTGGTGCGCCCCAGTGGGTTGTTCGGAAATTCTCGATGAACGTTGTCCTATCCGTTCAGAAATGCGGGTGATGCGGTGATTCAAAAACAGAACTCTCCCATTCAGCGTGGCTGGCTGCGCCGTAACGCGCTGCCGTTGCTGTTGTTCGCCTTTCTGGTGCTGTTCCCGTTCATTGTGGGCGCGATCACCGATTCCAGCCCTTACGGCGTGGTACGCGGTGATCGCATGATTATGCGCGGCGAGTCGGTGCGCTGGCAGTCGGTATTGATCGAAGCCTATATTCTCATCATCCTCGCCATGAGTTACAACCTGCTTTTTGGCTTCACCGGTGTGATCTCGTTCGGTCACGCCCTGTTTTTCGGCACTTCGGGTTACGTCCTCGGTCTGATGCTGGAATACACGGCAATAGATACCACACTGGCGTTGTTCGTCGGTGCGGCGCTGGGAATCGTACTTTGCGGGGTGCTGGCACTGGTGATTGGTTTCGTTACCTTGCGGCTGAAAGGGGTGTATTTCGCCATTTTTACGCTGGCTGTGGCAGAGATGTTCTACATCTTTTTTAGCCGCTGGCAGCTCACCCGCGCCGAAGATGGTTTTGCCATCACCGAATTACCGGCATGGCTTGATCCTTCACAGAGCCGCATCAATTTTTATTACCTCTCGCTGGCCGCCGTGATCTTGACATTCGTGTTCATCCGGCGTCTGGTGAATTCACCATCTGGCGCTGTGTTTAAGGCCATCCGGGAAAATGAAGATCGCGCTCAGTCTATGGGCTATAACACGCTGAACTACAAACTGCTGTCCATCATGTTCGCAGGGATGCTGGCCGGTGTTGCCGGGTTGTTACAGGTTATCCTCAATAAGAAGGTCGGCCCCGAACTCCTCGGCGTGAGTTATACCGTTGATCCGCTGCTCATGACCATCATCGGCGGCATTGGCACGTTTACCGGGCCGGTCATCGGGGCGGGCGGGTTGCACTTTTTGGATGTGTTCTTGCGAGATGCCCAGATTAATCTCGGCGGCGTGGTGATTGATATTGCGAACATCTGGGCGCTGCTGCTCGGTGTCATTTTCATTCTGGCGGTGATCGTGTTTCCCTTCGGCATTGTCGGCACATGGCAGCGTTGGCAGGCGCGTCGCCATCGCCACCCCGAAAAACCCCTCCCGGATGCCGCCGCAGGTCAGGACTGAATGCGGTTAAATCCATTGGGCTTCGAGAAGAAAGGCTTTTTGCCCCCGCCTCTTTTCAGGGGTGAGGGGGCAAAAAGCATATGCTAAAAAGCGAAACCTAGCGCGGCGCGAACAGGAACAGCGACCCATCCACCATGCCGATGAGCGCGGTCAGGTTATCTTCCCCGCCCGCCGCGTCCATCTGGAACACGATAGCTGCGCCCGATTCGGGGTTCACCACGCTGAACAATGCGCCAATCATCGTCCCCGCGTCGGATTCGTAGCTGTAATCGAGGCGCAGCGCGGGCAGGCCGCCTAGCGTGGCTTCGGTCACATCCCCGATTTCGACGGCAAGGGTGGACAGCGCCGCATCCAACGCCGCCTGCGGGTCGGTGTCGGCATAGGCCGTTGCGGTGATCGAGTACATCTGACCGTCTTGCTCGAAGCTCGCCATATCGCTAGTTGTGCCGTCATCATTGTTGAACGTCACCGTGTCGCCCCATGCGAACGGGTAGACGAAATGCACGCCGGCGTTGATGTCGGTATAGCCGCGCATACTGCCATCCACCGCATCGTTATTGATGGTCAGATCAACCTGCTTGTACAGGTTGTTGCCCGCCAAATCCTTGATGCTCAGGCCGACGGAGTAGTTGCCGCTGATCGCAGGCGCATAGGTTAGCGTGAAGGGAGTCACGCCGAAGGTGAGGGGGGTGCCATCCAGCGGGACGGATTTCACTTCGCCTTCGGGGGTAATCGTAACCATATCCACGATGAACTGCTCACCCAGTTGCGGACGGGCTTCATACGGCGCACCGCCCTCGGCCTGCGCCAGCATCCCCTTATATTCGTAGGTGGCGCTGTCGAAGATCAGCACCGCCGTCTGGTTGCCCTGTGCGCTCACATACGTGCCGAACACCCGCGACTCGCTGCTGCTTGCGCCGCTGGATTGCAGCAGCCCCAGCACCGTATTCGTGCCGTCGCTGAGATTGGGGAATTCCACGCCCCATTTGAAGGTGCTGGGCGTGAGTTCGTTGGGATATTCGATCACGGTTTCGCCCGTCGGCAGTACCGACGTGTAGGCGATGGGCGCGGTATCCACGATGATCTGCGTGCCGTCGTCCTGCATGTAGAACACGCTGTAGACCATATCCACCACGCCCTTACCCGCCGCGTCGAAGCTGATGATCGGCGTATCGAGGGTGCTGCCGGTTTCGCCCAGCGTGAACACGTTGCTGATCTCCAGTTGCAGGGCGCTGCCGTCCAGCGTGCTGACAACGGTGGCGTAGAAGCCGTTCAGGTAGTCCTGCCAGAAGGCCATCGGCGCGGGCGCGGATACTGGATAGGCTTCACCATAGGCGGCGAATACCTGCGGCGTGGCGGGCAAATAAATGCCCAGACCGTTCGAGCCGGGCAGTTTGCTATCCGCCAGCGAGTACGCTACCGCGCCGTCATAGGCCGCCAGCACTTCCTGCGCGGCATTGTAGGCTTCTTCGGTGATGGTGGTCTGCACGCTGAACCATTTGATGAAGTCTTTCAGGTCAATGTACGAGTAGTATTCGCCGCCATCGGCCAGCGACACCGCGAACGACTGGCTGTTGTTGCGTGCCGTTCCCAGTGCGGAGATCAGTTCAACCGGATCAGCGCCCACCACCGCCGCGAAGTTTTGCAGCGCCGCCACCAGCGCGGGCAGACCCGCCGTCTGCACCAGACCGAGGTCTACTTTGGTGCGCGCCCCTTCGCCCGCGTAGTAGGCCATATAGTTATCTACAAAGTTCGCGCCCACCTGAAAGGTATCCCAGTCCGGGTTTTCTTTCATGGCGGTGATGCTCTTAGCATATTCCCAGCCGTTGCCGGGGATGACTTCCTGCGAAAACAGCACATAATCGGCATGGGATTCCAGCATGACCGCCACATCGGTCACGCCCATCAAGCAGGCATCGAAGCCCACGATGTCGAACTTCTCGATGCCCAGTTGTTCCTGTGCCGCGCTCAGTGCCGCGTCAATTTCCGGCATTTCGAGCATGGACGGTTCGCCGGCCCCTTCATCGGGGCCGATGCCGCGCCAGCCGCCGCCGTGACTGCCGATCACGATCATGTAGTGATTGGCGGGGAAGTTCGCCGCGCCCCATACGATGAAATCGGTCAGCGATTGCGGATCGCCCATGTCCACTTCGCCCAAATCCTCGATGGGAGTCTGGTCGAACGACACGCCGACGTTGTTGTTCTCGTAGATGCTGTTAACAGTGGCATCGTCCATCGCTTCGATCTGCGGCGCAACATCGCTATACCCCTGCTGCGTGAAGTAGCCCACCAGCGCCGCCCGCTTGTCCGCCATATCGGGCGTAGGCTGCGCCGGCACTTGCTCGATGTAGAACCGTTGCGTCCCTGTCCAATCGCCAAAGCGCGTCTCGTGACCTTCGGCGCGGTCAAACTGGGTGACGATGTTCACGCCGTCCCCACTACCGGCGCTCTGCATCTCGTAGTAATCGTTGAAGGCCGCGCCTTCGAGGTTATTATCTACCGCTGTGTAGTGCAAGATCGTCCAGTTGGCAACATCTTGCCCCTGCACGATTCCAAACGTCCCCAACAAAAACAACACGACCCATACCCATCGTTTCACCGTGCATCTCCTGTTGTTTGCGAAACAAGGAAAATCAATTCCACTTGTGAAGTATAGGGGAAAAATACATTTTGTGTAAAAATGAGTGCGTGGGAAATTTACCCGCAGGCGCGTTCACCAGCGAAGGCGGCGGGTGTCCACACTGGCGGCATATTGCCCGCTGGCATATCCAGCAGCGACCACGCGGCGCTGCGGACATCTGCTAGGCCGAGGCCGTACTCGGTGCGGAAGGTCAGCCAGCCCCCATCCGCGCTGAAACGCGGGTAGTCGGCATACGGCACATCTGCCAGCACGCGACTGGCATCGGACTCGGCAGCGCCGACCAGCGGCACGCGCCACAGCACATTTTCCGCCACGCTTTGCAGGCCGCGTGCGGAGGCCAGCAGCGCGGTGCTATCGGGAAACCATGTGGTATCCAGAATCAGGCTTGTTCCGGCGCTCAGGGGGGTAGGGAGCGCCCCTTCCGCTGCGCCGATCATGAAGAACATTTCGTTGTTGGGGGTGGGCGAATACACGAAGCTGACCAGATAGCCATCTGGACTCCAGCGCGGGGCGCGCACGCTGCCCACCGGGAAATCGGTCAGGCGATATTTGGTGCTGCCATCGGCGCTCACCACCCACAGATCGGCCTCATGCAGCAGGCCAGTCGGGTTGACGGGCTGACCTTCCGGTGTGGGGACGGCTGTTGAAGCCGGATCAGCACCCGGCACGCGCCCGCTGTAGGACATATACGTGATCCAGCGGCTATCCGGCGACCATTCCGGCTCATGCTCATCTCCGGTGCGGCTGTACAGCACGGGAACACCGCCGGAAGCCGGAATTACCGCGAGATGATGGGTGTAGGTATATTCGCCCGTGCTGGCCGCCCGCAGTAGCACAAACGCGATCTGCGCCCCGTCCGGCGAGGGCTGCGGCTCCCACACGCCCCATTGGTCGGGCGGCAAGTCGTTGAACTGCACCAGTAGGCGCGGGTCGCTGCCGTCCAAGCGCACGCTGTAGAGTCGGGCGGGCGCGGTGGGTGTGGACGCGGCGGTATACACCACGCGACAGCCGCCTTCCACGAACCCCCACACGTTCAGCCAGCCCGTCGTCGGCGCAAGGCGGCGCGTAAAGCCTGTCCCCACATCATACAGGTAGAGCGCGTCTTGTTCGGCGCTGACGAACGCGAAGGCGGGGCCGACCAGCGGCGGGTCGGCCTGCGCGTGTGCCGGAAGGACGGCAGCGCCCCATAGCGCGATCAGAGTCCAGATGGCTAGTGTACGCAGGAGGGAGATCATAGAATCACATTTTAGGCGCAAGCCGCCTATCGTGCGAACGACAAGCGGCTTGCGCGTCTGTGCGGATAGAATGGTTAGCTCGAAACCGGAATCGGCACGCCTGCCGGATTACGCAGCGCACCCACAACCGCATCCAGCCAGCCGTTGACGACTACGTTATCGCAGGTGGCCTGCACTTCGTACCATGTTTCGCTGCGGTTGCGACCAATCACGGTGTAAGCATGGTCGCCGCCGATGGTGCAAAGCGGCAGCGCGGTATCACGCGGGGCGGAGAGCAGTGGTTGATCGAGGAACACCACCAGCGTGACCGGCGTCAGTTCGCCCGCCGCTTCCACCACCGGCACATCGGTCAGGTTGCCACGCACCACCAGAAATTCGGATTTGACCCATCCGATCAGATCGCCAATCTGCACGTACCACCATGTAAAGTCCTGATTGCGCCCTAGCGGAATCAGGATGCTACCGCCGTCCACGATGCCCACCAGCGAATATTCGGGGGCGTCGCCGGAACGCAGCGAGAGGTTATCAATGTTCACCACCAGATAGCCGACCAAATCCTGGCTGACATCGAGCGCATCGTTCGGGCGCGGCGGTACTTCGTTCGCGTCTACCGAGGGCGATGTGTCGCCGGGGACGAACTGACCCACACCGGGCAGGATGCCGTAACGGGGCAGCCCCGCGCAAGTGCCAGACGCCAGCGTGATTAACTCGGCGGGCAGGTCATTCCCCGCAGGGCTGACAATCCGCAGGGTGATTGGGTTAAAGACGGGCGCGGCTGTCCACTCGTACAGGGTGCCGCCTGTCCATGCCACGTTGCCCCCCACGAAGAAGCTGTCCTGCTTCGGTTCGTAGACAATCTTGCCGGAGCCATCGGTGGCACTGACAATGAAGGCTTCGCTTTTCTCGCCCGTGTTGTCCCGATCCAGCAAAATGTTGCCGCTGATTCCGGTGAAACCCTTGCACGAAATGCTAAAAACTGCGCTGCGACTGCTGCCTGCATGAACCGGCAGCGCCACTACCACCAGCAGCGCCACAACGAAGATGAGACTGATGCGCCGAGCCATAGAACCCCCTGACATCAAAAACGGTGTCTTTAGGATAATCATATCTTGAACGCGCTTTTCTGCAATTCAAAAATGTAATCCGGCGCATTGGGGGGGGACGGGGCAGTCGTTCAAAAGCCCTCACCCCCGTCCGCCTCTCCCAACCGCTGAGTACAGCTAGGAGAGGGGTGAAATACAGTGAGGACACGACGCGAGCCGTGTCCCTACGAAACCCCAAAACCGGGCAGGGGGTGAGGTTTGGGTTTAGAAGTAGCTGCCGATGATCTCCAGCACGCGGGAGATGTTGTTCGGGTCGCCGGACTGCACGGTGGTGGCGCTGGCGCGGGCGATGCTGCCTAGCGTGCTGATGTCGGCGTTGGAGCCGTAAGCCACCGGAATCACGATCACTGGATTCAGGTCGCTGCGGCTGGCTTCGATGGCGCGTAGCACGTCGTTCAGGATGCCCGAACTGGCGGTATCCGCGCCGTCACTGAGCATGACCACCGCCCGGATGCGCTCGTTGTCCTGCTCTTGATTCAAGCTGCCGATCACCGCTGCCAGCGCATCATACAGCGCCGTCCCGCCATCGGCGCGTAGGTTCTCGATGGTGGAGCGCAACGTGGGTTCGACGGTTTCAAAGCTGCCCAACGGCACGCGCACCGACACCTGATCGTTAAAGACCACCAACCCGACGCGGTTGCCGGATTCCATCTCGTCAAGGAAGCGCAGCGCAGCCTGCTTTGCCTGACCGATCTTGTCCTCGTCCAGCATCGAGCCGGAGACATCAACCACCAGCAAAATGTCGGCCTGCTTCTTGACCAGCGCCCAACTTTCCTGAATGGCGATAATCACATCCGCCGACGGCACATCCAGAATGGTCTTGGGGCCTTCCAGCGTCACGCCGTTCTCATCCACGAACGGGAAGGCCAGCTTGACATCCGGGTTCACCGGGCGGAAGCCTTCGCCCATGATGATTTCCTGCTGCGGGGCGAGCAGCACGTAGCGCGTGAACAACTGCGCCGCCTGCTTCTGTTCCGCCGTTACCCAGTCGGCATTGACGATGCCAAACGGATGCTCATGCCAGATCGTGCCTTCCTTCGGGTACAGCGCCACCAACTTCTCCGGCGGCTTATACTGCGTCAGGCCACGATTGATGTAGATCAGGTCGTTTTCTTCCAGTGCCACAAAGTCCAGATATTCCGGCCCCTGCGCGATGTATTCCTTAAATTCGGTGGTACGGCTGGAATAGTGGCGGATCAGGGTTTCGATGCGGCGTACACCCTGCTGCACCGTGTTGTCGCGCACCTGCGCCAGATCGAGTTCGCGGCCTGTGAAGCCGTTCTCGCGGGCAGAGGCGTAAAATTCCGCGATCAGCGTGGAGAGGCCGGTGGAGCTTACGAACGGGTCGGTGTGTCCGTAGAACACGGTACGGCGGCAGTTCGTGATGCCGTAATCGCACCAGCCGTTCGGGCTGTTCAGCACTTGCAGCAGTTCTTCCCAACCGATGTCGTCATGCCCCACTTTGTCGCGGATGGCCTGCAACCGGCTCTCCCAGATCGCCATCACGACGGGCGCGTTGGCGGTGGGCTGGCTGTTGGCAAGGTCGAACAATTCGCGGCCTGAGCGTTCGTTCGCCAGCGCCAGCCAATGGCTGACCGACGGTTCAAAGATGACCGGCTTCAGCACGTTCTGGTTGTTGGGCGCGATGATGGCGTTGACGATGCCCTGCATACTCGTACCGGACGAGCCGCCTTTGCCCTCGGTCGGGTCCACAATCCACACCGGTTTTTCGCCGCTGGCGTAGGGCTGTCCGGTTTCGGGGTTCGTGCCTTTAGCCGACAGTTCGTTGAACGACTGAATGATGCGCGGCATATACAGCGCGGATTCGGGCGCGTAGATGATGCTCACTTCGATGGCATTCGCTGGCTTCCCCCCGGTGGTGGTCGTGGTGCCACTGCTCCCCGGCAGATCGCAGGCGGTGAGCAACAGCGCAACGGCTGCCAGCAACGCAAAGATAATCCGTTGTTTCATAATCGTGTTTTACTCCTTGTCGGGTTGCGCTGGATGTGGTTGATTAACCGAAATAATCTGTTCGGGAGACAGCCCCAGCACGTCGCTGTCGTACAGGAATTCGCCCACTGTTCGCAGGTGTTCGGGCGCCATCGGCAGGTTCACCCGTTTGCCATACTCCATAATGTCTTTGATGAACTTTTCGCGTGAGGAGTTCATCCGCAGCGTCTCGTGCGCTTTCACCTGTTCTTCGCGCCGTTCGATGGTCTGCCCTAGCAGATCGCGCATCATATACAGTTCATCCAGAGAAAAGCTGTCCGAATCGAGCGCCGTTTTGAGCAAACTGGTGATGAGCGTTGAAGATGTCATGAAGCCTAGTCTCCTCTCGTCCGTCACTGTATCCCCGTCATTCTGCCGCCAATCAGCAGAACCGTCCTTACTGATTCGAGCTAAACCACTGGATAAGCCCCTGCGTATCCGAACGCGGCGGAATCTGTGTGATCTGCCCGTAGTCCGGCGTCAGCAGCACCCCGTAAGGGACTGCCGCTGTGAACAGCGCATCCGCGTTGGTAGGTTCTGCCGCCGCAGACCGCAGCCCGAAGGCCGTCAGCCGTCCTTGTGCCGTCGGCGCGGCCAGCGCGTCCGCCAGCAGTTTGACGGCTTCGCCCACGTCTACTGCGTCGGTGGCGGTGCTGTCCTGCCACACGGCCAGCGGGAAATCCAGTACGAACTGATAGGCCGGATAGTTCAGGCGCACATCTTCATTGTTGAGCAAGCCGCGCAGGTTGAGCAGCCATTGGGCTTCGGGGAGCAACGCGATTGAGGCGATTGATGACGAGCCGGCCATCGCCGCTGCCGGGTCGCTGCCGAGCGTGGTGAAGTTCGGCACGCTCTGTACCACTGGCGTCAACCAGTCGTGGAAATCGCTCTGGCTGAGGGCACGCCCATCCAGAACCGGAGTCTGGTAGAAACTGGCTGCGCCGGAGAGCAGCGCCGCCACACCGCCGATTTTGCGGTTGGGTTGGGCGAACGCGAGGTTGACAAAGCCCCAGTCGGTTTGCCCGCCTGCTGCATCCCAGCGTTCGGCTTTCGCCAGCGTTTGTATGGTCGGCCAATCCAGCGGTTGCGCGCCGTTCTGTGTCGCCACATTCACACGGCTGGCATACCCGCCCCACAGCAGCGGGGTACGCGCCAGCGACGGGGTGAGCGTGACCACCGACACCCCGTTGTCCTGTGCGTATTGCACCGACAACGCGGATGCCGCCAGCCATGCGTCCGGGTGGCTGCTGGTCGTCCATGCCCGCCCGCTGCCCGCCCACGCATCCAGATCGTCAGTCGCGGTCACTTTGAACAGGACGCGGCGGGTGGCGCTCACGGTGGGTTGGGTGGCGTTCAGCGCGTCCACCGCTTCCTGCGCCCACGCCTGCGTCAGCGGGTCAACCGCGACGGTAATTTCCAGCGGGGGTTGTGCGCGTAAGAACTGGCTGGCACCGACAATGGCGGCGGCCAGCACAATGAACAGGAAAATGAAAATGGTGCCACGTCTCATGGGTATGTCCTAATCGAAAAACCAACCGCGCAAGCCACCACACTACAAGACCGATTCTACACTGTTCGGCGCGGTGCCATCCCCGCAATACGCGGGGTTTTTCAGGCCCGTGTAGAGTGTGCTGCCTACTCTCTTAACAGGATAACGTTAAAACACACTTCAGGCCATTAACATTTGTCACACGATACGCTCCTGATGCCGTGCCGGTTGCTCATCGCTTCGGGGCGCTCGCCCTAAAGCAAGCGTTTTCGTACCGCAGTCCTATATTCAACCGCGCAGAAGTCCACTATTCTTTATGAAGAAACACATAACACAAGGAGCTGATGATGACCCGCATGTTCCGTGTTGGACTGCCCTTGTTGGTGCTGGCGCTGCTGCTAATGGGCAGCACAGCAGCTTTGGCGCAGGAAAATACCACGCATACCGTCGTGGCTTATGATTCACTCGATCAAATTGCGGCGTTTTATGATGTGCAACCAGCCTGTTTAGTGGAAAAGAATAACCTGACGCGACCCGATAAACTGCGCGTGGGCGACCGGATTGTGATTGATTTTGCCTGCCCGCCCTATGATGGCGTGGATTTCGTCACGAATCCCCGTAGCGGCAGCAGCAGCGAAACCGGAACCTCCAGCGCGGCGACCAGCGGGCAGGGCGGCGGCGGCGGGAACGCCTACACGGTGCAGGCGGGCGACACGCTGGACGGCATCGCGGCGCAGTTCGATGTGCATGTGGCTTGCCTTGCCGAGCAGAACGCCGTCGAGAAGCCTAACCGCATCTTCGCCGGTCAAGAACTGTCCATCCCCGGCAACTGCCCGCCGTATGAGGGTTACGACACGGTTACGAACCCGCGTGATGGGTAGGTTTTTGGGGGGCGAACACTCTTTCGTAGGGACACGGCTCGCGCCGTGTCCACCTGCCGCCTATTGGGGTTATTCCGCCTCTGGTTCACGCCCGTTTAACACGTTCAGGAAAATTTGCTCGAATAGGGCTTGGTTAGCAGCGATCGCTACCCGCACCGGATAGCCCGCCTCATCCATCAGGGTACGCCCGAATTCCGTACCTTCGTCCGTGATAACCGTGATGGTGCGTTCCTCGATGGTTACGACGCGCTCGTCCGTAGCCACCGCCGCCGCCAGTTGATCCCAGAAAAAGAAGCCATTGCTCATATACGGCGCGATGTCCGACATCACGAGATAGACAAACTCGGCCTCTGGCGTCGTCCGATTTGCAGAGAGCTTGCGGTAGAACTTCAAGTTCAACGGTAGCTGATTGGTGGCATCCAGCGGAATGAACGTCACCGGGACACCACTGGCGATCACCTGTG
>CAIPFY010000084.1 GCA_903864435.1 uncultured Chloroflexota bacterium | reverse complement strand
GCGGGGGTGAAGTTCACCTTGACAATGTGAGTAGCCCGTACTATCCCAACCGCACACTGATTTAGACCTTCAATCTGTTTAATGCGTAGGTTCTAGTGCTACGGGCTGGTGAAGCACCCGTAGATAGGTCTTGAACTGCTACTACTAACGTAGCCGTCAGCCTTTCGGCTGGTGGCTGAGTCGGGTCAACCTAGCTTGTATTCCTACAAGCCCCTAGCTTTAGCTAAGGGGTCGTTGACAATGGATGCACCTGCAACTCTATCGTACATCACATGAGCGCCCTTCACTGGTTCGGGTTAAGTAGCCGAAAGGGACAGGCGGGGTTATGCGCCCCGCCCGCCTGTGTGGTGTTCCGTTCGCGGGCTGTTAAGTCGCCTTAGAATCATTCGCTCGTTTGAGCTTGGCGGCGAGCCAGTCCATGTCTTCCTTGACCTGCTCCGGCCTCAAATACGAGAACCGTTCCTCGATTTCCGCACGCAGTTCGTTCGCGTCGCGCCCGTAACGCTCGCGGGATTGTTCCAGCAGGCGTTCGCGGCGGGCTTCGTCGGGCGGGCGCACGTTGGGCAACGTTTGCATCGTGAACGGCGCGGTGGTGCCGCCATCCACAAGCAGCTTGGCGCAGGCTGTGAACTTGGGCAGCCCCACCAGATCTTCCACGCCGAACACCGGTTGCATTTCCGGCGTGAGCGCCTGTGCATCGCTTGTGCCGAGGTTGAAGCTAATCAGCGTTCCCACGTTGCCGAACACGGCTTCGCGGATGGGCTGGATCAACTGCGTGAGGTACTGGTTCGCCATCGTAGCAGCCACGCCATACTTGCGCCCTTCACTGAGCATGGTGGCGAACAGCGGCGTGGCGAAGTTCTGGAACTCGTCCACATAAATCATGAAATCCGCCCGTTCCGCCATCGGCATATCCGCCCGACTGAGCGCCGTCAGCAGCAGCCGTTGGATGAGCAGCAGGCCGAGGAACTGCGCGTTTTCTGGCCCGATTTTCCCTTTGGAGAGGTTCACCAGCAGGATTTTTCGCTCGTCCATGATGCGGCGGAAGTCCAGCGTAGTCCGGCGCTGACCGATGATGTGGCGCACGCGCTCATCCCCCACAAAGCGGCTGAACTTGCTCACCAGCCAATCCAAAATTTCGCTCTTGTGATAGTCGCTGGTATTGGGGATTTGCTTCAGCCAGTAGGTGCGCACCAGCGGGTCGGTCACTTTGGACATCAAGCCTTTCACGTAGCTGTAGTCCGAAAGCGCCCGCACCACTTCGATCAAGGTGCCGCCTTCGTGCGCCATCACCGCCAGCATCGCATTGCGGACGTTGTGCTGGAAGCGCGGCCCGACGATGCCCTGATTGTGCGGATCGTACATCAGAATCAGCAGGCCGATGAACTCGTTCACGATCATGTGCTTTTCGGCTTCGCTGCGGGCTTCCAGCAGGTTCAGCCCTACCGGACGCTGATCGTCCGAGGGGTCGAACACCACCACATCCTGCGCCCGATTTTCAGGGATGCGCAGCAGGATTTCGTTCACCAGCTCGCCATGCGGGTCAATCACACAAATGCCCTGCCCATCCTCGATGTCTTGCAGCGCGGCATTTTCGAGCAGCGTGCTTTTGCCCGTACCGGTCTTGCCAACGACATAGGTGTGGCGGCGGCGATCATTGCGCCCCTGCCGCACGCGCACCGGCATCCCGCCCACCCGCGCCACGCTCTGCCCTAGCAGCGTTCCGGTGGCGGGCAGATGGGGCGGGGGCGGCGTGGGCCGGGAAGGGATGGGCGCCACGCCCGGAACCCCTTCCGGCCCCGGAACGGGCAACCGGAAGGCCAGCGCCGCTTCTCGCTGGCTGACCAGATGCCGCAACCGCCGTTCATGGCTGGGAACCCAGTGTTCCACATCCAGCGTGTTCAGGTTACGCACCGCCGCATCCACCTCGCCTGTGCTGGACGCATGGATGACTTCGTAGCCGCCATGAACGCTGCCATTGCTGGTTTCTTGCGGGCCGAACAGCGCCATCGCCACCTGCGCGGCGAACAGCGGGTTGCGTCCGGTGCAAGCAGTATGCACCATCAGAATATAGGCGTTGTTGCGCAGCGCCTCGCGCAGATACAGGTTCACCTGCGCCTGTGCCATCAGGGGCGCAGTGTGCCGCCATGAGTTGACCGGATCATCTTCGCCGCTAGGCATAGCGCCTTCTGCCGAGCGCATGGAGAAATTCCGATCGAGCGTGGCTGCTTCCCACGACATGAGCGCCGTTGGCAGCAAGTGAATGCTC
>CAIPFY010000083.1 GCA_903864435.1 uncultured Chloroflexota bacterium | reverse complement strand
TTGAACGGTCAGCGCCTTATCGCAGATCAACCCCGTATTCTGCGGGATGGGGATGAAATCCGGCTTGGCAAGCTCATCGCCCACGTCTATTTTAAGTAACCACTTCTCACGCAAGAGGCATACAATGATTACCCTTCTGCTACATGTCGCTAACTCCGAGCCAATCAAGGTAGATGTAGAACAACTCCCCCACCCTTCTGACATCATGATCGTCGGACGCAATCCGCGTGATCGAAAAGATCGTGAAGTCGAATGGCTAGACGAAGGCGTAACAACCGTCTTGTTCCCGTGGTCGCGTATCAATATGGTGCAGGTCTTGCCAGACCCGAACGCACAGGCAGACTTCCCGCAACTCTGGCGTAACGACTGAGTAAAGATAGCCAAGTATGAATGCAAAACTTCCAAAAACAGCCCACCGTGACGGAAAACGTATTCTGGTGGTGGATGATGAACTACGTATGATCGGGTTCATCCGAATGAATTTGGAGCTTGAAGGGCATCAGGTTCTCGAAGCGCACAACGGTATCGAAGCACTGGAATCAATCCGCACCAAACTACCGGATATTGTCCTGCTGGATGTCATGATGCCCGAATTAGATGGCTTTGAAACCCTGCGAATGCTGCGGGAGTTTTCTTCCATCCCGGTCATTATGCTCACCGCAAAGGGTGAAGAAAACGACCGCGTATATGGCCTTGAACTCGGAGCCGATGACTACATCACCAAACCTTTTGGCCCGCGTGAATTATCCAGCAGAATCAAAGCCGTTCTCCGTCGTGCCACGATGCCTTCCAGCGCGCCAGATGAAGCGGTTCTGCGTGTGGATGATCGCCTGAGCGTAGATTTCAATCGCCGCGAAGTTCTCGTCAATGGCGAGCATGTCAAACTCCGCCCCACCGAGTACCGCTTGTTGTATCACCTCATCGAAAACGCAGGTTGGACAGTCCCCCATGACCAGCTTCTTGCAAAAGTCTGGGGATACGAATACCGGGATGAAGCGCATTACGTCCGCCTTTACGTGAATTACCTGCGTGAAAAGATCGAGGAGGATCCCGCGAACCCTAAATACATCTTGACCGAACGCGGAGTTGGCTACCGTTTCGTGGACTTTAAACGACCACTTCCTGACCAAGCATAAAGATTTTCGCGCAGGATGCTGCTTGCAGGCACTCTGCTTTAGCCGTACAATCGAATCAACGATTAATCACTCCCCTTCCGAAGGAGGGTCTGCTCGTGGCGGCCTATAAAATCGTCGTAACCGGGCCGTTCAATTCCGGCAAAACAGAATTCATTCGGACAATCTCTGATATTCCTGTTGTATCAACAGAAAAGCGAATCACCACCGAAGACAAAGGCATCAAAGCCGAAACAACGGTAGCGATGGACTATGGTCGCACCCTCCTAGATGGAGAAACGCTCTACCTGTACGGTACACCGGGACAGACACGCTTTGATTTCATGTGGGAAATCCTCTCGAATGAAATGCAAGGTTTCATCGTGCTGGTAGACAGTACCGATACCCCATCCTTCCCGGATGCTGCCGATCTTGTCAACCAGTTCACGAATTATATGCGCGTGCCTTACCTAATCGTCGCCAACAAGACCGATTTGCCCGGTGCCGCGAAGTTAGCAGAAGTTCGGCGCGGCACAAAAGCAGGCGGTGATGTGACGGTAATGCCCTGCGTCGCCACCCAGAAATCAAGCGTCCGGCAGGTACTCCTGCAAATGCTGCAACTCCTAAAGCCTGAGCGTGCATAACGTTCTTGCTTTGAAGAACAACTTGAATAAAAAGAGGCCATTCCCCAAAGAATGGCCTCTTTCGTTCAATGCCTGCTCATTTGTGCGCTAATCGTCAGCAATCCCCAGTTCAGCGCGAATCTGCGCAAATTGCCGCTTAAAATCGGCGGTCATCGTTGCTTTTTCATCATCAGGCAACAGCGTTCCTCGAACCCCGTTGAGTACCATACTCTCGATCTCACGAGCAGAGAAATCGTGAATTTCTGCCGCCGCTTTGTATTCAGCGTTTAGGCTTGTATGATACAGATTGGCTAAACCCGACGATAGAGACACCGCCAGCCCATCATCATACATCTTGCGAAGCGGAAAGGCGCTAATGTTGGCAATCTGATTCAGGTGAACAGCACGGGGCATACATACGCTGACAGGTATTTGTGCATCCGCCAGCAACCGCATGGCCTCTGGTGCTTGCGCCAGCTTTGTCCCGACCAGTAAGCGGTCTGGCCCGAACACGTCAATGACCTGCGCCGCCTCCTCCGCAGAAGATAGTGTCTCGATCTGCGGTGCGCGTCCAATACCTTTTTTCTGGGCAGTACGAAAGGTGCGCTCCACAATGTCTTCTTCCGGCCCAATTTCGCGCCCCGCCACACCCAGACCTACCACCCCGCCCCGCTTGGCTGCTGCACTCGAAACCCATCGCAGCACATCCTCCGAAGTACGCACCTGCGTGCGCCGGATATTCAACACCCAGCGCATACCCACCTTCCAAGCACGTTCAGCCCGGCTTCTACCGTCGTTAATCGCGTTCAGAAACTGCTCGAAGGTAAAACCCTGTTCCACATACAACGCAGGGCTAACACCCACTTCCGCATATCGAATGTTTTGCTTTGCCAGCGCCACACCCAGCTCATAAACCAATCGCGCCAGATCGTCTGGAGTCTGAATCCACTGTGCCGTCGTCTGAATCAAATCATCCAGCCGATTGTAATCTGGCTTATCCACCAGCGCAGTCCACTGTTTATAATGCTTGAGCGTAAATGGAATATCATTTTGCTCGGCAATATGCAGCAGCGAATTCCGCGCAAAAGCTCCTTCCAGTTGAAGGAATGTTTCTACTTTGGGCATTAACTCAATATAGCGAACGAGAGACATTACAAAGACTTCCTCAACTCTGATTCATCTACAGGCACTTCGGGCACATAACCATTTGCACTCTCTAGCTGGCTACCGGGACGCCCCGCCTGACGGTAGTTCAATGCAGCCGTGACAAGTCCGCTAAATAGCGCATGGGGTGCATTCGGGCGACTGAGAAATTCGGGGTGAAATTGGCTGCCCACCATGAAGGGATGATCCTTCACCTCGGAAATCTCTACAAGCTGTCCATCTGGACTTAGACCACTGAACACCATACCCCGCTGCTCAAACTGCGTCCGATAGGTGTTGTTAAACTCGAACCGATGACGATGGCGCTCCTCTACCACAGGCTTATTGCCGTAAGCAAAAGCAGCAGCGGAGCCGGGAACCAACTGGCATGGGTAAATACCCAACCGCATCGTTCCACCCAGATCGGTTACACCGCGCTGTTCGGTCATCAGGTCAATCACCGGATGAGCCGTAACCTCAAATTCCGAACTGTTCGCATTTTCTAGATCACACACATTACGTGCGAATTCAATGCACATCGCCTGCATACCCAAGCACAGGCCGAGGAACGGAATCTTACGCTCACGGGCAAACCGCGCCGCCAAATTCTTACCTTCCACGCCGCGATAACCAAATCCCCCCGGCACCACGATTCCATCAACATCTGCGAGAGCATCCCAATTCTTTCCCTTTTCGAGATCACCGGAGTAAATCCATGAAATTTCAAGCTGAGAGTTCTGGGATGTGGCTGCGTGGAACAAGGCTTCCTTGACACTCATATAGGCATCATGCAGCTCAATGTACTTTCCCACCACTGCGATCTTCAAATTCTTTTTTGCCGACCGCATGCGCTGCGTCATCGCACGCCATTCATCTAGTACCGGTTTCGTCACCTCAAGTTGAAGTTGTTCCACCAGATAATCACCCAGACCGGCATCTTCCAGTACCAGCGGTACATCGTAAAGCAAATCTACCGTCATAAGTGGAATCACGGCTTCCTCATCCACATCGCAAAACAGGGCGATTTTGTTCGCCACATCTTTGCTCACCGGAAAGTCCGTTCGCGGAATAATCACCTGCGGATGAATGCCGATGCCCCGCAGTTCGCGGACGCTGTGCTGCGTGGGTTTGGTTTTGAGTTCGTCCGTCGCGCCAATGTGCGGCAGAAAAGTCACATGCACACACAGCGAATCGTGGCGAGCCAAGCTCATTCGCATCTGGCGAATCGCCTCCAGAAAAGGCAACCCTTCAATATCGCCAACCGTGCCGCCCACTTCGATAATCACCACATCGGCGTTACTTTCTTTTCCCACCAGTGAAATCCGGCGCTTGATCTCGTTGGTGATATGCGGCACAACCTGTATCGTGCCGCCCAGATAGTCGCCCCGGCGCTCCTTATCAATGACGTAGCTGTACACTTGCCCGGCTGTTACATTACAAGTGCGGCTCAAATTCTCGTCAATAAAGCGTTCGTAATGCCCCAGATCAAGATCGGTTTCAGCACCATCCGCAGTCACAAACACTTCACCGTGCTGATAGGGACTCATCGTACCCGGATCAACATTCAGGTACGGGTCTAGTTTCTGAATAGCCACCTTGAGGCCACGCGCCTTCAAGATGCGTCCAATGGCAGCGGCAGTAACGCCCTTCCCCACCGAACTCACAACGCCACCGGTACAGAAAATATACTTGGGCTTAGGCATAGTGAGATGTTCCTTTCCAACAAAAACGGCGGCGGGGAAGACCCTATCCCCGCCGACGGGTATTTCAGACCAATTCACGAACGACACCCAAACGAAAACTAGACGAGTTTCTCCAGATCATCGGCTGCACGACGCATATCGAGGAAAATGAGTCCCAGTTTGGCTTGTTCGCGCACTAGCGTAGTCAATACGGCTTCATCACCAACGGACATCAGGATGACGTATCCCTTCTCTCCCTTGATGTACACCTGATCGAGGCCGCCACGCCCCAATTCGGTAGAAATGCGCTCACCCAGTGACAGCATTGCGGCAGACATGGCCGAAACGCGATCTTCTTCAATGCCGGCTGGCAGCGAAGAAGCCATAATGAGACCATCCACGCTAACCACAGCCGAGGCTTCGATCTCAGGCGTCGTGGACTGAAGGTCTCGCAGGCGGTCAACCATCAGCTCGGTACGCGATTTCGCCATGAAAGACGCTCCTCTCAAAAAGCCCGGAATAATACTACCGGGTGAAAATGTTCCTTATGCACCGATTCAGTATTCACGAACATTCTACACCGAAACGGCATGTGGTGGTCATGAATGTTCGCCAATTTTATTCCAGTGGAATCACCTGTCTGCTTTTCAATTATACCTGACGTGAGTCAATCGGCAAGTCACTGAACAACCAACGCTGTACCCAATACACGAGATCAAGACTGGTCACAAACACAGGATGGGCTATACTGTACACTCATTCATGCCCGACTAATTCGGACACAAAGCAGGTGCTATGCCCGATTATCCGCAGGATACACGTCAAACGCCCCGTGCGTCGAGTCAGGTAGCCATCGCCCAGAACATTGCCGAACGCATCGCGCAAGCCGTTGGGCAGGTCATCATCGGCAAGCGCAATGAAGTCCGTCTGGCTGTTCTAGGGCTTCTCTGCAAAGGCCATATCCTCATCGAGGATATTCCCGGCGTCGGCAAAACCATGCTGGCAAAGGCATTAGCACGCGCCATTGGCTGCACCTTTAGCCGAATCCAGTTTACACCGGATATGCTGCCTTCAGATGTCACTGGAGTCTCGCTTTTTAACCAGAAAACCCGCGAATTCGAGTTCCGGGCAGGCCCCATAATGGCGCAGATCGTCCTCGCCGATGAAATCAACCGCGCTACGCCCAAAACACAGGCCGCCATGCTCGAAGCGATGGAGGAACGACAGGTCACAGTAGACGGCGTGACCTACCCCATGCAAGACCCGTTTATGATCCTTGCCACTCAAAATCCGATTGAGTACGAAGGAACCTTCCCGCTGCCAGAAGCCCAACTTGACCGTTTTATGATTCGCATTCAGTTGGGTTATCCCAGTCCCGCCGAAGAATTAACGGTTCTCTCGGCACAGCAGTACGCACATCCGATTGGCAATTTGCAGCAAGTGGTCAGCGTTCAGGAACTTCTAGCCGCACAGCAGGCTGTCCGTGAAATCTACGTTGCCGATGAAGTCAAACGCTATATCATTGATCTCGTCACAGCTTCCCGACAGCACCCCGATGTATATCTGGGCAGCAGCCCGCGTGGGTCGCTCGCCTTATTCCGCACTTCACAGGCGCGTGCGGCGCTCGCAGGGCGTGAATACGTCATACCGGATGATGTCAAAGCACTGGCGGAGGTCACTCTCGCGCATCGCGTGATCGTTGGGCCAGCCGCCCGCATCAAAGACATCACTTCGCGCACCATCATCCATGACGTACTCGCAAAAGTTCCTGTTCCCGGCGCGAACGTGCGCCAGTAAATGCTCATGCAAAACCGGCGCAAAGCGGTTTACGTGATCCTCATCCTGAGCCTGCTCATCGGGCTTTTTACAGGGCGTTCGCTATTCTTTAACCTGTCATATCTGCTAGGTGGGCTTTTCGCCATTTCCTTCTTCTGGTCGTGGCTATCGGTTCGCTGGATCACGATAGGGCGCAAAACACGCGCCCGCCGCGCACAGGTTGGAAAGCCTCTGGAAGAAAGTTTCTCCCTGCGCAATCGCAGTTTTCTGCCTAAGCTCTGGTTAGAAATCCGCGATCACTCCACCCTGCCCGGTCATCGCGCCAGTCACATTGTCCCTGCATTGGGCGCACGCAGCGAATACCATTGGGCAGTGGAAACCCCCTGTACAGTACGTGGCGAATTTGATCTGGGGCCAATGACCATTTTGAGCGGCGATCCCTTCGGCTTCTTTGAATCGTCCCGCCGACTAGAAGCGCGTTCGCGGGTGATCGTTTATCCCCAAACACTTCCGATTCACAAGATTGAGCTTCCCATCGGTCAAATATCCGGTGGAGAAGCACAGCGTCGGCGCACCCATTTTGTGACGACCAACGCTTCTGGCGTGCGCGATTACGCACCGGGCGATAGCTTTAACCGCATTCACTGGGCGACCACTGCCCGCAAAGACAAACTCATCGTCAAAGAGTTTGAACTTGACCCACTGGCAGACATCTGGCTATTCGTGGATTTTTCAGCGCGTTCCATCGTAGAAGATACCTCTATACAACGTGTCGGCGGATTCGGCTCAGTTATCCCCACTAACACCAGCATTCCCCGATCCACCGAAGAATACGCGGTGGTCATCGCGGCCTCGCTCGCTAAATATTTCATCGATTCCGAACGGGCTTTAGGATTTGCCACCTATACACCCTTCCGCGAAATATACCAACCGGAACGCGGCCTGCGACAGCTTAACCGAATCCTACAAACCCTCGCAGTCGCCCGGAGTTTTTCACAATACACACTGGGGCAAATGCTGACCCTCGAAACACCTTATTTCACACGCGGCACCACGCTGGTCATCGTCACCGCTTCACTGGAACCTGCATGGATAGCCGAAGCGCAAATCCTTTCCAGACGCGGCATCCGTCCCGTGTGCATGTTGATAGACCCCGCTTCCTTCGGCGGCGCTCACACCATACAGGACACACTCGCGCTGTTACGACTCGCAAAAATACCAACCGTCGTCATTCGTTATCAAGATGACATCAGCATGGCGCTCACACAGCGCCCGGTGTAGGAGAATATGATGGCTAACACCTATGATGTAATCGTTCTAGGCGCAGGTGCAATGGGCAGCGCGGCGGCCTACCAGTTAGCGCGAATCGGTCAGCGCGTCCTCTTGCTGGAACAGTTTGAACTTGACCACCAGAAAGGGAGCTCGCATGGCGCATCGCGTATTATCCGGTACGCTTATGACCACCCAGCCTATACCGAACTCATGAAGCCAACCTACCCCCTGTGGGCCGCGTTGGAAGCCGAAGCAGGCGAAACGTTCTACCAGCGCACCGGCGGGCTAGATTTTGGTCACGCAGGCACAGCCACCCTGTCCGATGTCAAAAACACGCTCCAACGCACCGGCATCCCGCACGAAATTCTGGATGCCACCGAAGGCAATGCACGCTGGCCGCAGTTCCGCTTTGAACCCGGCATGGAAATTATCTATCAGGCGGATGCGGGTATCGTCGCCGCATCAAAAACCGTTCGCGCATTGATCCGGTTAGCCCAGCAACACGGCGCGAACACGCTTTTCGACACGCCAGTGCTGCGCGTCATCCCGCACGCGAAGTCCGTCGAAGTTCACACCACTGCCGGCGTTTTCACGGCTGCACGCCTCATCATCGCAGCCGGATCATGGGCAGGAGTCGTCCTAGCCAATCTCGGCTTGCGTCTCCCCTTGTATCCGCTTAAAACGCAGGAAGCCTATTTCGAGTCTACAAATCCGGCTCAGTTTGAACCCGACACTTTCCCCACCTTTATCGCCCATCTTAAAGACGAATACGGTTTCATGCCCTACGGCATGGCAAGCAACTTCAATTCGGGTGTCAAAGTCGGTCTACACGGTGGCAAACAGGTTCGCCTCCCCTCCGAAATTGACTACGAAACCGACTCCCATCTGCTCTCACAGGTCAAACGCTTCACAGATCGGCACATGCCCGATGTCCTCGGCCTCCGGTATGCCCGTGTGTGCCTGTACACCATGACGCCGGATGAACATTTCATCATTGATCGCCACCCGCAATATCCTCAGATTGTCTTTGGTGCTGGATGTTCCGGTCATGCGTTCAAATTCACACCGCTTCTCGGAAAGATTCTAGCCGATCTCGCCGTGCAGGGATCAACCGAATACGACATCCAACTATTCGCGGCCAATCGTTTCCTATCCGCATGAGGTTGCACTTTTGCAAGCAAGTCGCATCATATCGAACAAACGGTATCTCTACATAACCGTATTTACCAGCGGCATGTGTACGCTGGCAATCGAGTTATCTGCTTCACGTCTGCTCGGCAATGTCTACGGAACCAGCAACATTGTATGGGCCAACGTCATTGGCCTCATCCTGCTCTATCTGGCTGTTGGTTATTTCATTGGCGGACGATGGGCCGATCGCTCCCCTAACTATCACACCTTCTACCGCATCCTCCTCTGGAGCGCCTTCCTCAGCGCCTTGATTCCGCTGGTTGCACGCCCAGTATTGGTCACAGCCGCCGGCGCGGTTGCCAACGCCGAAGCCGCCGTTGCACTCGGCTCTTTCGTATCCGTACTCATCTTGTTTGCCATCCCTGTAACCTTGCTTGGTTGTGTCTCCCCATTTGCCATTCGGCTTGCGGTTGGGGAAAGCGGCAGCCTTCAGGACGCTGGAGCAACATCTGGAAGAATTTATGCCCTGAGTACCATTGGGAGCCTGCTTGGAACCTTCTTGCCCACACTCTTTCTAATCCCTGAGTTGGGGACAATTCGCACATTTCTGCTCTTTGCGGGCGTGCTTTATGTCGTGGCGGGGTTCGGCCTGTGGCAACAACAGGGCAAGAAAACGCTCAAATGGCTGTGGATGCCTGTTGTCATCATCATTCTTGCCGCGTTGGTCTTGAATGGCCCATTACGGACGCCATTTGCGGGTGCAACACTGCTCTACGAAGATGAAAGCGCCTACAACTATATTCAGGTGCAGCAAGACGCCGCAGGCAACCGCTATCTCTATCTCAACGAGGGGCAGGGAATTCATAGCCAATGGAGTCCGAACACCTATGGCGATGGTCATCGCACATGGAGCTTTTTCCTCACCGCGCCCTACTTCAATGCGCCCCCCTTTACGCCCGCGCAGGTGCAATCAGCCGCCATCATCGGATTAGCGGCGGGAACAATCGCCCGTCAGTACACGGCTGTATACCATTCGATCCCGATTGACGGCATTGAAATTGATCCCGGCATCATTCAGGCCGGTGCGGAATACTTCGACATGAACGCCTCGTCCATGCAAAACCTGACGGTCTATGCACAGGATGGACGTTTCATGATGAACCGCCTCGGACACCACTATGACATCATCGCGGTGGACGCCTATCGCCCACCCTACATCCCGTGGCATCTCACCACCGTCGAATTTTTTCAGGAACTTCGCACCCATCTGACCGATCAGGGAGTTGTCGCCATCAATGTTGGGCGAACCAACACCGACCGGCGGTTGGTAGACGCGATGACCGCCACACTCTTAAAGGTGTTCCCCGCCGTTCATGCGATGGATGTGCCGCTGTCGTTCAACACCATCCTCGTAGCAACCGTTCAACCTACCGATTCTACCCATCTCGCCGCCAATCTCGCTGCACTTCCGGCGAATGCGCCTTCTCTTTTGCGGGATGCAATCGAATGGGGCGTCAAGCAAGTAGTCCCCGTGCGTGCATCCGATTTAATCTTTACTGACGACCGCGCACCCGTTGAAACACTCGTTGACTCGTTGGTCATCAACTTTCTACTTTCTGACCAAACCAGTCTCATCGCCGATACCCCCTGATGATACTATGACAACCGAATCGCAGACTCATCTTTTTCAGCTTCCCATCCTACCAACCCTCCTTCAATGGACGCTGACCATTACAGTACCTTTTCTCATTGTCATCCTTGCGGTGCGCCTCATCATGACCCCTCTGTTTCTACAGGTGGAATACACGCGCCCGGATTTCCCTGAAGACTATTACGGTTTCAGCACAGATAACCGCATTCAGTATGCCCCCTACGCCATCGAATATTTACTGAACGGTGCAGACATCAGCTTCTTAGGTGATCTGCGCTTTCCAGACGGCAAAGAAATGTATAACGTGCGGGAACTCCAGCACATGCGTGATGTAAAACTCGTCACGCAGGCTGCTTTAACAGCGGGGATCATCATCGGGCTGTATTGGCTCATCGGCGGCACAATACTCTGGCGCTTCTACCGTAACCGCTTCACCATCGCCGCACAAAACGGAGCATTGCTCACGCTGGCATTAATCGCATCCATAATCATTATTTCCGTAGTGAGTTGGGATAGCTTTTTCACATCCTTTCACAAAACCTTTTTCGCGGATGGCACATGGCGTTTTGAGTATTCCGATACGCTAATCCGGTTGTTTCCCGAACAATTCTGGTTCGATGCGGCACTGGTCATCGGCGCGTTTAGTTTCGGCATCTCGATTCTGTTGCTAACCCTCCTTCGGCGTATGCAAAAATGACATTTGGCACCTTCAGAGGTGAGGATTACGCTTTGACAGTCCATACACGAGGTGCTAACCTTAATAGTTGGAAGCGTTCTGGCGCAGGTTAAATGCGGAAACTTCAGGCTCTCACAAAACTACTCACACCCGGCATTGGGGTGAAACGCTGGCTTATCCTGATGATGATCGGCGTGCTTCTTGTAGCAACCAGTCTGTCCTATGGCATGTTGGCGGTTATTGGCATACACCTTTTCCCTGAACTCCATCCTTTCAGCGAAATCCTGCTCACCGTCGGGATCGTTCTTTTGGGTTTTGACTGCATGGGAGTGGGGTTGCTAAGGATTTCCCGCACATTACTGGCGCCCTACCGTCGCAGTCGTGAAGGGCGCATTATTGATGTGGTCTATGCCCACAACAGAAGACAGAAAGGTCTAAAGGTTGTCGCCATCGGCGGGGGAACAGGGCTGCCTTCCGTTCTGCGCGGCATGAAACAATTCACCAGCAACATCACCGCAATTGTCACCGTAGCCGACGATGGCGGTAGCTCAGGCAGATTGCGCCGGGAATTAGGCGTGCTGCCTCCCGGTGATCTGCGCAACAATATCGCTGCACTGGCGGACGATGAAAGCCTGATGACCCATCTTTTCCAGTACCGTTTTTCAAATGGCGATCTGGGTGGTCATGCCTTTGGCAATCTATTCATTACCGCACTAGCTGGCGTCACTGGCAGCATCGAAAGTGCCTTGATTGAAACCGAACGGGTGCTTAACATTCAGGGGCGGGTACTGCCAGCCACATTGGATGATGTCAATCTGGTCGCCGATGTACGTCTGGACAATGCTACTCGCACGATTACCATTCAAGGCGAATCGGGTATCACCAATGCGGGGGGGCAAATTGAACATATCCGGCTTCAGCCAACCGATGTTCGCCCTTATAGTGAAAGTGTTCAGGCCATATTAGATGCTGATCTCATCGTCATCGGGCCGGGCAGCCTGTTTACAAGCATTCTGCCCAACCTGCTTGTGAAAGGCATCGCGGAAGCACTGCGGGCGACCAGCGGGCATATCATCTACGTCTGCAACGTCGCCATGCAACCGGGCGAAACCGAAGGTTTTAGCGTAGCCGAGCATGTGATGGCGCTTGAACGGCATATTGGTCGTGGTGTTTTCAATCTGATTCTGGCAAATAATGCCTATCCAAGAGAAAATGCAGGTACAAATACACATTATGTGTTGCCAGCGCCAGACCATCACGAGATCACTCAGCGTTACGAGCTGCGCTACACCGATCTAACGGATGAAAATCGCCCTTGGCGACATGACCCGCAAAAATTGGTTCAAGCCATACTCAAATTAGGCGAAGAAGAACGGTTGGGTAATCGGGTGCATTCAGCACTCACCGAAATTTGAGATAAATACGGTTTATTTCGTGGTTTGCCTGTTAAATTGAATCCGGCAAATGACATCAAGGAGATGCTGACATGGCAATAAAAGTAGGGATTAACGGATTTGGTCGCATCGGTCGTCAGGTTCTGCGCGCCATGCGCGAATACTACCCGAACGACATTGACGTTGTGGCCTTTAACGACCTCGGTGATCTGCAAACGATGGCGCACTTGTTCCGCTACGACACCAACTATGGTCGTTATCCCGGCAAGGTCGAAGTCACCGGCACCAGCCTGATCGTTGATGGTGACGAAATCAAGGCTCTCGCGGAAAGAGACCCCGCTAACCTCGGTTGGGGCAATCTCGGTGTGGACATCGTGATCGAAAGCACCGGCATCTTCACCGACAAAGACAAAGCCAGCAAGCATCTGGCCGCTGGCGCGAAGAAGGTCATCATCTCGGCGCCTGCCAAGAATGAAGACATCACCATTTGCCTCGGCGTCAACGAAGGCAATTACGATCCCGAAAAGCACCACATCATCTCGAACGCTTCCTGCACCACCAACTGCCTCGCGCCTGCCGCGAAGGTCGTCAATGACAAGTTGGAAATCGTGCGCGGTCTGATGACCACCGTTCACAGCTACACCAACGACCAGAACATTCTCGATCTGCCGCACAAAGACCTGCGCCGTGCCCGCGCCGCCGCCATGAACATCATCCCCACCACCACCGGCGCTGCGAAGGCCGTTTCGCTGGTCATCCCGGAACTCAAGGGCAAATTCGACGGCATGGCGATGCGCGTTCCCACCCCCACCGTCTCGCTGGTGGACTTCGTGGCTGAAACCAAGAAATCCACGACCAAAGAAGAACTGATCGCCGCCTTTGAAGAAGCGGCCAATGGCCCGATGAAGGGTATTCTGGGCGTTTCGCACGAACCGCTGGTCTCGATGGACTTCAAGGGCGACAGCCGTTCGAGCATCATTGACGTGGAATCCTGTCAGGTCATGGGCGGTAACTTGCTCAAGGTCGTAACTTGGTACGACAACGAATGGGGTTATTCGTGCCGTGTGGCGGATCTGACCAAGCTCATTGGCGGCAAACTGTAGTTCGGGTATTCCCTGACCATTTCTGATAACCGCTGTTTAGAGGCGAGGTGCAAGACAGCGCCTCGCCTCTTTCATGCAAGGAGCATACGATCCATGAAGAAAATGACTGTGCGCGATATCAGCTTCGCAGGTAAGCGCGTACTCGTTCGTGTTGATTTCAACGTGCCGCTCGACGGTGACAAAATCACCGATGACACGCGCATCCGTGCCGCTGTCCCCACCCTCAAGTTCATCCTCGACCAGAAGCCGAAGTCGGTGCTGCTGATGTCGCATCTGGGGCGTCCGAAGGGTGGCCCGGAACCCAAGTATTCGCTCAAGCCGGTTGTCTCCACCCTCAGCGCCCTGCTCGGCGTGGATGTCCATTTCGCCGCCGAAACCGTTGGCGCGGTAGCTGAAGCCGCCGCCGCCCAACTGCCCGATGGCGGCGTCATGCTCCTCGAAAACACCCGCTTCTATAAGGGCGAGGAGAAGAACGACCTCGAACTCGCTCAACAGATGGCGAAACTGGGCGATGTCTATGTAAACGATGCCTTTGGTTCGGCACACCGCGCCCACTCCTCCACCGAAGGCGTTGCCCGCTATCTGCCCGCCGTCTCCGGCCTGCTGATGGAAAAAGAACTCGATTACCTCGCTACGGCGCTGGAAAATCCGCAGCGGCCTTTCGTCGCCATCCTCGGCGGCGCGAAAGTCTCGGACAAAATCGAAGTCATTGAAGCCTTGCTGGGCAAATGCGATCAGCTCGTCATCGGCGGCGGCATGGCGAACACCTTCTTCAAGGCGAAGGGCTACAAACTGGGCAAATCGCTGGTCGAAGACGACGCGGTGGAAACCGCCACCAAGCTGCTCGCCAGCGGCGGCGATAAGCTGGTTCTGCCTGTAGATGCCGTTCTAGGCGACAAGTTCGACAACGATGCCACCCGCCAGACGATCACCGTTGCCGATGGTGTTCCCGAAGGCTGGAGCATTTACGACATTGGCCCCAAATCCATCGAGTTGTTCAAATCCGTTTTGAGCAACGCCAAAACGATTGTCTGGAACGGGCCGATGGGCGTGTTCGAGATGGCAAACTTCGCCAAAGGCACCAATGCGGTTGCCGAAATTCTCGCAGCGACCACCTCGCAGGGCGCAGTCACCATCATTGGCGGCGGCGACTCGGCAGCCGCCGTAGAAGCCTCCGGTCTGGCGGACAAAATCACCCACATTTCAACCGGCGGCGGTGCCAGCCTCGAAATGCTCGAAGGCAAGGCGCTTCCGGGGGTGGTCGCTCTCAAAGACAAATAGCCCTTCTGAAGGATTCACTACAGGCGAACCCGTTTATAATCGAATTGGAACGCCTAAGAACCATCATGTAGGAGATGTACATGGGTCTACAAGTTGGCGAGTTCATTGGCCCCTATCGCATTGTAGGCCCATTAGGACAGGGTGGCATGGCGACCGTCTATAAAGCCTACCACCCTGAACTAGATCGTCATGTCGCCATCAAAATCATGAACGCGAGTCTCTCGGAAGACCCGAACTTCCTGTCGCGCTTTGAACGCGAAGCCAAGATCATCGCCCGTTTGGAACACCCTAATATTGTCCCCATATACCATTTCAGCCGATTCAATGATGAACCTTATCTGGTCATGAAATATGTAGAAGGTCAAACGCTCAAAGCGCAGATGTCGTCGCCGTCTGCCAGTTTTGACCAATTGCTGAAAAACTTTGAGAGCATCGCCGATGGACTCGCTTATGCCCATGAACAGGGAGTTCTTCATCGGGATGTGAAACCCTCTAACATTCTGGTAGACCATTCGCACCGCGCCTATATCACCGATTTTGGGCTTGCGCGGCTGGTGCAGGCAGGCCAATCCACGCTCAGTCAGGATATGTTGATGGGTACGCCGCATTACATATCCCCGGAACAAGCACGCGGTAGCCAAGACCTCGGCCCCGGCGCCGACATTTATTCTTTTGCCGTCATTCTGTATGAATGGGTCGTGGGGAGAGTGCCCTTTAGCCGGGACACACCCTACGCCATCGTCCACGATCACATCTATACCCCCCTCCCCTTGCCAAGCACCATCAATCCAGCGATTAAACCCGATTTGGAAATGGTCTTGCTCAAAGCCTTATCGAAGGAACCGGAAGATCGTTACCTGACAGCCACCGAGCTTTTCCGTGCATTCAAAGCAGCAATCACCAGCACCGGCTTGCGGGAAGTGGCGGACAACGCCTCACCAGTCGTCATTATCATTGAATCGCCCATCGGCAAAGAAACGCAGTTATCCAGCGCCACACCGATTGTAAGTATCCCATTGCCACTACCCCGTGAGCGCGTACCGGTTCAAACCTATCGCGCTGCCAATGCTCCGAAGCCAAAATCCGGTCAGTGGATTACCTACCTCACCCTCATCGTCATTGTGGGAATTGTCGTCCTTCTGGTACTCGCCAGTCAGCGCCGGGAGACACCCACAAACTCGCCGCCGCTGCCCACGCTTGCGGTTCTCTCGCCAACATTAAGTCCGTCGTCTATCACATTGATTGACATTCCTGAACTCTCGCTCAGTGATGCACAAGCCGCTGTCCAGAACAATCCCAATGATCCCGCAGCACACCTAGCCCTCGGACGCGCTTACTGGCTGCAAAGTCAGATGACACCGGGCATCGAGGCGATCAATGCAGGTGCAATCCTCGCGCCAGAACAGGGCATCTACTGGCTGTCAGCAGCACAAATGACCGAAACACTGGGGGAGATAGGCGGCGCGGTGCGCCTCAATATGCAGGCACTATTTGTCACCCCGCCCGACTCGCCTCTATACCCTCAAATCCGCGCCGCCGTCGGGGAATATATTTACAATACGGCACTCAACCCGCAAGCCATCAATCTCGAGCAGGTGAAAAATTTCGGGCTTTCGGGGTGGGAAGACAATGAATTATATGACATTATGGTTATCCGATCGTTGATTTCCGGTTATCGCCTTTTGCTGGCTGAAGGCGCGATACGCCGCATGAGAGCCGAAACTAATTTTGCTGCCGAGTACCATCTGGTACGGGGCGAACTCTTTAAGGCACAGGATGACATTACCCATGCGCGGGCAGAATGGGCGCTAATCGCCACATTGCAAGACGTACCCGGATGGATCAACAATCGTGTTACCGAATTACTCTCGTTATCAGGAGTTTGACATCACTATGCGAAAGCCAATCATTGCTGGCAACTGGAAAATGTACAAGACGCTGCCTGAATCGGTCGCGTATGTACATGAATTAGCGCCCCGTCTCGCACCCTTCACCGGTGTGGAGCGCGTGATCTGCCCCACCTATATTGCGTTGGCGGGTGTCGCCGATGCCCTGCGCGGTACCGAACTCAAGGTTGGGGCGCAGAGTGTCCATTGGGAAGCTCAGGGCGCGTTCACCTCTCAAATTTCGCCGGCCATGCTGCAAGGTCTGGTCGAATATGTCATCATCGGGCATTCCGAATGCCGTGCGTATCTCGGTGAAACGGATGAAACCGTGAACAAGAAAGTGAAAGCCGCACTCGCCTATGCGCTAAAGCCGATTGTGGCGGTCGGCGAAAGTTTGCAGCAGAACGAAGCCGGACAAACGGCCAGCGTCATCGGCGGGCAGATTCGCGCTGCGCTGGAAGGCGTAGACGCAGCTAATATGGCGAACATCGTCCTCGCTTATGAACCCATCTGGGCAATTGGCACGGGTAAGAATGCCAGCGGCGCCGTTGCACAGAGCGTCATCGGCGGGACAATCCGCGCCACCTTAATTGATCTGTACGGGGATGCTGTTGCGCAAACCGTTCGCATTCAGTATGGTGGCAGCGTCAAGCCAGAAAACATGCACGAATACATGTCCCAACCGGACATTGATGGCGCGTTAGTCGGTGGCGCTTCACTCAAAACCAATGATTTTGCAGCCCTGATCGAAGCGGCGGCAAAGGCTAAAGGAGTCTAAATCTGGCTCCGCTGGATCTGTTGACCCCTTGGTTACTGTTAGCAGGGCTGTTCTATACCCTGCGCCGGCTTGAAGTGTGGCTCCACCAGCACATCTTCAAGGTAGGTTGGCTTGTCACAAAACAGTATCAGACGACAACGATCCTGTATTACGCCTTTTTCCTGCCCGGCATTCTGCTCAACCAGATCGTCTATTGGTCTACTGCCGGTTTCCTGAATGTTCATGCCGAACGATCCATTGTCTGGCCTGAAAAACAGGAAATCGGCGAGCTAAAGTTGAGTTTTGTCCGTCTTACCAAAAATGTCAGCACATTCCGCCTCACGATCATCGCCAGCACACCACTCATCGTTGGCCTGCTGGTCGTCTGGCACATTGCCGTCAATGTGCTTTCGATACCGGTTCACCTAGCCAGTTTCCAGAGTGGAGCCTATGGCGACCTCACCAGCGGCCTTGCCCGGTTGACCTCTGCGCCCGATTTCTGGCTCTGGTTGTATCTAGCGTTCACCATCAGCAACACCATGATGCCAAACTTCGCGCTACTGCGTGGTTGGCGGGTTGTCATAGTGGCAACCGGCGTGATCGTCGTGGTGCTGTTTCTTGTAGGAGTAGGCAATCAAGTCATCTTAACCAATCTACAGGTTCCCGTCAGTAATGCCCTGAGTGGGCTTTCCACCCTGTTCGCCATCATTATTGGCATTGATCTATTCTTCCTCGCGGTACTGGGAACGGTTGAAGCCGTCATTGAACGCATTACCGGCAACAGCGCCACGTTCGAGAATGGTAAAATGATTACCCTCAGTCGCGCCGAATTGCAGGGACGGCGCATACAAGCGCAGGTTGCCGCCAAACGTGCTTCAACCGCCGAAAAACACCCGCAAATCAGCGCAACATCCAGCGTCTACCAGCTTCCCTTCCCCATTCCAGAACCACCGGGGCGAGAAGCCGTCACGCGCACTCCGAATATTGTCATCACGAATGGCGACACGCCGGACGCTGCACCTGCATTGGGTTCAGCCAGACAAGCACCTGCCGTTGTCAGCGGAAAAGTAACCGACAGTCCCCCGCAAATAGGCAGTCCAGCCGAGAGAAAAGAGCTACCGCCGCAGGGCAGCAGTCTGCGTCCTTCTTTGCCAGCAGGAAGCCAGCCCTCGCCCTTTTCATCCGCACCCCGTCTCGACAAACCGGCTCAACCCGCTACTGGAATAGCGCCCAAACTGGCAGCACCTGCTCCACTACACAAGCCTCCGCAGCCTTCCACCACCCTCAACCCGTTAGCGAGGCCAGCCTTAACACCCGCGAGTGATGAACCACAAGACGACGAGGAGGACTTTAAGTTTGATGAGGATGAGGACGACGGCAACGATGACGTGACCTACGAAGATTTTGAAGACCCCGCCTGACCATTACGCGCCAGCAAAAACGACCCGACAAACACCAGTGTGAGCATCACACCCAGCGCCACGAACTTAAACAACTGGCTCTCAACCAGCAGCGTCAGAGTGCCGAACAGCGCACAGAAACAATAGTAGGCCAGCACGATTTGCCGCTGACTGAACCCCATATCCAGCAACCGGAAATGAATATGCCCGCGATCGCCTACAAATGGACTTCGCCCCTGCCGCAAACGGTTCAACACCTGCCACAAACTATCTACAAGCGGCAGTCCCATCACAAGCAAAATCGTCGCCATTTTCGCGCCACCGATAATGCTTAATGTACCCAGTAGGTATCCTAAAAATGGCGCACCACCACCCATGAAAATCCGCGCCGGATAGAAATTGTATAGCAAGAAACCCAGTGCGCTTCCCATCAGCGCCAGCATCAGCAGGCTCACGCTCGACTGAGGCGGATTCACACGCAACGCGCTGTTCACAAACAACATCGCCCCGGCGATGAACGCCACACCCGCAGCCAGCCCATCCGCGCCATCCAACCAATTGACCGTATTCATCATGCCTACCAGCCAGAAAAAACTCAGCGCCACTGTCACAATATGAGGCCAGGGTGCGGTCTGTTGGCCGGTCAACGGGTTATTGAGCATCTCGATGAAAATCTGGAAGAAAATCGCAATCGCAGCAGCAGCGAACTGCCCGATAAATTGAGGAACCGCGCTGAAGTGGTAAATATCATCCAGTAATCCAACCAGAAAAATAACAGCGCCCCCCAGCAGCAATCCCGACAACCGAATCACCTCATAAGGATCAAGTCGCGGTACTGGAAGCGTCTGCGCCACCAGTACCGTAATTGTGAAACCTAGATAAATACTTACGCCGCCCAGTTTAGAAACCCCGCGCTGATCGGCATCACTCTGCCGCCGCCCCCCCGCCACCGCAACAATTTTGTAGCGCCGCCCCAGCCGATCCACAATCGGAACAGTCACCAATGCGATGCTAAGGGACAGCAGAAAAACAAGAATGAAGGCGCTGGTTTCTAAGATCGTCACAGTAACACTCAGGTTCCGAATTGGCGGTCGCCCGCATCACCCAGACCCGGCATGATGAATCCAATTTCATTCAGGCGATCATCAATTGAAGCCACATGAATCGGCACATCGGGATGGGCTTTCGATAGGCGTTCGACACCTTCCGGCGCGGCAATCAAGCCCATAAACTTGATGCGCGACACGCCCCAGCGTTTCAGAATATCCACTGTCGCCACAGCCGATCCGCCTGTAGCCAGCATCGGGTCTAATACCAGACACACTTGTACCGTAGGAGCTGTTGGCAGCCGATTATAATATTCGACTGGGCGCAGCGTCTTTTCGTCACGATACAAACCGATATGCCACACCTGCACATTCGGCAGCATTTCCATAACGCCGTCTACCAACCCCAGACCCGCTCGCAAAATCGGCACCAGACCAATAGCGTCTTCCGATTTATAACCCTTTGCCTCCCCCATCGGCGTCGTAACCGTCTTGGGCTGAAGCGGCAAATCACGGGTCGCTTCATACGTCAGCAGTAAGGCCAATTCGCGCACCAATTCCCGGAAAGCGCGATGATCCGTTTCTTTATCGCGCAGGACGCTCAACTTGTGCAAAACGAGTGGATGTTGGGAAACATGAACGTGGCTCATCGTCACAGCTCCTCGGGGTAATAATTCGTCCAATTGTACGCAGTGCAGGGAAGCCTGTAAAGCGACCGTTGCGCCCCATCACCTTCCGAATATACAATCGAACAAATCATCTGGTAGGGAGTCTTGAATGACTGACGATGCACGCATGGTCGGAGGAGGTCGCCGCCGCGATGACCGCGAGAACATTGCGCTGCGCCCCAAGTTCTTGCGCGATATTGTCGGTCAGGACTCGGTACGCGAGAATCTTCAAATTTTGATAGACGCGGCCAAAAGCCGCAGCGAACCGATTGACCACGTTCTATTCTACGGCCCACCAGGCCTCGGCAAGACATCACTAGCCTATGTCATTGCGAACGAAGTTGGCGTCAATATCCGCATCACAGCGGGGCCTTCCATCGAACGTGCCGGTGATCTAGCGGCGATTCTCACCCATCTCAAGCAGAACGATATCCTGTTCATTGACGAAGTTCATCGGCTGGGGAGAGCCGTCGAAGAAGTGCTTTATCCTGCGATGGAAGATTTCGTCCTCGATATTGTCATCGGCAAAGGCCCCGCCGCCAAAAATGTGCGGCTTAATTTGCCGCGCTTCACCGTGATTGGCGCCACCACACGTCTCGCGCTGCTTGCCGCCCCCTTGCGGGATCGTTTCGGGGCGCAATTCCGCTTGGACTTCTACGACCTTCCGGCGATGGAACACATCATCCGGCGGGCGGCAGATATGCTCAAAATTGAGATTAAACCCGAAGGCACCACTGAAGTCGCCCGTCGCGCTCGCGGCACACCCCGCGTCGCGCTGCGCCTGCTGCGCCGGGTACGTGACTATGCTCAGGTACGCGCTCAGGGGATTATCACTGGGCCAGTCGCCGGTGAAGCCCTCGCCCTGCTCAACATTGACCATCTTGGCCTTGATGATGTGGATCGCCGCATCTTGACTCTCATCATCGAAAAATATGGCGGCGGGCCTGTAGGCTTAGAAACCATCGCCGCCGCCATTAGCGAAGACAGCGCAACCATTATGGATGTCTGTGAACCCTATTTGCTTCAACTAGGGTTCCTCGCTCGAACGCCACGCGGCAGAACAGCCACACCATTTGCGTATGAGCATCTTGGCTTCACCCCGCCCACGTCGCCTAACGAAGGTCAACAATCCCTCTTTTAGAGGACATCTGAATGGATATGAACCAGATTGGTCGAATATTGCTCATTGTGGGCATTGGCATTTCTATCGTCGGTGGCTTGCTCATGCTCATCAGCCGCATTCCCTTCCTGCAAAACTTGGGACAATTGCCGGGTGACATTCGGGTGGAAACGCAAGGCTTCACCTGTTTCATGCCTGTCGCCAGCATGATTTTCCTCAGCATCCTTCTAACCATCATCGTCAATATCATCATCCGACTAATAAACCGCCCATGAACATCTCTGACTTTGACTACGACCTGCCTGAATCCTGTATCGCGCAAACTCCCGTCGAGCCACGCGACTCGTCCCGGCTTATGATTTTGAATCGGCAAAATGGCCACATCGAGCATCGCATTTTCCGCGATATAGCCGATTATCTGAACGCTGGCGATGTCCTCGTCATCAACACCACCCGCGTCATTCCTGCCCGCCTCAAAGCGGTAAAAACGGCAACCGGTGGCAGTGTAGAACTGCTCCTGTTGCGCCAGTTGGACGATTTGCGCTGGCAATCGCTGGTGGGTGGTCGAAAAGTAGCTGTCGGAACCCGCTTGGACTTTCCAAAAACATCCATTTATGCCGAAGTCGTCGAATCCCTTGAAGGTTCCGAACGGATTGTTGCCTTCAGCCAGCCAGTCAACGACCTTCTGGAAGAATTGGGCGAAACCCCGCTTCCGCCCTACATTCGCACACGGCTTGAAAATGGGGATCGCTACCAGACAGTATATAACCGGCAGGAGGGTTCTGCCGCTGCGCCCACTGCCGGATTGCACTTCACCCCTGATTTGTTGATGGCGCTGCGCGAAAAAGGCATTCGGATTGCCAACTGCGTCTTGCACATTGGCCTCGACACCTTTCAACCGGTGAAGGTTGACCGCATCGAAGATCATCACATGCACAGTGAATATGCCTATCTTTCCCCCGAAGATGCGCGAACCATCAACGATGCGAAACTGGCGGGTAAGCGAATTATCGCGGTAGGCACGACCAGCGCCCGCACACTGGAAACAGCCGGCCTCCTCAGTGCAGGCTTAGAGCCGTCCGAAGCCATGTCGACACCCAATATCTGCCCGTGGCGACCCGTCACAGCCTTTGAGCGCGACACCAATCTCTTTATCTACCCCGGCTATCGGTGGCGTGTCGTGGATGCCATTATCACGAACTTTCATCTTCCCAAATCTACCTTGCTCATGATGATGATGTCCTTCGCCAGCAAAGAGATCATCCACAACGCTTACGAAACCGCCAAAAGCGAAGGCTACCGCTTCTTTTCTTTCGGAGATGCCATGTTCATAAACAGCTAACCGCGACAAACGGGGTTGCGGGTTGGCAATATCCTACCGTTGACGCTCTCGTGCGAACGCCCTATAATGGCGGTTCTGCCTATTACAAGATGTTCACAGCCCATTTTCCCCGTAGTATGTGCCCATGAAGCAGGTACAGCGGCGGTGGCAAGTGAAGATTGGGAGACACACACATGTACGCTATTATCCGCTCCGGCGGGCACCAGTATCGCGCTGAAGTCGGCGCTTTTCTGGATGTCGAAAAACTTCCGCACAACGTGAATGACAGCATCGAGATTTCGGATGTCCTGCTCGTCGGTGATGACGAAACAACCGTGATCGGTCAACCGTTCGTCGAAGGCGCGAAGGTCAAGGCCACCGTCGTTGAGCAGTTCCGGGGTGAAAAGATTATCGTCTTCCACTACCGTCAACGCACCAACTACCGCAAGACCAATGGTCATCGCCAGTACTATACCCGTCTGCGGATTGACGCAATTCAGAAATAATTACAGGAGCAGATCACAATGGCACACAAAAAAGGTGGCGGCTCCAGCCGCAACGGGCGCGATAGTAATTCGCAGCGTCTGGGTGTGAAGCGTTACGGTGGGGAATTCGTCATTCCCGGCAATATCATCGTTCGCCAGCATGGTACCCATTTCCAGCCCGGTGAAAATGTCGGCATCGGCAAAGATCACACCATTTACGCGAAGATCGAGGGTGTGGTGGTCTTTGAACGTATGCGGGGCCGTGATGGTCAGAAATGTATTTCCGTCTATCCTGAAGCTGAAGTGGCTAAATAGCCTGCGCAGCAAAAACTGATTCCCTTACCCATAAGTAGCGTTACGCTACCCCGGCGGGGGCCGTGACGCGACATAAGGACGCGAAAGAAAAATGAAAGAAAAAATCCATCCTAAGTGGTATTCCGAAGCCAATGTGGTTTGTGCCTGTGGCAATTCGTGGAAGACGGGCGCAACAGTCCCCGAAATCCGCACGGACATTTGCTCCGCTTGCCACCCCTTCTACACTGGCGAACAGCGCATCGTGGACACCGAAGGTCAGGTGGATCGCTTCCTCAAGCGCCTTCAGGTTCGTGATACCCGCCGTGCAGAAGTCGAAGCCCGTTCGGTGGCTCAAACTTCGCCTGATACCCTCATCAGCGATTTCGAAATCGGCAAACGCTATGTGACGATTCTTGAAGAACATGGCGTCAAGATTGTCGGTGACTTCCTCGCCAAGCTGGCCGAAGGTGAAGAAAAGCTGCTCGAAATTCCGGGCATTGGTCGCAAAGTCGTCTCGGACATCAAGAAGGCTCTGCGCGCTCGCGGTTACGAACTCCCGCAGTCGCCGGAATAAATCCATCGTATCTGATCATATCAAGAGGCAGACCCTACCAACAAAGGTCTGCCTCTTGTGTTGTATGGAGGTAACATGCGTCACCATAGCGGACGTGTAGAAGTCATTTGTGGCAGCATGTTCTGTGGCAAGACAGAAGAATTGATCCGTCGTGCGCGGCGTGCCGTGATCGCACGTCAGGAACTTCAAGTCTTCAAACCGCGCATGGATGATCGCTACAGCATTGAAAAAGTAACCAGCCACAGCGGGCAGGATTATCAG
>CAIPFY010000082.1 GCA_903864435.1 uncultured Chloroflexota bacterium | reverse complement strand
GACTTCGGTTCAGCATGGGTGTCGCGGAATTTCCTTCAGACGCAGGGCGAATGCACGCAGTTGACCGTGTTCAACATCCCGCTGAAGGATGCGGTTCCGGCGCAGATTGTGTTCGCAGCGCCTGCCCAGTCCGCGCAGCAGTCGCAGCAGGTGATTGTAGCGCCTGCTCAGCCCGCCGGTGGGACTTTTAACGGTGAGCAAGAAGATGGCGAGCATGAAGGCGGCGATGATGAAGGCGGCGATGATGAAGGCGGCGATGATTAGCTAAGGTTCCACCGCCCCCTCGTTTTGCTACCGGGGGGCGGTGTGAGGATGACGGGGGATGTGCAGCGGCACACCCTCGTCCTTGAACAGAGTCAGGGGCAGCGTGTTGAAAGAGGGGTCATGAAAATGGATAACGAGAAATCAACCAAGAAAACTGATTTGCTGGTGATTGCCGCCAGTTTGACTGTGCTGCTGGTGTCGGCGGGGCTGCTGTTGAGCAACGGCCTGTTTAGCATGAACCTGACCGAAGATGCTAAGCTGACATGGCATCTGGTACGTTCGTCCGGCATCGTCGCTTACGTGTTGCTGCTGGCTTCGACGGTGTGGGGGCTGTTCATCAGCGTCCAGTTTGTGAAAGACTGGTCGCCGGGGCCGGTGTCGCTGACCATGCACAGCACGATTTCGTGGCTGTCGCTGCTGCTAGGAATGATCCACGCGCTGCTGCTGCTGTTCGATGGCTACTTCAAGTACACCATTGGCGATTTGTTCATTCCGTTTGCTGGCCCGTACCGTCCAGAAGCGGTTGGACTGGGGACGCTGGCCTTCTGGGTGATTGTGATCGTCGCGCTCAGCTTCCCGCTCAAGAAGCGGTTGGGACATGCCAACTGGAAGCGCATCCATTACGCCAGCTATGCCGCCTTCGGGATGGTGTCGCTACACGGCCTGTTCGCGGGCACGGAAGGCAGCCATATAGGACTGCAACTGCTGGTCGGCGTGGGCGTGCTGCTGGTCGTTTTACTGCTAGGGATACGGGTGGGCAAAGACCGTATACAGGCGACACCTGCGCGGGCAGCCCTTCGCAAAACATCCGCCACTTGAATCGTTTAGGGACTTAACACCTAACGCGGTCGAGAAGAGAGTGAGGCCGGGTTACTGCTGAACCACAGGCTGATCCATCAGCGGAAGCGATAGCCCCCCTATGCTCATTCCACATTAGTGCAGTGCGTTCAAGACTGCACCTGTACCTGTAAAGGGTCAGAGGTTTTAGGTTCGGGCGTTGATGATCTGTGTACTGGGTGCCCCCAAAGCACGAACACCGCTGCGATGGCTACGGGAGGAGAGTAGACACTTGTTCACACGGGCGAGCGTTTACTAATCGGGCTGCTGACGGGGACGGGGGACATATCCCCCTTCGCACCCCCTGCCCCAAAGGTAAAACTTCACATTGACACCGCCACCTGTTCGAGCATACGCTGAGGATGCCCTCCTATATCCGCCTGTCCGCCGAGGGATGTAACGCCGGGGGTTGTGACACTGAGGTGAAAGCCTTAGTTCCGCCCCCGGTTGTACACATTTCTTCCCTCGTCACCCTACCCTTACAGGCGGAAATGCGGTATAATTCATCATGGTCATACACAAGTCCTCAAGGGACAACTTGGCGGTTCGCTCCTGAAAAACGTGTTCGACCAAATGTGTGGTTCGCTGGAAACGGTGAGCCTCCACAGGGAGAGCTGAACGTGGCTGTGACGCTCTCTTTGAACAATACACCCCTAGGCATCTTGCTTAGGGGTTTTGTTTTTATATGCCCTATCCACCGTCTGACTAATCAGAGGCGTTAAATGGTTTCGTTGTCCGCCCTACTTGACACTGTACGGCGCTGTCCGCCCCTCTGACTAATCAGAGGTGTCAACTGGTTTCGTTGCTCACCTGTCTGACTAATCAGGCGTCAAATGGTTTCGTTGCCCCCTGCCCTGTCCGCCTCTCTGACTAATCAGAGACACCATTCGTTGCCTACCGTCTGACTAATCAGAGGCGTTATTCGCTGCTCAACCGCTAGTCATTCCGCGTTGCGGGCTTCTGGCATCCACGCGGACGGCAAATCGGTAGGTATTCATGGCGGTTCTCTCCTTTTGATCGTATCCAGATTCAGCGGCGTATATGTCTGCGTTGATCGTGTCCGGCGGGTCGCCGTCAAACATCGCCGACGAGTGGCAATCCCAACACATCGGCATGTCAATGCTGCCGTAGGTTTCGATGTCGGTTAGCTGGCGGGAACACGCGGTGCAGATTGCCATAGTGTTAATCCCTTTAGGGGGCGAGTATCCCCGCCCCTAAGTTTCGTAACCGTTACGCCCGATAGTCGGCTTCTTCGCTGGACGTGGGTTCGACCTTGGTGAGCGCGAACGACGCTTCCAAGTCCATCGGCGGGTGCAACTGTTCTTCCATCTCCCTTTGGCGTAACGGTTACGGGTTTTCTACTCCCCCGGCGGGAGCGGCGGGTTCTTGATGCGATCTTCGTAGTGCTTCAACATCTCGCGGCCTATCCGCGACGTGTGATACAACCGGCGGCGGCTGCCCCGACTCACCAGTAGCCCGCTGAGTTCGTACCCCCGCACCAAGTCGCGCAGCGGGTCTTCTGAGAATGTCTCGCGCAGCCTTTTCATCGCCGGTAGCTCGATGATCTCCGCCAGCGTCTTGGACGACTCTAAGCAGGCTGCGAGGCGCAAAATATCATAAAACCCTCCGCGATAGCGGAGTAAAACGCGGGGGGAAGCCCCCCGCACCCCCCCCATAGATGCGGGCTAATGCTATCGAGATTTAGAGGCCAGAAACTCTATAGGGGACGCCCCAACACCAACCGCAAACCGTAGAGGCTGTTCCTGTAGTTCGGGTTGAAGTAGTGGCGGTACGCGGCGGCGGCGACGTCCTGATTGTTGTCGAACGAACCGCCCCGCAGCACCTTACGTTCCCCATTACCGTACCCATCTACGATTTCTGGCTTCTCGCGATCGTTCTGGCACCATTCAAACAAATTCCCTGCCATATCCAACGCCCCGCACACTGCCGCCCCCTGCGGGTACATCCCCGCCGCTGTCGTGCGGTTCAGCCCCGCTTCACTGGTATTGGCATACCCGTCCTGCCATTTATCCCAAGGATATGCCCGCTTTCCCTCCCCACCTTGCGCCGCCCACTGCCATTCCCATTCCGTTGGCAGTCGGATTTCGGCATTCTCCCCTACCCTCAATATCCCGTTCTGATAGGCCAATTCCAGCCCGCGCAGGCAATGGTTCATCCATCTCGCAAACGCCACACTCTGATACCACGACACATTGTCTCGCGGATAGTTGATATACGGCTGAAGCTGCTTTTCAAGCTCTTGCTTCTGATATTCCTCAGGCATCTTGTCCCACCAATCTGAATGGGCAAACCCCTGCGGATGATCCACAAATGCCTGATACTGCTCATACGTCACCAGATACTGCGCGATGCAGAACGGCTTGATGACCTTTGGGCCAATCTCAATTTCATCTGTTTTTATTGTCACCGGTTCCGATGACACCTCCACCGGCAGCCACACCATCTCCGGTACACCATCTTCACCCACACCAGCGCCCCGCAGGCGGTACTCAAGCTGATGTAGTCGTGTGCTGATCTCACTTCGCCGGGGATGTACTGTGTGGGTATCAGCGAGTTCATCCAGCAGATGTTCTGCTTCCGGGCGTGCAAAGGCCTGTTCGATCTCGTTCATGTCGGGACGCAAGCGCACAATCATCGCCTGTGCATCCCGCCCCCGATCCCCCAACCATAGGAAGTCCCGACTGCGCTGGTTGGATGCCCACAACACCGCCGCGCTGCGTAACTGCCGCAGCAAAATCAAATCTTCCTGTGCTTCGGCAATCCATTCCGCCAGTCGTTCCCAGCGCCGGAACAGCGCCTCATGCGCCACTTCTACCGTACCGCCGTCAACCACCAGTAATCGCGCCTCCACAAAGGCCTGCACGAAGGCACGCCCCGCCTCATCCAGACTCCCCTGCCCTGCCCGCTGCCGCGTCGCCGTCCCGCGCTCATCCACCGTCACCAGTTCACGGAACACCCGCTGCAATACCTGTTCTTTGTCATCCAGCGCCAGTGCAGCGAAGGTCTGTTCTGCCCGCCGCCCGATCGCCCCTTCTACACCCCCGATGGCCTCATACGCCGCCGTTGTCAGCCGATTGTCCGCATGTGACGAACGGTACAACTCGTCCAGTGCGTAGGCCAGCAGCGCCAGTGCCCCCGCATCATTTCCCGTATCCGCCTGTATCCGTTCTGGCAGCCCGTCATCCCATACCAGCCCTGCCCGCTCTGCCGGTCGCGTAATCATCTCATGCAGCGCGACCGGAGTCGGTGCGGCTAATGTATAGGTCGCTTCGCGCAGTTCTTCCTCAAAATGCGGCAACAACTGATCGTAGAAATCGGATCGGATCGTCACCACAATCCGCAACAAATCCGAAGGTGCTTTGAGCATCTCAATGAACCGCCGCGCTGTATCCGCTTCATCACCCGGCAACGTGAACACTTCCTCAAATTGGTCTATGAACAACACCATCTGTGCATGGGGACGGGTATACAACGCCGAAGCCAGCGTCCGGTGCAGATTGTCCGGCGCGGTTGCCAGCACCTCGGCCAACTTTTCGCAGCGCGAGACATGCTCTACCGGATCACCTGCCAATTCAGGCGTCTGACTAATCAGAGCATCCGCAAGATTCACGAACGGGGTCTTCCCCGGCTTCATCGTCACCCTACTCCACCCGGCGCTGCCCGGAATGGCATTATCCCGCAGCTTCGGCAACAGACCTGCTCGAACTAGCGACGACTTCCCACTCCCCGATGCGCCCACGATGACCTGTAATCGCTGCCCGCTCAGCCGCCTCACCAATGCCGCTACTTCCCGCGCTCGCCCGAAGTACACCGCTTCATGCCGTTCTTCAAAGGCTTTCAGCCCCGGAAACGGCGATCCCTGCTTCGTGATGTCCCATGAGGGCGGTATCGGCTCATTCGTCTTCGTAGCAATCGGCGCGACGCTGACCTCGGTACGCACCTTGTAGGCATGGTTCAACAATGTGCGTAGGTGCTTTTCAAACAACTCTTTCCCTGCATCCAGCGAATCGTATTCGTGGTAGTACGCTTTGTACGCGCCGGTTTTGGCATCCCGGAACTGTGCGAAGAAATTCCGCACCCGTTTGCGTTGATTGACATGTTCTTCTTCCGCATCCAGCGGGTCTTGCCCCGGCAGTATCTTCACCGGCG
>CAIPFY010000081.1 GCA_903864435.1 uncultured Chloroflexota bacterium | reverse complement strand
CTTCGGCAGATGCCGAAGGTGGAACTGCATGTGCATCTGGAAGGCAGCGTGCGCCCGGAAACGCTGCTCACGCTGGCGCGGCGCAACGGGGTCGCGCTGCCAGCCGACACGGTGGAGGGTGTGCGCCAGTGGTACACCTTCACCGGCTTTCCGCATTTCGTGAATGTTTATTTGACGATCAGCGACTGCATGAAAACGCTGGACGACATCGAACTGGTCGCCCGTGAATTCCTGATCGGGCAGGCCGCGCAGAACATCGTCCACAGCGAAGTTACCTTTACGCCCTTTACGCATACCCAGCGCAAAGGACTGCCGATAGACGCGCAGATCGAAGCCATCAACCGCGCCCGCGCATGGGGCGAAACCGAACTAGGCGTAAGCATGTGCCTGATTACCGACATCGCCCGCGAAGTCTCGCCCGAAGATGGACTGCACACGGCGGATGCCGCTATCCGGTTGCACAGGCGCGGCGTGGACGCGCTAGGGCTAGGTGGCTATGAGGTCGGCAACCCGCCCGAAAAACACGCCGCTGCGTTTGAACGGGCGCACCATGCGGGTGTCCCCTGTATCCTCCATGCGGGCGAAACCGAAGGGCCGGCCAGCATCCGGGGGGCGCTGCGGATCGGCTACAGCCAGCGCATCGGTCACGGGGTACGCTGCCTCGAAGACGCGGCGCTGATGGACGAGCTGCGCGACAAACAAATTCCGCTGGAAGTGTGTCCGAGCAGCAACGTGTGCTTGGGCGTGTTCCCGCGCATGACCGATCACCCGCTGCTGCGCCTGATCGAAGCCGGATTGTACGTCACGCTGAACTCGGACGATCCGCCCATGTTCAACACCACCCTGACCGACGAATACCGGATTGCCGCCCACACCTTCGGGTTGGACGCGGCGGCGCTGCAACGGCTGTCGTTGAACGCGCTGCGGGCTTCGCTGCTGCCCGCTGAACGCAAAGCCGCAATGGAAACGCAGTTCACCGATTCTTTCGCCGCGCTGACGGCGGCACTTTCTGACGCTGAGTGAGATGGGGATTTATCGCTATGACGACACAACGACTGTCCTTCCTCGACCGTTTAGCCTTGCCTGCGCCCATCCTGACCGATGGCGCGATGGGGACAATGCTGCACCAGCGCGGCGTGACGCTGAACACCTGTTTTGAGGAACTGAATATCAGCCGCCCGGAAGTGGTCGAATCGGTTCACCGCGACTATCTGGCGGTGGGCGCTGAACTGATCGAAACCAACACCTTCGGCGCGAACCGCTACAAACTGGCACAGCACGGCCTGACCGAACAGGTGGCCGCCATCAACCGCGCTGGCGTGGAAGCGGTGCGGCGGGCAATCGCGGCTTCCGGGCGCACCGATGCCTATATCGCCGGGTCTATCGGGCCGTTGGGCGTGCGCTTGAAGCCCTTCGGGCGGGTGCGCGCCGAAGATGCCCGCGCCGCCTTTGCCGAGCAGATTCGGGCGCTGGCAGAAGCCGGAGCCGATGTCATCTTGTTCGAGACGTTCAGTGACCGCATCGAACTGCTGGAGGCCGTCCGCGCCGCCCACGAAACCGCGCCAACACTGCCGGTAATCGCCCACATGACCTTCGCGGCGGACGAGCGCACCCTGCTAGGCGATCTGCCTGCGCAGGTGGCGCGTGATCTGCATAAGGCCGGCGCGACGGTGGTGGGCGTGAATTGCGGCGGCGGGCCGGAGCAGCTTTCGCGCATCCTACAGGCCATGCGGCAGGCCGTGCCGGAGGCCATTACCTCTGCCATGCCGAACGCCGGCTTCCCCGAATTGGTGGGCGAACGCATGATGTATCCCGCCACCGGCGACTACTTTGCCGAGTATGCGCTGGTCTTTAAGGCCATCGGGGCGCGGCTGATCGGCGGTTGCTGCGGCACCACGCCCGACCACATCGCGGCTATGCGCCGTGCGCTGGATAATCCCGCGCTCCCGCTGCCGCGCATTCACCTGCTGGAAACCAATGGCGATGACCATACCGACGTGCCGGAACGCCCGACGGAACTGGCGCGGAAACTGGCGGCGCGGCGCTTCGTCATCACGGTGGAACTCGCGCCGCCGCGCAGTTTTGTACCGCAAAAACTGCTGGCCTCCGCCCGCCTGCTGCAAGAGGCTGGCGCGGATATGGTGGATGTGGCGGACAGCCCCACCGCCCGGATGCGCATGAGTCCCTGGGCGGTATGTCACTTCTTGCAGACCAAGCTGAACATGGAAGCCGTGCTGCACTTCCCCACGCGCGGGCGCAACTTGCTGCGCGTGCAGGGCGATCTGCTGGCGGCGCACGCGCTGGGGCTGCGTAACCTGTTCGTGGTGATGGGCGACCCGACCAAAATTGGCGACTATCCCGAAGCGATGGACAACTACGATGTCGCGCCCTCGGCGCTGATCGGCATCATCAAGCACAAGATGAATCAGGGCGTGGATCAGGCCGGGAACTCCATCGGTCAGCCGACCACCTTCACGGTGGGCTGCGCCTTGAATATGTTCGCGGCGGATATGGATCGGGAGATTGCCGCCCTGCAAAAGAAGATCGCCAACGGCGCGGATTTCGCGCTAGGGCAGGCCGTGTTCGAGCCGGGGCGCATCGAAACCTTCCTGCGGCGCTACGAGCAGGTGGCGGGTGAACCGCTGAAACTGCCGGTGCTGATGGGACTCATCCCGCTGTACAGCCTGAAGCACGCGCTATTTCTGAACAACGAAATCCCCGGCATTAGCATTCCCGATGCGCTGCTGAAGCGCATGGAGGATGCCGGCGATGATGCCCCCACCGAAGGCGTGCGGATCGCGCAGGGGCTTTTGCGTGAGATTCGCAGTCTGACGCAGGGCGTGTACCTAATTCCGGCCTTCGGGCGCTACGAACTGGCCGCCGACGTGATTGACACGTTGGCGGTTTCGCGCACTTAAGCCGGTGGATGCGCCATCACGGGCGGCATTCGCGCTGCCTGTGTGTCTGTTCTGGTCGCCGGATTCTAGCTTTGCAGCATGACTCGAAAAGCCACAATCGAACCTCGCGCCTCTGCGCCGGCTGTGGTGTACAGGTACAGCGTGCCGTCGGGAAGCTGTACCCATGTCGGATCGAACAAACCCGTCACCGGTTGATTTAGCGACGAGCGCACCGCTTCTGCGGTCAGCACCCCATCGGGAATCGGGGTGAAGGCCAGCCCGTCCGCACTTGTCCAGAAGAACAGCCGTCCGGCGCGCATGGTGGCCGCCACATACGAACCGTCGTTCAGGCGGAATGGAGCCGGGTCTACGTTGATCTGTTCGGCGCGGGGGCCGGGTTTGGGTTCCGGGTCGCCGAACACGTTGTCCTGCTCGAACGTCCATGTCCGCCCTTCGTCGGACGAGATGGCGCTGTGGGTGATTTCCAGCGATTCGCCCAGTGCCACATAGAACATGCGCCATGTATCATCCGGCGTGAGGATGATCTCCGGCACTTCCACCCGTTCCGCGCCGCCCGGTTTGCCGGTGTAGATCGGCTCGCCGCCGTTGAGCAGCGTCAGGCTACCGTCTGCGCCGCGTTCCACGCCGTACAGATGACGTGCTGGCGTTCCGGGCGGGGGTAGCCCTTTCACGAAGTAGCGCCACGCGCCGGAGGCCGTCTGACGCACCAGCACATCCACCGGAAACAGCCCCTTGTCGCGGAACACATCCTGCATGGCTTTGAACGGTTCATTCAAGCCGCTGAACGTCACCCCATCGCTGGACGTGGCCTGCACCAACCCCTGCTGCGACAGGTACAGCAGGACGACCTGCGGCGCTCCGCTGTCATCGGTGACGAGCGCTGCGTTCGGCACGCCGCCATCAATCAAGAAGTCTGGAACCCTCTCAAACTGTATCGTCGGCGGGCTGTCCTGCGCGAACAGCGGATAAGCCGCCCCCAGCACACACATCAGCAGTATCCAGCGTAACCAGCGTTTCATAGCACCCCTCCCCGTTATAAAGCTGCCCGATAAGAAATAGTATAGACGATGCCGCGAAAACAGGGCAATCGTTCAAAAGCCCCTCACCCCCACCCCCTCTCCCAACCGCTGAGTACAGCTAGGCGAGGGGAGAAATACAGTAGGGACATGATGCGATCTGTGTCCGGTTGCCTTACACCCTTCGCTATGACGCGCAGCGGAAGGGCAGAGGATGAGGGTCATTGCCCCCATTTCCGAATGCACCTGCTGATTGTTGAGCCTTTCGAGGGTATCGTGCGTATAAGGAATGTGTAGGTTCGTTCTGTGGAGAGGAAGATCCCTTTGATTCCCAATGGCACGACGGGTATAAGCGCCCCCTCTGTTGACCATCCGGCGGCGCTGGCACGGCTAATCGCGGCGCTGCGCGGGGCGGTGGTGATCGAGGACGGCAAGCTCAAGCTGATTTTGGCGGCGCTGCTGGCGAAAGGCCATGTGCTGCTGGAAGATGTGCCGGGGATCGGCAAAACGCTGGTGGCGAAGGCGCTGGCCCGTTCGGTACAGGCCACCTTCAAACGCATCCAGTGTACGCCTGATCTGCTGCCGAGTGACATCACCGGCGGCGCGATCTACAACCAGCGCGAGAGCCGCTTCGAGTTCGTGCCGGGGCCAATCTTCGGTCATATCGTGCTGGTGGACGAGATTAACCGCGCTTCCCCGCGCACCCAGTCCAG
>CAIPFY010000080.1 GCA_903864435.1 uncultured Chloroflexota bacterium | reverse complement strand
GGTCAGATCGCCTTCGCTGCCCCCATTGGCATAGGACACCACGATGGTGTACGTCCCGCTTTCCGGCAGCGCATAACCTTCGATAGAAGCGTCCATTGTGTCGTCACCGGCATCATCATTGAAGGTCAGCGGCACACCTTCGGGACTGAGCAGCAAGAGGGTTGGGTCAACCGCGCCGGGGATATCGCTCGTCACCGATAGCGTCACGGTCTGGTCTTGTTCTCCGTCAAACGCCAGATGAAACGTCCTTCCGAGGGTCATAGTCGCTGACGTGGACTCCTCTAGACTCAGCGCCCCGCCATCCACAATTTCAACCGTTTTCACGTTCACCGCCGCTGCAAAATCGCGTGTGGCGGCCTCCATGTTGCCTAGCGCTGCATTGACTCGCGAACGTATACCGTTGGCAACCGAGGAATCGGGGTTCAGCGCAAGGGCGGCATCCAGTTCCGCGTGGGCATCATCTGGTTGCCCCAACGCCATGAAAATGTTCGCTCGCAGGGTGTGAAAGCCATAAAATTCCGGGTCAAGTTCCAATCCACGACTGGAATCTGCCAGTGCGGTTGGCAACTCGCCCAACAACAGGTTTGCCAGCGCATGTGCGTGCAGTGCCAGCGCCAGATCGGGCTGGATTTCGAGGGCGTGGGTGCTGTAGGTCATCATGCGCTCAACATCGAAATGGACGAAGGCGGCATTGGCGATCAGCCCGTAAAACTGTGCATTATCGTCGGCAAGGTCAACGGCCTGCGTCAGCGCCGCATCGGAAACGTCCTGCTGGTCGAGTAAATTAGTAGCGACGGCACGAATCAGCAGGGCGGACACGCTTTCCGGCAGGCTGTCCACCGCTGCAAGTGCATCATCAGCCCGACCTGTCTGCGCAAAGAAGATGGCTTGTGTCACCCGGTCTACATCGGTTTGCGGATCGGACTCATAGATGGTTTTCACCGCTGCGGGGGAACTGTCGTTGATCTGGAAAAATTCATCATACGCATCTAAGAATCGGTTTTCAGCCAGTGCAGCATTCAATTGCTGAAGGTGGGACTCTGCATCGAAATGCGATTGCGCTTGCACATGCCCCGCAAGCAATAGGGTGACGATCAACAGCAGTTGGGCGATGAATCGGCCAGCGTTCATGGTTTCCGAGTCCTTTCGATAACGCAGTCGCCGAGTGCAAGCTGCGATACCCGCATTATGTGGACGAAATGGTGGGATAGGCAGGTAGGGAAAAGGTCGAGTCCCGGCTGTGCAGCCCTCGAAAACCCTTATAATGCGATTATTCATATATGCGGCGATGGACGATCTCAGCGGACAGATCATCAAGGGCTATGAACTGTGCGAGCGGATAGGGGCGGGCGGGTTCGGGGCGGTCTATCGAGCGACGCAAAGTACGGTTGGGCGCGAAGTTGCTGTGAAAATTATCCTCCCCGGTTTCGCCAGCCAGCCAGATTTTGTGCGCCGATTTGAGAACGAAGCGCAGATTATCGCCCGGTTGGAACACCTCCATATCGTTCCTTTATATGATTACTGGCGCGATCCCAATGGTGCGTATTTGGTGATGCGCTGGCTGCGTGGGCTGCATACAGCGCGGCGCTCAAGACCAGCGGCGTCGTGCAGCATAGCTGCTTCAGGGTATCGTAGACGCGCCAATCCGTAGCATTGAGCTTGCGCGGGGTAGTGGTGGCGGTCAGCAGCGGGTCGCCGACTTCGCACACCGGTGTCAAGCCAAAAGTGAAGTCGTTTATATGGCACATGCTCACCGCGCCGATCTGCATCAGGCGGTGCAGGGATTCGCGGGTCGGGTTGCGGTAGCGATTGATCTGCGTGGCGATCGTGGTCGCACGAATGGGCGTAAGCATCTTGGCGTACAAGGCCTTCAGCGCTGCGTAGACCTGCGCGTCGGTTGCGTTGAAGCGACTGCGGGTGGGAGCGGGGGCAAGGGCGGGACACGGCAGAACGGGCTGTTTGTGCGGAACAGATGGCTTGAAGGGCGCTTTTGGCAGCGTGGTAGCGACTTCAGTCCGCATCACATCCCCGACAGCCTGCACGGGTGTCCAGCCCAACTTTTTACGGGTGATGAAACTCACGGCGGCAGCGCCGACCCACACCAGACGGTGCAACGATGCCCGCATCGCCGACGAGTCGCGTCCTACCCATTAGCTCGGATAGTGATATTCGGTGCGAGATGATCGCATCCAGCGCGAGCTTTCCGGCCTGCATTAGCGCCAATGATCCTGACCATTCCCGTCTGGGGAAGGGTGCGGAGTAGGACATCCATGAGCCGTGCATGTTGAGTTGACGGCGCATCATCTGCTCGATCAAATCCAGTGAAATTTGCTTACTCACGGGCTGATTCCCCACCAGCACCACATCACCGCCCGCACGGGTGCTCAAGACCGCTTGCATGAGCGTGGTAGGAACCCACGCTGCTTCAATGGCTAAGTCAGCGCCTCGTTAAGTTTTGTCTTGTGTTTAAGTCTACATTCTTAAATAACATTTCACTTTCACTTGATATACCCCTGTTACAGTGGCTTCATCGTCCCGCTGGTAGGCGATGACCTTCGCCGAAAGTATGGGGTTTATCCAATGCTCGAAGTCAAAGATTTGCAAGTTATATATCCGAATGGGAACGAAGCTCTGAAGTCCATTTCTTTGCAGGCTTCCGCCGGAGAAATTGTGGCGATTATTGGTCGTTCCGGTGCGGGCAAATCCACTCTACTGCGCTGCATTAACGGGCTTCAGCCTGCATCCAGCGGACAGGTGTTGTTGGATGGTGAAAACATTACGGCGATGGGTGGCGGCCAACTTCGCAAGGCGCGTCGCTACATCGGTTTCATCTGGCAAGAATACAACCTTGTTGAACGGCTGCCGGTGATTACCAATGTGTTGACCGGGCGGTTAGGCTATAACACAGGCATTGGTAGTTTCGTGGGCTATTTTAGCCGCGAGCATCGTGAGCTTGCGCTCAAGAGCCTTGAACGTGTGAATATGCTACATCGCGCCACTTTCCGCGCTGATCGCTTGTCGGGTGGCGAGAAACAACGTGTTTCGATTGCACGGGCCATCGCGCAGGAACCTAAAATTCTGCTGGCGGATGAACCCGTTGCCAGCCTTGACCCTGAACTCTCGCAGCAGGTGATGGCCGATTTAGCGCGGGTTGCCCGCGAAGTTGGCGTACTCACGCTGATTAACATTCATCATGTCGAACTTGCCAAAGAATACTGTGACCGGATTATCGGCATCGCGCAGGGCGTAGTGGTTTATGATGGCGCACCAGATGGCTTGACCTCTGCGATACTGGATCGCATCTATCGCTTTGATAAGCATACGCATCCCTTAGTCGAGACTCCGGCTCAGAACATGGGTTGGCAAGGGGTTGTTTCTAATCAGGCTGTAGGGGGCATTTAACGATGACCACTCCCGGACACCTGTTACCCTCTGCTCCTGTAAACCCGGAAGTAATTCGTGAGAAACTGCTTCGTCCATTTCCCTCGATCACGCTACGTGGATTGTTGCTGATCGTAATTCTGATGGGTATTTTGGCGTGGAGTTGGAACGCATCTCGCCCAAGCGAAATTAACCGCGTTCGCGGTGTGTTCGACGCACTTGGCGCGATGGGCGATCTGGTTTCACGCATGTTCCCGCCTGAATTTGAACTGATGCGCGGAACCAAAGTGACTTACAACATTTTGGGCACTGAGATGGAGCTGGGTTGGCCGGTGGTGGTATCCAGCGTGATTGAAACGGTGCAAATGGCGGTGATTGGCACAGTTGGCGCGGTGCTGGTCGCCATGCCCATCAGCTTGCTGGCTGCACGCAACGTGTCCCCGCATCCAGTGATCTACCAATCCGTTCGCTTTGTTCTCAATTTCCTACGTTCCATTCCTGAATTGGTCTATGCCCTATTGTTTGTCGCTGCTGTAGGGCTTGGCCCATTCACGGGTGTACTCGCATTGGTGTTCAGCACGATTGGGTCGCTGTCCCGCTTGTATGCGGAAGCTATCGAGCAGATTGATCCGCAGCAGGTACTGGCTGTTCGTGCCACCGGTTCCGGGGGCATTCAAGTGTTCATCTACGGTGTGATTCCGCAGGCGCTCCCGCTGCTTATTTCGTACTCAATTGTGTATTTCGAGCATAACGTGCGCAGCGCCACCATCCTCGGTTATGTCGGGGCGGGGGGCGTGGGGTACAAGTTGTTCGAGTATATGGGAACCAGCGCCTATCAGAAGTTGATGGGGACAGCTCTTGTGCTGGTGATCGCTGTCACCATCATTGATCGTTTCAGCAGCTATCTACGCCAGCGATTTATTTAGCACGGCGTAGTGGTGAGCAATCGTTATTGATACGTAAATCAGGAGATGCTGAATGAAGAAGTTGAGCTTGGTTTTGCTGGCGTTGTTGGTTGTGACTTTGTTGAGTGTGGGTCTGGTGGCGGCGCAGGAAGCCACACCGGAACCTGTGGATCGTACCGGTTGGCCGGAGACCTTTATCATCGGTGTGTATCCGGGCGACAATGTGGAGAAGGCTATTGCAGCGGCTGAACCCCTGCGTTCGTATCTGGAAACCACCCTCGGCGTGCGCACGGTCATCATCACCGGCACCAGCTACAACGCTGTAGTCGAAGCCATGCGTGCCGGTCGTGCCGATGCGTTTGAAGTCGGCCCGTTCTCGTACACACTGGCCGCGCAGATCGCCAATGCTGAAGCGATTGCCGTTGGCAACTACAGCACGACCGTGAATCTGGGTGTCATCCCCGGCTACTACAGCCTGATGTTCACCAAGAAGGGTTCGGGTATCAAGAGTATTGCCGATCTTCAGGGCCAGACCTTCGCGTTTACCGATCCCGCTTCAACCAGCGGCTATCTGGTTCCGGCGACCGATATCATGAACGCGATGACCTTCGACTCGAAGGATCAGCTGGACACGTTCTTCACCGCGACTTTCGCCGGCAACCACCCGTCGGCTGTGTTGGCGGTTGCCAATGGCACAACCGTTGCCGGCGCGACCTTCGATGACAACCTCGTGGATCAGGTGAAGGAAGCCGGTCTGAAGATTTGCGGTATCACCAGCGAAGATAAGTCGCAGAATCCGTTCCACTCGGTCATGACCGAAGAACAGATCATGAAGATTTACGATGAATGCCCCGAAGGCGACATCGCCGTCTTCCATCAGTCGCCGTTGATCCCCCAGACCCCGTTCGCGGTCAGCACAAGCCTGCCCCAGACCTTCAAGGACGCGGTGAAGGCCGCCCTGCTGAATATCGCCAACGATCAGGCCAATGTGGATGCCATCACCCGCTTCTACATGGATCCGACCCTTATTGACAGCAGCCTGCCCAACATTGATGCGCTGTACAACCCCCTGCGCGTCATCGCTGAAAAGCTGGATTTGGATCTGACCAAACGCTAAATACTCTTCGTTAGCGACTAATGAAATGGGAGGGGGGGTGTTATTGCAACACTCCCCCTTCATGCTCAATTATGCTTCTAAAGGATTTCGTTTGATGAATGCGGTTCATTTTCACGATTTGTCCACTTTGACTCATGCTCCATCCGGCAGGGTGAAAGAACTGGCTGATGACGTAATCCCTGCACTGGGCAGTGTTTCTGTACTGGAAAACCGGACGGGGTTGGTTATGCTCCCCTATACCGATAGTGCGCAGGGAACACGGTTTCATCTGGGCGAGGTGTTGGTGGCAGAAGCATGGGTGCGACTGGAGAACGGTGTCGAAGGCTATGCGGCGGTTGTGGGCCGAGATTTGCTACAGGCAGTAGCGATTGCTTTGCTGGATGCGGCGCTGCGTGCAGATATTGCAACTGAGCGTATTCAGGAGTTTATTCACACCCAACAAACCGAACAGCAGCAAACCGATGACGAACTTCTGCGGCAGGTGGAAGCGACCCGCATCGAAATGGAGACATTCTGATGGCTGTACCGGCTTATACCCCATCGGAAGCACAGGCGCGTGATACCTTTTTGGCGCTGATGTGGGCTTTGAGCTATCCGGGGCGTGTTTATACGCTGCCAGCAGATGGTCATGCGCTGTCGCTGATTGGCGTGACTTTGCTTGATCTGGAAACCAGCTATTTCACACCCGATGCGGTCATCGCGGAAAACCTTGCACAGACCGGTGCCAGAGCGCAGCCGGCAGCGAAAGCGGCCTATCATTTCTATCCAGTGCTGGACGCGGCAAATCTCGATGGGCTTCATCAGTGCAGCACCGGCACGCTGCTGTACCCGGATGCAGCATCTACGCTGGTGATTGGCTGCCAGATCGGGATCGGGGCAGGGTACATCCTGCATGGCCCCGGCATTTTGGGGCAGCAGACAATACAACTGGATGGCATACCGGCTGATTTCTGGTTGTTACGGAGCGCAGTTTGCCGCTACCCGCTGGGTTGGGATGTGTATTTCGTGGATGAACAGCGCATTGTGGGACTGCCGCGCAGTGTGCAAGTGGAACGAAGCAGCACTTAGGAAAAGAGCCGGTTATGTATGTAGCAGCACGCGGTGGCGAAGATGCCATACAACATGCTGAGCAGTTCTATCAAGCTATGCTCGGCAAGTTGACCCCGGAAGCGATTCAACTGATCCAGAAACAGCTTCCTTTTTTGCTGGATAAGGTCATTGGTGAAGGATCATTATATTCGCCAGAGTTGGCGGCGCTGGCATTGGCGCAGACCGGTGGTGATGTATACGAGGCGGTCTTGCTGCTGCGTGCTTATCGTTCCACGCAACCGCGCCTCGCCTATGCCGAACCAGTCACCGCAGGCGAAGTCTTGACGGTGCGGCGCATTTCGGCTGCCTTTAAGGATATTCCCGGTGGGCAGGTGCTTGGCCCAACGTTGGATTACAGCCATCGTTTGCTGCGGTTGGATGTGCTGGATGGAATCCGCGAAGATGACGCGCCGCCCGCGCCGCAGGCCGAAAATCCCGCACCTCCCACGTATCCGGTAGTTGCCGATTGGCAGCGTTCGCAGGGGTTGCTGCCGGCGCTGGATGCTGACCAGACAGAACCAGCGGCAGTGCCTGATGTGACAACGGACGTGGTGCTGTTCCCTGCACCCCGCGCCCACCGCTTACAGGCATTAGCGCGTGCCGATACGGGCGGCGTGCTGGCGTTGGGGTATGCCAGCATGCGCGGTTACGGCCTGATCCACCCTACCGTCAATGAGCTTCGTTTGGGTTATGCCGAAGTGGGGCTGCGGCATCCGGTGACAGGTGAGGTGTTCAGCGCGGGGCGGGTGCGCGTCAGCCAAGCAGAAGTCATTTCCAGCGGTGGTGATGATGGCAAAAGCAGTTTTCAACTGGGTTTTGCCGCCACACTGGGCTGGAATGAAGTGAAGCTGATCGCGGCCTCCACGCTGGATATGGAGATGAACAACCGTGAGCCGCATCCGGCGCATGAGGAAGAATTCGTGATGTATCACACCGAACCGGTGGAGTCATCCGGCTTCTGCATCCATTTCAAACTGCCGCACTATGTAACTTTTGCCAGCAGTATGGACTCGGTGCGCAAGGTGATTTCAACCTTCTATACCAACGACACGCCGCCGCCGCAGTCTAACCATGAAAACATGCAGCAGGTGCAACCATGAAACTCGCTGATCTGGCACAGCAGCGGCAGGACTACAGCTATGCGTTCTTGGATGCCCATGCCAAGCGCGAATTGCGCCGCCGCATTCTGAAAGCGATTGCGATTCCCGGTTATCAAGTGCCATATGCCAGCCGCGAACTGCCGATTGCACGCGGTTGGGGGACGGGCGGGTTGCAGGTGACGCTGAGTCTGGTGGGGCCGGAAAGCGTGGTGAAGGTGATCGATCAGGGCGCGGATGACTCGGTGAATGCGGCTAACTTGCGCCGGTTCATTACTACGATGAGTGGCGCTAAGACTACGATTGACACGCTACAGGCGACCATTTTGCAAAGCCGCCACCGCATCCCCGAAGAAATTATGCTGGAAGGTCAAACACTGGTGCTGCAAGTGCCTGACCCGGAACCTCTGCGCGGGGTGACTGCCGATATGTCCAAAGCGCATCAACTGCACGCCGATGCCGATTACGGGCAGATGTGGTTGTTGCTGTATGAACAGTTGGTTCGTTACCGGCAGTACATACAGGGCGCGAGCTATCCGTCACTGGTGAATGGGCGCTACATTATCAGCCCCAGCCCCATTCCGCGCTGGGATACGCCTAAGCTGCATCAGGCCGCCCACTTGACGTTACTTTCGGCAGGGCGCGAGAAGCGCCTTTACGCCGTCCCTCCCTATACTAATGTCTACCCGCTGGAATTCAACGATGTGCCATTTCAGGTGGAAGACCAAAAGGGGTGGGTTTGCAAAACCACCGGCGTTCAAAACAAGTTTATGAACGAACTCCCGCAAGAAGATGGTACTTCGCAATACGAGCTTTCAGACAGCGGCTACGCCAATAAATTGGCCGACACAGCGCAATCTGGTGCAACTTACTACGACGATCAGGGGGATTTCTATCATGCTGGATACCTCAAGCCGCCCGTTATCCCCCCGATTTGAACCACCGCAACTGGTCACATCCCCGCCCATTGTCCGCGCCATCGGTTTGCACAAGCGTTATGGTCGGGTGCAGGCGGTGGCGGATGTGGATGTGGAAGCCTATCCCGGCGAAGTGCTGGGGATTGTGGGCGAGTCTGGATCGGGCAAATCGAGCGTGCTGCGGCTCCTCAATCTGGAGGAGCAAGCTGACAGCGGTACTTACTTGTTAAACACACCTGTGCTGGAAGGTCAGGATTTGTTCGCACTGGATCGGTTTCGCCGCCGCGAAGTGCAGATTATGAACATTGGTGTGGTTTACCAGAATCCGCATCTCGGTTTGCGGATGCGCTTCACTAGCAGCGGCAATATTGCGGAACGACTGTTGCTGACCGGTGAGCGCACCTTTGCCACCCTGCGCGAAGCCGCCCGCGAATCGCTGTCCATTTCGGAGTTCCCGCTAAACCGGATGGATGACCCCCCGCGTGTGCTGTCTGGGGGGATGCAGCAGCGCGTCCAACTGGCGAAGGCGTTGGCGCTGCGTCCGGTGCTGCTGCTGTTAGATGAGCCAACGACCGGGTTAGATGTGTCTGTGCAAGCGTTGGTGCTGGATACGCTCAAACGCTTACAGCGTGAACGGCACATGACCATCATCCTCGTTTCGCATGATCTAGGCGTGATTCGCACGTTAGCTGATCGGGTGATGGTCATGCGCCATGGTCGTGTGGTGGAACAGGGTTTGACCGATCAGATTCTTGAAGACCCACAGGATGCCTATACCCAGCAGCTTGTTCATGCCAAGTTGTGAGAAAGTAAACCGGATGCCACTGCTCGAAGCCACTCTGCTCACGAAACGTTTTTACATTGACCATCTCCAGCGCGAGATCGAGGTGTTTAGCAACCTATCTTTTTCGCTGGAAAGCGGGCAGTTCGTGCTGGTTGGGGGGGCGAACGGCGCTGGTAAGTCGTCGCTGCTGCGCTGCTTATACCGCACCTACGTGCCAACCAGCGGGCGAGCGTTGTTCAACTCGGCTTTGGGCGTGATTGATCTGGCGAATGCGGCAGATGTGGACATTGCCCTGCTGCGCCGTCAGGAAATGGGGTTTGTGACCCAATTCTTGCGCCCCCGCCCGCGTGTGAGCGCGTTGGAACTGGTGGCCGAACCACTGGTGGACGGCGGTATGGCCTGGGAGCAGGCGCTGGAACAGGCACGGCAAATGCTGTACTCGTTTGGCTTGAAAGAAGCCTTATGGTCGGCCTATCCAACCACTTTTTCGGGGGGGGAACAGCAAAAGGTCAATCTGTCCCGCGCTTTGATCGCCCCCCGCCGCCTGCTGCTGCTGGATGAACCAACCGCTTCTCTGGATGCAGCTACGCGCAACTCGCTGCAAAACCGACTTTCCGAATTAAAAGCGCAGGGCGTAGCGATGATCGGTGTCTTTCATCATCCCGAAGACATTCAGCATTTAATCGACTCCGAAATTCGTTTGACGGCATCACAAGAGGAAGTGGGATATGTGGCTGACTGATTTGAAACTGGTGCTGCCTGACCGTGTGATTGATCGCGGAGCTATCAACATCAAAGGGACGCTCATTGCGGAGGTCATCGAAGGGGGATTTAGCGGGCAGGGCTTGAGCGCCGCCGGATTGACACTCATTCCGGGCGTGATTGATTTGCACGGCGACATGCTGGAACGCGATATTGAGCCGCGTCCCAACGCTTTTTTTCCGGTGGACATGGCGCTTTACGAACTGGATAAGCGGTTGGCAGGAACAGGCATCACCACCTCATTTGCGGCAGTGGGTTTCGCATGGCATCAGAACGATCTGCGAACGCAAGAAAAGGCCACCGAGATTATCCGGGTGATCCGGCGGCAGCGCGATCAGCTCATGGTGGATTTCCGTGTTCATGCTCGCTTTGAGATTACTAATCCTGAGACTGCGCCGATTTTGGAAGGACTGCTCAACGAGAATCTGATTGATCTGGTTTCCCTGATGGATCACACGCCGGGGCAGGGTCAGTATTCCAATTTGGAACGCTATGTGGATTTCATGGAAAAATGGATGGGCATTCCCCGCGATGTGCTAGAAGCCAAAGTCAAAGAGAAGATGGTGGAACGGATGCAGGAAGTGGCTGATGAACCCCGAAACTGGGAAGTGGCCGCCGAAGTCTGCCGTTTGGCAAATGCTGCGCATATCCCGATTGCTTCGCATGATGACGACAAACAGGCGAAGGTTGAACAGATGCAGGCGTTAGGTGTGACCATCAGCGAATTTCCGGTGACTCTGGAAGCGGCTCAGGCTGCCCGTGAACACGGAATGCACATCATCATGGGTGCGCCGAATGCCTATCGGGGTGCTTCCAACACCGGTAATCTGAGCGCGATGGATGCTATCCATGCGGGAGTGGTGGATATTCTGGCGACGGATTATTACCCGGCTGCGATGCTACAAGTTGCATTCAAACTGGCAAGAGATGGGGTATTGCCGCTGCATGAAGCTGTGAAATTGATCGCTCAAAATCCGGCGGATGCGGTTGGGTTGCATGATCGTGGGCGAATCGCCACCGGCTTGAAGGCTGATCTGGTACTGGTTGAAGAATCTGCCGATCATCCCCGTATTCGTGCCGTGCTGCGGGATGGACATCCGATTTACTGGGACGCGCACATGGCGCGGTTATCGCAACTCGCGGAACAGGTGACTGTATGACACTGTTACATATCGCGCAGCATATCGAAGGCGACCATAACGCCACGCTGGCTACCCAGCCGTTGGGTGAGAAGCCTGTTTTTCACAGAGGCGTGCTGATTAAAGATTGCTACTTTGGTGAATGGACAGAGGTGGGAGCGAATAGTTGGCTGGTGGAAACCACGCTCGATGATTACAGCTACACCGCCGGCGATAACCAGATTATCTACACCCAAATTGGCAAGTTCAGCAATATTGCTTCGCATGTGCGGATTAATCCCGGCAATCATCCGATGGAACGGGTGACGCTGCATCACATCACCTATCGCCGCAAGTTGTACGGTTTTGGTGAGGACGATGCCGACTTTTTCGACTGGCGGCGCTCGCACCAGTGCGCAATCGGGCATGATACGTGGTTAGGGCACAATGTCATTGTGATGCCGGGTGTGAAGGTTGGCACTGGTGCGGTGGTTGGTTCTGGCGCTGTGGTCACAAAGGATGTGGCTCCCTACACCATCGCAGTCGGTGTGCCGGCAAAGCCCATTCGCAAACGTTTCTCCGATCGTATTATCGAGAAACTGTTCGAGATTGCGTGGTGGGATTGGAATCATGAAACGCTGAAAGAACGTCTGGATGATCTGAATCACGTCGAACAGTTTATCGAAAAGTATGGCTCATGAACTCACACACCACCTATTCGGGACCTCTCAAAGCCGTCATTTTGGATTGGGCAGGCACAACGGTTGACTACGGTTGTTTTGCGCCTGTGGCGGTGTTCATCGAAGTGTTTCGGCAGCGGGGGATTGAAATCAGCATCGCACAGGCGCGTGCCCCGATGGGGTTGGAAAAGCGCGATCATATCCGTGCAATCGCCCGTATGCCAGAAGTCGCAGCGCATTGGCGTACCGTTCAGGGGACTGATTGCAGCGAGGCGGATATTAATATCATGTATCGCCAATCCATCACCGTACAGACGCACGCAGTGTTGCAGTACGCGAATTTGATACCGGGTGCGTGCGAAGCGATCAAGTGTTGCCGTGAGATGGGGCTGAAAATCGGCTCCACTACAGGTTACAGCCAGTCCATTTTGAACGCTTTGATGCCTGTGGCTGCTCAACAAGGTTATATCCCGGATGCTGCGGTTTGTCCCAGTGTGGTACCGGCTGGCCGCCCCGCGCCGTGGATGATTTACCAGAATGCCATCCATTTAGATGTGTTTCCACTCGCCGCTTTCGTCAAGATAGGCGATACCGTACCGGACATTGAAGAAGGATTGAATGCGGGAACGTGGACTGTGGGGGTGACTCAATCAGGCAATGAACTCGGTTTGAGCGAGGCGGATGCTTCTGCCCTGAGCCGGGATGTTTTACAAGCGCGGCTGCGTCTGATTGAGGAACGCTTGCTGAATGCGGGTGCCCACTATGTCATTCGGAGCATTGCGGATTTGCCGCCGGTATTGGCAGAAATCAACACTCGCTTGATGTCTGGTGAACAACCCTAACAAGGAACGGATGAATGGCTTCCTCTAAAGTGGATGTGGCTGTGGTCGGTGCGGGGATAGTCGGGTTGGCTCATGCGTTGGCGGCAGCGCGGCGCGGCTTGAAAGTGGTTTTGTTCGAGCGCACGAATCCGGCAGTAGGCGCTTCCATCCGCAATTTTGGTCAGGTGTGGATTGTTGGCAAAAGCGGGCACGAGTTGCAACTGGCACTGCGTAGCCGCGAAATCTGGCTAGAAGCGGGACGCGGCGCTGATCTGTTTTGCCGCGAATGCGGATCGCTGCATGTGGCTCATGCGGACGACGAAATGAATCTTTTTGAAGAATTTCTGCGCGTGAACCCGGAAGCACATGAATACTGCCAGATTTTGACACCAGAGCAGACGCTCGAAAAGAGTCCTGCGGTCAAAGCACAGGGGCTAAAAGGGGCGTTGTGGAGCCGTACCGAAGTGAATATTGACCCCCGGCAGGCCATTCGGGGCATACCGGGCTGGTTGCAGCGCGAGTACGGGGTTGAACTGCGCTTTGGCACGTTGGTTACGGGGATTTCGCTGCCGAGCATCGAAACCACAACGGGCAATTGGCAGGCCGATCAGGTTTTTGTATGCAGCGGCGCAGACTTTGAAACGTTGTACCCGCAGGAATATGCCAGCAGCGGCATTTATCGCTGCAAACTGCAAATGTTGCGGACGAAACCGCAGCCTAACGGATGGATGCTGGGGCCGAATCTGTGTTCCGGGTTGACGATGGTGCATTATCCCTATTTCGCGGCCTGTCCTTCGTTCCCGGACTATAAAGAACGGGTAGAACGAGAACTGCCATTCCACCGCCAAAATCATATTCATGTGTTGTTGTCCCAGACTGCGCTGGGTGAACTTACGATTGGCGATCATCATGAATACGGTCAGACGTTTGATCCGTTTGATCGTGAGGACATCAATCAGGCGATGATGAGCTACCTACAAGGGTTTGCACAAGCGCCCACGTTTGAAATCGCGGAACGCTGGCATGGTATCTATCCGATGCTCAAAGACAAGAGTGAACTGATTCTGCGACCAGAAGCGAATGTGACGATTGTGAATGGATTGGGCGGATCGGGGATGACGCGCTCATTCGGGCTTGCGGAGGAGGTGCTTAACACGCTCACCTAGCGCCAATAAGAGCAGGTATAGCCCCACGAGAGCCAATGTGCCGGATTCGCGCTCCCAGACTGCGGTATCCGGCGTAGCAGATTGCGCCATCCCTGCTGCAAACAGCAGGCAGACGATGGCAGATACGGTAGTTAGTCCAAAGAATGACCAGTTCTCAAGGTGGTTCATGGGGCACAGTCCTCTATGTATGCAGACCATACCCCGCACCTGTTAAAGCGTATTTAAGCGAATGTAAACACCTCTGTTTGAATGGGTGGCGTTCATTCACTCGCCCGACAGAATAAGCTCTCTTATGCCCATTCCATTCGGAAACGGAAACTCGAATCGCCTTCTAACCACTGTGGGAAGTTCGTCCCCCATGCGTTATTCCACAGGTTGACATGCACACCCCGATTGAGATCAGGGAGGTGGTTGGTAAAGCGCAGTAGCGATGGAGCGCCCGGTGCGACCAATGGTGCATCGTAGGTATATAGCGTGAAGTGTTTGTTGGCGTGTGTGCAGCGAACACGGTCAAAGACTGCATGTAGGCCGCGATTGCCGCCAGAGACGACCTTCAGGGGGTCAATCCACTGACCGAGCTTCTCGAATCGCCATTCACCATTCTGTACGAGTGGCGAAAAGGACATCCATAATGCTTCGGGAAGTCGGCTGGCTGGTTTACTGCTCCATGCCAAGTGAATGTCTATTTGAGGCAGGTTGTGATTGATTCCATAAGTGAGTGTGGCTCGCGGCGGCGCTCCATAGTATTCCGTCCATTCTGAGGGGAATGCCAGTTGGGCTATCACCAGCAGTCTGTCCGTCTGCTGCTCAACCGCGCAACGGATGAGGTGGGCGGGCGACAGCGGAATATGGGCCGATTTGCCTGCGACGCCCTGCTTACCATAGTCGTATTGCGACCAAGCCACAATCGATTCGTGGTCTTTCCCCTGAATATATTCGTCCCAGAAGCGATCATAGTCGCTCTGGTCGAACAGTTGATAGCCGAAAACAGCCAGCGGGTGATCCGGTGATGCCCATGTTTCCCCATCATGGCGCGTGACCAGATGGCTAATCGCGCCTGTTTCAGTATCCAATGTGATGTCGAATAGCGGTGTACTGAAATTCATCTCGCTTGTAGGCACAGCGGCGGCAGCGGGCAGGGTAGGCAGCGGTGCGAGGGCGGTTGCTGCGGTGTGCCAGCGCGTACCTTCCAGCGCGGTGACTGCTTGATCGAGGTAGTGCCGTTGTTCTTCCCATGACGATTCCATTTTCAGAAAGGGGGAAGTGGTACGGGCGGCGCGTAGTTCGCTGGCGGTATAGGCTTGCCAGTCGGCCAGATGCAGTTTGGTGTCCATCCCCCAAGTGTGTTCGGCCACGCATAGGAGCGCATCCTGAAAGGCGAACAGGGCATTCGCTTCCGCCGCAGTCTGCGCCTGCGGGACGATTTCGCGGCGCAGGCGTACCCATTCGCGCCACAGGCGCATTTTGTTCGGATCGGTGCCTGCACCATGAATCCAACTGTCGCCAATTTCATCCGTGATGACTGGAAGCTGATGCTTCACGCCTTCCAGCGCGGCGGCGAAGTGATCCAGTGTAGAAGGGATAATCCGGGCGGCGGGATGCTGCTGACGGAGACGGGCATAGATGGCTTGTACCGCGCTCACCGTTGGCGGCCCCATATTGTCGCCTGTCATATGAATAGCCAGAGCGTCCTTTAGACCGTTGACCTGTGTCAATCCGCCGTAATGGTGTTCGTAGATGACCTGCATATCACTGCCGCTGGCCTCATCGCGCCAGACGAAAACGGGCGGAACGTGCGGCATCGTAGACGCTTCATTCACGCCGATGTGCAGCAGCCGTATGCCGGCTTCGGTCATTAAGGGGACAATACTCCGGGTGTGACCGGGAACATCGGTCATTTTTGCTGCAATAGTGGTATGACCGAAGCGCTCATCCAATCGTTTCGATAGGCTCAAGCCAAACCGGAACAGACCAGCATCCATGACTTCACAGTGCATGGTGAATGGCAGTGCATGCCATGTGATGTCACCTGCGGCAATAGCATCTTCCATCTGTTTCCGCGCTGCGGGCGACGCTTCTTCGAGAAAGTGATAGATCAACCATGAACCTGTTGTCCACACAAAACGCTCTTCCATGCCCTGTTCGCGCACGGTGTGGGCAAGCTGGATTGCCGCAGGAATGAAATGATCCATGTAGTGGCGATACACCCGATTCGCAAAATCGGTGAAACCCAGATCGAGATGAGTCTTGAAAACAAGGCGAATCCGGTCAATAGACTCGGTGTCCAAAGCGGTCTGTGTCATGGTCTATCCATTTTTCAAGAGGATTTAGTCAAAATAGATCGGATTGGTTAAGGCGCGTACCTGACCATAGTGCGCGTCAACGAGTTGGATGCGTACATACGGACTGTTGTCCAATCGCACCTCTTGCGACCATTCTACCGCGTTTTCGGTGATGTCGGTTTCCACAATTACGCCGCTGGTCGTGATAATCTGAAGGCGACCACCTGTGCCGTTCCGCACACTCAGTTCGAGCGTCACTCGGTCGCCGTCTGGCCGGGGTAGCGAGTCGCCCATCATGGCGCTGCCCGCCCGCAGAGTCAGCCGTGCGCCATCCGGCGCTTCGGTGACGAAACAGTGACCGGCGCGAATGGCATGGAGTATGGTGCGGGCGGTGGGTGGCATATCCGGCGGGATATAAACGACGGTTGTCGGATGCGCCAATTGTGCGATGTGGGGTTCGTGGCTGAAATGATGATCGCTGCCGCCGACGGCTGACAGACGTTCCCCGCGCTTGAGGCGAGCTTCCCAGAAGGCGAGGCAGGCAGTGTTGGAAAGTTCCCACGGGCCATTCCAGACTTCGACGCAGGTGTAGCCTTCTACGCTGGCAAACTCCCAGTCCGGCCCGTAGGGGCGCGGATGGTTGCAGGAAATCAGATACCCCTGAGTACGTGCGTAGGCAATGGCCTGTGCCAGATCATCCGGTTTCTGAATGCGAAAATCCACCCATTCTCCATCGCCCCAGATATTCCAGTGTCCATAATACGTGGTCACTTCAAAACCGGGGATGAGAATCAGCGAGGACTGGATGCGGTTCAGATCAACCTGATGCGTCAGGTTGTTATGATCCATGATGGCGAGAAAGTTCAAGCCGAGTGCTTCGGCCTGTTGGATAATTTCTTCGGTGGTCGAGTCGCCATCGCTGTTGACGGTGTGACAGTGCAGTTCACCCGCATACCAACCGTCGGCAGAGGCCGCCGTTGTTTTTGCGTTGTCCAGCGGCAGGCGTTCAGGAAAGTCAACCTGTGAGCTGTCAAAGGCCGGATATAGGTCAATGTTCACCTGATAATGGCAGCCCTCGTCTGCGACTTTATATGCACCTAAACAGATGTGCCATATTCCGGCGAAGATCGGCCCCGGCATATAGCCGGGCGTGGCTTCTTTTCTGCCCACGACGAATTCGCGGCGGGCGCTGCCACTCCAACCTCGATAGCCAGTGTTTAGAAAGTGGATGCCACGCGGGTCGAAGAGGCCAATATCAATCGTGTTTCCACCCGTGAGTCCGGGGTCAGAACCGATCATCGCATCGTAGGCATAGGCCACCTGAATGCGATCAACCCCTTCTGGAACGGTAAAGGGCAGATGCACATACGTCAGCATTTGATCGGGCTGAAGCGTGCCGGTTAGCGTGAGATGAATCGGCTCGTTCATATCAGGCGATTCCCATCAGTTCCATAGAAGAATCCCCGCTTTTGATCGAGCGCGATCCCGACCCGTTCAGGCAGTTCAGGCAGATCGTCCGCGATCAGGCGTGCCGAAACCAGTTGATTGCCGACATGCAGCATGATGAGCGATTCGCTGCCTAACATTTGCATCACGTAGAGCTTCGCATCCAGTGTTCCCGGTTCACCTGCGGGTCGGATGGATACGTATTCGGGACGGATACCAAAGGTCACTTGTCCATGCGCCCCCTGCGGAAGATCGTGCTGCCACTGGAGCGCGAGATTATCCCCGAAGCGCAAGGTGCGGGTTGCCGCATCTACCGTACAGGCCATCAGGTTCATAGGTGGGCTGCCGATAAACCCGGCGACGAACATATTTGCGGGAGTCTGGTAAATGTCTTTGGGGCTACCAACCTGCATGATTTTGCCATCGTTCATGACCACGATCAGATCGGCCAGCGCCATCGCCTCGGCCTGATCGTGCGTGACGTAGACAGATGTGACACCCACTTCGCGCTGGAGGTGCTTCAGGAATGCCCGTGCTTCAAGCCGCAGCTTAGAATCCAAGTTGCTCAGGGGTTCGTCATAGAGTGTGATCTGCGCCTTGTGGATGACTGCCCGCGCCAGTGCCACGCGCTGTTGTTGCCCACCCGAAAGCTGACTGGGGCGGCGTTCGAGCAGATGGTTGATTTGAAGTTGTTCCGCGACATTGTTCACACGGGCGCGAATGTCCACAGCTTGCACGTTGCGCACTTTGAGTGGATAGCCCACATTCTCGGCTACGGTCATGTGTGGGTACAGCGCATAATCCTGAAAGACCATCGCAATATTCCGATCACGGGGGGGAAGATGTGTGACCGGCTTCTCGCCAATTTTGATCTCGCCAGAATCAGGTAGTTCCAGACCGGCGATCATGCGGAGAGTCGTGGTTTTGCCGCAACCGGATGGCCCAAGAAGCGCCACAAATTGTCCATCATTGACCGCTAGATCAATGTTGTCAACGGCTTTCACCGTACCAAAATGCCGTCGGAGTTGAGTGAGATTCAGTGAAGCCATTACTGCTTAATTCCTCCGAAGAAGCGGAAGCCATAGCGTGCATTAATGAATAGGTACAGCAGGAGTGCGGGCAGCGTATAGAGAACAGCATAGGTGGAAACCAGCGGGATATTCGGGCTGCCTTCGTCACTGTAGAACTGGTAGAAGGCGATGGAGGCTGGACGCATACTGGCATTGCGGATGAGGATGAGGGGGGTTAGGAACGCGCCCCACCCGCTGACGAAGGCCATAACCGCCACCACCAGAACGCCGGGACGCAGCGTGGGGAACACAATATCGCGGAAAATTTGCAGGGGACTCGCTCCGCTGACCATAGCTGCTTCTTCGTAAGAGCGCGGCAGACCATCTATGAAATCGCGCATGATGAAAATAGATGTCGGCAGCATTCCCCCTACCGTAGCGAGAATGACACCCTGGTAGGTGTTAAACATGCCGAGGTTATAGATCAGCACAAAAATGGGGACTAAGCTGGCTGTTCCCGTTACGACAGACGAGAATAGGATGAGAATATAGGTGATGATCTCCCGTCCGGGCAGCGACCCGCGTGAGAACCCATAGGCGGCCAGCGTGGCGATCAGCGCGGTGAGTACCATCACGCCGCCGCTGATGATGACGCTGTTTTGCAGCAACGACCTGACAGCGGTTTCGTTGCTAAAAACCACCTGAAAATTGTTGAGCGTGAAATTCTCCGGGATGCGAACCGACAGGGTTGCATGCTCATTGAATGGGGCAAAGACGAACCAGAGCATAGGCACGAGAAAGAACAAAGCTAATGCCACGCCGAGGATATTGGAAAGAACACGCGCCAACCATCCCGATTTCATTTTGTTTTCCTTGCGCGACTGACGATCAGATAGACGCTTGCCAGCACTAGATTAATCAGCATGACCGCCACCGCGACTGCGCTACCGCGACCAAACTCGAAGTTCTGTAAGCCGATGCGATAGGTGTAGATGGAAACGAGTTCGGTTTGGTAGCCGGGGCCGCCTCCGGTGAGCAGATAAGGAGTGAATGTGTTGAATGTCCACAGGGTAATCAGGATCAAATCGGTTGCGATCGTGGTATGCAGCATGGGCAGAAGAATGTCCCGGAACTGCTGCCAGCGGGAAGCGCCGATGACCTGCGAGGTTTCTAGATAGGATGGCGAAATTGCGCTGAGCGCGGAGGTGAACAGCAGCATGGAGAAGGCTGTCCCGCGCCATGTGTTAAAGGCGATAATGCTTAACATCGGGAATTTGAGCAACCAGTCCTGTGCAGGCAGCCCGAATAACCCCAAAATGTTATTCAACGTTCCAGTATTCGGGTCGAGGAATGCAAACCACGCAAACCCGATCACCACATCCGGCGTGATCCATGCGATGATGGCGAGCGTATACACCAGATGTCGGAGCAGATCGTTGCGGCGATAAAACAGGAGCGCGATGCTCATGCCGAGGCCTGCCTGACCGATTAAGGCCGAACCGAGTACAAACTGCGCTGTAATCAGAATACTGGAACCGAATTCACCCCGCGTCATCCACGTATCAAAGTCCAGCAGTTCAGCATAGTTGTCCAATCCTACGTACTGCGGGTTTTTTGCGGCTGCCCCCGTCAGGGCTTGATTGGTGAAGCTCATCGAAAAGATCGAAAAGAAGGGGTAGATCAGAAATAGGGCAATCAATATGAATGCCGGACTGATGAAGGCGAGGCTGATCGGGCGAGAGAGGACGGTTCGTTGCTGCATAGCGTGATTCCTGCGGAGGTTGGGGGTGAACATTTGTCCACCCCCAAGGCTTGATTGACTGAGGAACGTATTAGTTCACAGGTAGGCTGATGGTATTTTCTTCACCGACGATTTCGATCACCGCCACCGCGTAGACTTCCATCGCTTCCGCCGGAGTCATTTCGCCCGAAACAATGCGTTCGGTCATCAGGCGAGCCTGTTCCGAAACCTTATTGTAGTCGGGGAGCTGCGGGCGAATCTGGGTCAGGGGCAGAGCATCGGTGACGATGCGGCTCATGGTCGCATCACCAGTGACCGGCACATCCAGACGCGAACGGATGCGGGGCTGGATGGCCTGAAGCGCGGCCAGCGTATCGGCGCTGTACATGTAGGTCAGCAGCGCCCATGCTTCGGCGGGATGCTCCGTGCCACCGTTCAGAGCGAAGCCCGTGCCGCCCGAAGCGGTCACGAAGTCCTGACCGCGCCAGCCCTTGCCGGCTTCCTGCGCAGGCATCTTCACGAAACTGACACGCGCATCACGATTTTCCATCGGGAAGTCGCCGGTTTCGTTCAGGATCGAGCGCCAGAAGTAGTCACCTTCGACCAGCATACCAACGGTACCCTGCGAGAAGGCCTCGAACGACTGGTTGCGACCATTCTGCGCCAACTGCCAGCGGGCATTGCCCAGATTATCAGTATTGTAGATGGCGTTGTAGAGTTCGAGGGTATCGAGGATGTTCTGGCTGCGGACAACCCACTTTTGCTGTTCGTAGTCATAGATGTAGCTGCCAGTGCCCAGCAGCGCCATCAGATAGCCCTGAAGGGTGGTGGCTTCGCCCATTGCGGTACCAGCATTCAGTTGGATAGGCACGACGCCGGGAACGTTGTCACGGATGGCGCGAGCGCCGTCCAACAGTTCCGCCCAGCTTGCGGGCTGCCAGTCTTCGGCCAGACCAGCCTGCACGAGGATTTCCTTGTTGACCCAGATGACACGGGCATCGGTGCCACGCGGCATGCCGTACTGAACACCCTGATAGCTCATGATTTCCTGAACGGCAGCGGGAATCTGCGCCCAGCCTTCCCAGTCCTTATAGGTTTCGCCAACCAGTTCGCTCAACGGCTTCAGCAGGCCGGCATCCACGAATTCCGGCAGCCAGAAGCCATCGAAGCCCATCAGGTCGGCACCTTCGCCAACCGACATGTCCAGCACGTACTGCTGCTTCAGTTCTTCACCACTGAGATTGCTGCTGTCCACGATTTCGACCGTAACAGGTGTGCCAGCCTCGGCCATTTTGGCTTCAAAACCGGGCTTGACAGTTTCCGTCACCCATTGCAGTTCGGCACCGCCGACACCGGTGATCGAGATGGTAACTGCTTCCTGCGCATTGACTAGGCTGATACCCAATACGGCGACCAGCACGAACAATGCCACCGCCTTCAACAGAACCGACGACCGCTTCAACATGTGTTGCTCCTCACTAGACAATCCTGATTGTGCCGGGTGTGGCAGGGCTGAGGTGCACGCTCAACCTGCCGCAAAATTGCTGTACAGCCTTTGTAATAAGCACTAAGTCGCATTTTTTAGATTCTTCACAGACTGACGTATCGTGAGATGGGGGGGAACCATTGTGATGGTTTCTTCGGGCTGATCTCCTTCCATAAGGGTGAGCAAGCGCCGTGCGGCTTCGCTACCGAGTAAATCCGTGTTTTGTGCGACGGTAGTCAGCGGCGGCACCATGTATTCGCTGACATCCAGATTATCGAACCCCACCAGCGATACCTCATCTGGAATGCGGACATTCGCCATATGGGCGGCGCGGAACACGCGCATCGCCATCCAGTCATTCACCGCAAAGATGGCTGTCGGGCGCTTTGGAGATCGCAGCACATTGATGAGGGGTGCCAGCACCGTTTCGTCGGCGTTCACATAGGCATCGTATGAACTTAACTCGTGTTCATCACCGATCAGCACCGGTGGATGCACAGGCAGCCCCGATTCGCGCAGAACATCCTGATAAGCCCGGTGGCGTTCTTGCACCGTCCATAATTCAAGATTGGGCCGCCCCAAGAACACGATGTTCTCGTGTCCCATCTCGATGAGATGCTCGACGGCCAGCCGTCCGCCCATATAGTTGTTACTGGTCACACACGGCAGCTTAATGCCTTTCACCGGGCGATCAATGAGTACAATGGGCATTTCCTGTCCCACCGTTTTGAGCAGGCGATCGCTATGCGGAGCATTCATCGCCCACAGGATGCAACCGCGCACTCCATCGTCAAGCATTTGCTGGAGCAACCGATTTTCTTCATCCACCCGGTACTCAGTAGCAGAAAGGTGAACGGTGAAACCGTTGCGGCGCAGGATGCGCTCGACGCCGCTGAGGAGTTGAACCGCGAAAGTGCCGCGAAAATCCGGGACGATCATCGCAATGGTATTGCGTTCGCTGACTTGAGGTCTAGGCTCTGCGACGAATGTGCCTTTTCCCGGAATGCGATAGAGCAAATTTTCCTCTTCGGCTGCATGCCAAGCTTTCTGTACCGTTGCACGACTGATGTTCAGTTCTGATGCCAGTTCCCATTCACCGGGCAGTCGTTCATGCGGTTTCAAGACGCCGGTAACTACTTTGTGACGCAGCTCGTCCAGAAGTTGCATGTGTAGGGGGAGTGAGCTGTTGCGGATGAGTTCGAATGTGGTCATGTGAACACCTGTACGTACATGTAGGTATGGTATCCTGATTATGTTAAGCCATAAACAAGGCATGATTAAGTGAATCCAGCAACGCAGTTAAGTTCTGTAGCCTATAAGCTGGATAACCTGACCGTACAGGTTTGTTTAGGTGGCTTGATTGTGGGTGCGATTCGGGGGGGTGTAAGGTTTAGCAGCGAGGAGTAGATTTGGAGCATGGCATTACCTTTCACGCAGCGTAGCTACCGGATAACGGATGAGCCGACTAGGGAGGTGAAAGATATTATCGCCAATTTGTGCAAAGGGCATGATGTGAAGTGGTGATTAATTGAATTCAACCTGATTGGCTATGTGCCACAATGCAAACTGACTTCATTGTTAATCAATGAGCGTTATGTTCCCTGTCGTTTGCCGTCTATTGAGATTGTGGTTGTCGAACCACACCCTAACATGCTAAAGGTGTTTCATGAAAACCATTCACATGACAGATGATTTGGTCTTCAGTGCATTTGGCCCTTACACCCATTATCTGATGACCGATCAGATTGGTCGGATATGCCGATACACACTCCAAAAAGGTCAAGAGATTGACGACCTGCACAGCCCCTACCAACCCCGTTATTTCGTGGTGGTTTCGGGGGATGCCTTGTTGAAAAGCCTTACACAAAAGACGGAAGAACGCTGTGGTCCCGGAACACTAATCACCTTTGACCCGAAGGAAGAAAGCGCCATTATCGCTCTTAGCGACGAAGTGGTAATCATTGGAATCACACATTGGATGACCGGTGGATAGTGTGTTTTTCTATCCAATAGCCATTAGTGGAGCATGTTTGTGCAATACCATTTGAGCGGTGCGCTGGATTACCGCCAATCCAAAACGCATCTAGCGCATACTTTTGTGGTTCCAGAAGGAGCCACTCGTTTAATGATTCATTTTGATTACACCCCGAAACAATCTTTAGGGCAATTGGTTGGTAACGATCTCAGTCTCACTCTATTTGATCCGATAGGCGCTCGCGGCGCACGCCATAATAACCCGGATCGAAATATCGTACTCTCGGCGGTTGAAGCGACCCCCGGCTATATCCAAGGGACTCTGCCGCCGGGTACATGGACGGTGTGGGTGGATGTGCATCGGATTCAGCCATTGGACACGATGAGCTACTGGTTCGATATCGAAACGAGTGATGAACCACTTCCTTTGATCGAACCATTCCCACCAGCGCCTTTTCTGACTACTCGTGGCACAGGCTGGTATCGGGGTGATTTGCACGGTCACAGCTTGCATTCGGATGGCAAATGGGATGTGCCAGACCTTGTGCAATACGGGTTGGAGAATCATCTCGATTTTGTGACATTGACAGACCACAACACCGTATCCGGCCTAGCCCAGATGGATCGTCTGGCAAGCGGGGCACTGCTGACAATGGGCGGCACCGAATTGACCACCTATTATGGGCATGCGCTTGCGCTAGGTGTACGGCGCTGGCAGGAATGGCGTGTGGGTGCATCCGGCTTGACGATGCCCCAGTTGGCTGAGAAGGTGATGCAGGATGGGGGATTGTTTATCATCGCCCACCCACACAGCATCGGCGATCCTTATTGTACAGGTTGCAACTGGCAATATTTGGATATGATGCCGGGAAATGCACGCTGTGTCGAAATCTGGAACAGCGTTTGGGATGGGGAAAGTGGCAATGAAAAGGGCTTGCGCCTGTGGTATGACTGGCTCAATGCGGGATACCGGATGGTCGCCACAGCCGGCACCGATATTCATCGTCCGCTGACTGACCCACGACCGGGATTCAATATTGTTTATGCGATTGAGCGTAGTGAACAAGCTATTCTCGATGCCATCCGCAAGGGGCATTTGTATTTGAGCGCAGGGCCGCAGTTGGAATTCGCAGCTGCGCCAGACTTAATGATGGGTGATTGTGCAATCACAGACACGCTAGACCTTCATCTTCGCTGGCAAGGCTGCTCCAAAGATGATTGCATCGAAATTGTTGTGAATGGCAATACGCAGACGACTCTGATTGCAAACCTCACGGGCGAACACCGTTGGACGCTGCATCACCCTGATGCCCGCTGGTGCATCGCCACCGTGCGATCCGCCGATGGCTACATGCGTGCTATCACCAATCCGATTTTCATGGGTGAGGGGTGGCGCTAACGCCAGCTAATTTGGCTACTTAAGTATCCGGGGCTGGATTTTTGCAGCCCCGGATTATTTTATTTAGTGCTGTGTGAGCAGTTCAGCCATTTCTGCTGGCGTATTGGTTGTGAATTGGTCAACGCCAGCTTCGAGCAACCGCCGCGCATTAGTTTCCGCTACAGTATTCCCTTTATCAAGAGTCCAGGCATCCAACTTCACACCACGCTGGTGCAGGGCGATGGCCCAGTTGAAACCATCATCCAGTGAACGTGCAATCAATTTGTGGTCAATGTAGAAGGTGCTGACGAACGGCACACTATCTACAAGATTGTCGCAGCGTTCCGCGAGGTAGACAGGTGTAGGCCAGTGTTTTTCAAACGCCAGCACATGATCGTCCCAATAGGCGTATGCACCCTGTTTGAAGGGAGGAACACGCGGATCAATCTCGTCGTCCGGTAGCCGCCAATCCACATAGAAATGAATGTCGAACCCTAGATCGAGCCATGGCGCGATGCGGTGCAGGCGGCGCAGATGCCAGTCGGCCCCGGTGCTGACAATCACACGATTTTCTAACGGCTCAATGATACTAACTAGCCGATGAAGAATCTCATTGTCGGTCATCGGCATCACATTCTTAAAATCAATTTGAAGGCGAGTCTGCCCACCGCTTTGCACAAACAAATCCACTACCTCGCTCAACAGTGCTGGCGTGTAGGCCGTTGGCTGACCGTTGCGGGTGAGTTTCAACTGGCGCGTTTGCTCCGGTTTACAATTACTAACTTCACCTTGCCCGGTGGTTTCGGATTGCAGCACCGGATCGTGAACCAGAAGGTAGTCGGTTGCAGCCAGCGCAGTCACATCAATTTCGATGAATGGTGCATGTGTGTCCAGACATTCTTGAATCGCTTCTAGTGAGTTAGGCGGGTATACGTCATGCGGTGCCGCCATGTGGTGGACAATGAGTGGGAGATGGAATGGGAAATTAGGCATGAGAGACAGCCTCGTTCTTTGCCAACAGTACTTACCTTACGCAGTGTGACATGGCACCCATTATTAAAGTAATAAGCGATTTTGAAGGTTTCAGCAGGTTTCTATAAGCAATCTTCAACAATCGTTCGCAAAAGTCTCGTATCAGCTTATTAAGGCCTTTACATTTCCTGGCTATTGTTTTTTTGTCTGCGTGAGAGTGCTTGTATTTCCGGTTTGTCTTATCAAGTGAAGGAGCAGGTGATGCGTTTGAGCAAATGGATCGTTCGCGCAATCGTGTTGGGCTTGATGCTGGCGCTGGGTGTTGTTGGTGTGCATGCTCAGGAGAAGTCGGTTATCAATCTGTATAGCAGTGGTGACACGAACATCACCGATTGGTTCCAGAACGTCGTTATTCCGGCTTTTGAAGCGGAATATCCCCAGTACACTGTTCAATTCACTAACTCGCGTGCTGCTGGCGATGAACCCATTATTGACCGTGCTATCGCTGCGCTAACCAGTGGCGACGATCCTATGGTCGAAGTGATGGATATTGATCCTCGCGGTTTTGCATCTTCGATTGAAGCGGGTCTGTGGTACGAACCGACCGTCGAAGATATTCCTAATCTGGCGGATGTAATTGATGCGGCTACGCGCCTGACCCCGCTGGCTGCTGCTTATCGTGGTTCGCAGGTTCTGATCGCTTACAACAGCGAAATGATCGCTGAAGAAGATATTCCGGCGACATTTGCGGAACTGCTGGAATGGATCAAGGCTAACCCCGGTCAGTTTGTCTACTGCCGTCCCGACAAGGGTGGCAGCGGTGGGAACTTCGTCCGCCGCGCTGTGTATGAAGTGTCGGGCAAAGACCCCTCGGTTTGGACACCCGAATTTGACCAGAGCCTTGCGGACAAGTATTTCCCCGAAGCGATGGCTCTTTTGCAAGATATCCACTCATCTATTTATGACAATGGCGCGTACCCCGCTGGCAACAATCCGGTTCTGGAACTGTTTGCCTCTGGTGAAGTGAGTATGATTTCGGCGTGGTCGGATCAGGCCATTCAGGGTATCAATCGCGGTTTCCTGCCGGAAACCACTAAGATTCTCCAGTTCAGCGACCTGCCTATGCCCGGTGGCTATACGCACCTCGCCATTCCCAAGAATGCAGCGAACCTGAAGGGGGCGCAGGACTTCGTGAATTGGATGCTCAGCCCTGCGGGTCAGTCTCTGGTTGTGGAAGTGATCGGCGGCTTCCCGGCGATTTCTTGGGATATGTTGTCGCCTGAACTTCAGGAACGTTTCAACAGCGTGATTACCGATAATGTCCCGACTTGGCCGGGTGGGGATTACAACCCCCTGCTGACGAAGGCTTGGTACGAGACTGTCGCTACCAACATCGACCCCAACAGCTAATTCACTTCGTTTTACTCTCAACTCTCTCTTCGCACACGCGAAGAGAGAGTTTATGGAACCCACATATGACTGCTTCACAAACCGAACCAGCCCCGCATTCCAAGAGTCGTTTTAGCACGGTGCTTCCTTATTTGCTGGTCGCACCTCCTATTTTGATGGTTTTTGGTCTGATCTTTTTCCCGGCGCTTCAGTCAACCCTGCGAACACTCACCGATGCCGAAACAGGCGCCTTCAGTTTGGCACGTTATGAGATGTTCTTCGCAGATAAAACCTCTGTCACTTCCCTGATCTTTACCATTCAAATAGCACTAGAATCTCTGCTTGGGCTGTTTGTGATTTGCTTCCCATTGGCCTTGTACTTGCGGTTTAACACATCACGCATTGCTACAGGGGTTCAAATGATTAGCCTGCTTCCCATGTTTGTGCCGGGAATCATGTCCGCTTATGCCCTGATTCGTTTTGTTCGTGGTCGGGGACTATTTGAAACGCTGATTTATCAGGTCAGCCCGCTGTTAGCGGACGCTTATTATTCCCCGTATGTAAAACCTGAAGGGATCGTCATTGGCCTCATCTGGGAAGCGATTCCGTTCACCGTTCTTATTCTCCTTGCGGGACTTCGGCAGCTTGACAACGGCTTAATCGAAAGCGCACAGGATATTGGTGCCAATCGCTGGTACATTTTTACACGGATTATCCTTCCCCTCATGCGCCGTTCGATACTGATTGCATTCTGCCTGAACTTCATCAGCATGTTTGGCGCTTACACAATCCCTTATTTACTGGGGCCGGCAGCGCCTCAAACGATGGGTGTTCTTATGCAGCGCACTTTGCAAGATTATCAGCAACCACTCGAAGCCGAGACGCAGGCCGTAATCACGTTCCTTATTTGCTCACTGGTTGGTCTGGTCTATGTGCAATCGGTTTCGGGAGAACGGGTGAGGAAGGGTTGATAATGACTACTGTCACCATAACCTCAATTCCCTTCATTCGCTTCTTCCGGCGTGAAGGGATAGGTATTCTCTGGTTGATCGGCCTTATCTTTGGAATCGTTTTGCCGATCTTGACGGTTCTGTTGTGGGCATTCGCTATTAAATGGCGCTATCCATCCGTGTTGCCTACCGAATGGGGGCTGGACTTTTGGATGGAAACGCTCTCGCGCGCGGACATTCGGCGTGCATTGCCGAATTCCATCGCGCTCTCAGTCCTCGTCACGGTGTTGTCGGCGGTGATTTGCCTTCCTGCCTCATTCGCTTTCGCACGACTGCAATTTCGTGGTAAGCAAGGGCTGCTGCTGTCCTTTTTGTTCACGAATGCGTTCCCCCGTTTTGGGCTGTATATCGCCATTGCCGTGATTTTCTTCCGCTTCAAACTGGTGGGCACGTTTGCGGGGGTGGTCGTCATTCAGCTGTTGAACACGCTACTGTTGATGATCTGGATTCCCACAGCCGCGTTTCAGGGTGTTGATCGGGCATTAGAGGAAGCTGGGCTGGATGTGGGTGCTTCACCATTGCAGGTTTTTATCCAGATCACATTGCCTATGGTGTTTCCTGCGCTTTTCGCTGCACTGCTGCTCACATTCGTGAATACATTCTACGAAACCTATGGTGCTCTGTTGATCGGTGCGCCGAATGTGCTGACTATCCCTGTCATTATGTTCCCTCTCATCAACAATCAGCCTATTCCCCAATTTGGCGCTATTTTGTCGCTGGTACTGTTTGCGCCTTCCGTTGTCCTGTTACTTTTCGCCAATCGGCTTCTTCGTGGTGGCTATCTCACAGCTGGCTTTGGAGTATAACGACATGTCCACACTCTCTTTACATCAGATTCGCAAGCAGTTTGGAGATGTTGTTGCCGTTCATGAAATGAATCTCCATGTCAATCATGGTGAGTTCCTGTGTATTCTGGGGCCGTCTGGATGTGGCAAGTCCACTGCTTTGCGGATGATCGCTGGCTTTGAAGAACCGACAGCGGGTGATATTCGTATTGATGATCGTTCGATCGGAATGCTGCCGCCCAATAAGCGACCGACTGCGATGGTGTTTCAGAAATATACCCTGTGGCCGCACATGCGCGTCTACGAAAACATTGCTTTCGGTTTACGACTGCATGGCTTTTCGCGCAAGGACATTGATGAAAAGGTCAAAGGGGCGCTGGAATTGGTGGGATTACCTGCCTATGGCAAGCGGTTTCCTTCCCAGCTTTCCGGCGGTGAACAGCAGCGTATTGCGCTTGCGCGGGCGCTGGTTTTGCAACCCAAGATTCTCCTGCTAGATGAACCGTTCAGCAACCTTGACGCACTGCTGCGCGTGCGCTTGCGCGAAGAACTCCGCCGCATTCAACGACAAGTAAATATCACAGCCATTTTTGTCACCCACGATCAGGAAGAAGCCCTCAGCCTTGCTGATCGGATTGCTGTCATGAACAAAGGGCGCATTGAGCAGTTGGATCACCCCAGTCGCATCTATGAACAGCCGCAGACTTTGTTTGTGGCAGATTTTATCGGCGTGATGAATCTGCTACCCGCCCATCAAGACGGCGGAGAGATCATTATTGGCTCGTACCGGATGCCTGTGCCTTCTGGCAACGAATATTCAGGTGATGTAACCCTTGCGGTGCGCCCCGAAGATTTAGCCATCGTGCCTTCTGGCAGTGATGCCGCATGGAATGGTCAAGTCGAACATGTCATTGACCTCGGTCATTATCGCAAGGTATTGGTTAGGACGGAACACATGGGAGTTTTGAAGGTTTATCTTCCCAAAGCAGTTGATGTGCGCGAGGCGACCACTCTGGCGCTGCAACCCACTCGTTACACCATCTTCCGCGACCACCAAACGCCGATTGAAGTTCATGCCGGTTCTGTGCCACAGCTTTCGCTGCAAGGAATGGCTTAATATGGTTCGTCTGGGCGTTTCCATCTCACGTACAGCGGCATTGTTGGTTGCTCAGAATCGGCTAAACGTGGACTATATTGTGTGGTATGGGCAGATTGGTACGCAGCATCTCGAAGCTGTACTGCCCCATAAACCATTGCTTCTGCATGATCTATCCGATTCGTTCTGGTTGAACTATGGTAATCCATTCGACGAGAAGATAATGGCGACCACTCGCACGATTCTCGATTGCATTCAGTGTTCGTGGCTGTCCACCGGAATCGGTGCGAGTGCAGAACCACAGGCGCATCGGCACGGCCCGTACCGCGAAGCGGATCAGGAACATCTTCAAACACGCGAGGTGGTTGCCGCGAATATCCTCAAGAATGGCAAGCAATTGCAGGAATGGGCCGGTATTCCCCTGCTACTGGAAAATTTCAACTACCATCCCACGAATGCTTACGAGTACATCTGTGAACCGGGTTTTTTCACCGAATTGCTGTCTGATATTGGCTGCGGGATGCTCCTTGATCTGGGGCATGCACGCATCAGCGCCCGGAACATGCCGGAATGGAACGGTGATGTGAAGCGTTACCTGAATGCGATGCCACTGGATAAAGTGCGTGAAGTTCATTTCAACCGCCCCGGTTGGCAGCATGGGCAGCGTGTTGATTTGCACCAACCGGTCTGTACAGATGATTTGGAATGGTTGGATTGGGTGCTGGATCGCACACCTGCTGAAGCGGTTACGCTAGAAATCGAAGAAGTGGATGAGCCTACTTTGATCGCCCAGATTGATCGGGTGCGTGAATTTTTGGAAGGTTGCCGCGTATGACTTCGCGTACCGATTTCACACCTCTTGCCGCCCACTTGCGCACCGAATCGCTGCGGATTGCCCATCGCGGTGCTTCTGCATATGCGCCGGAGAATTCTTTGCAAGCACTCGTCAAAGCAGCTGAATTGGGGGCGGATATGGTTGAGCTTGATCTTCGCGCCACAGTGGATCATCATCCGGTTCTGATGCACGATCCGAGTCTAAAACGTTTATATGGCGTTGATGCTAACCTTGAGGAATTGACGTTAGCTGATTTGCACCACCTGACCACAGAACGAGGTAATCCGATACCGACTTTTGAAATGGCTGTGCAACAGTGCAGACAACTCAAATTGGGTTTGTATTTGGATATCAAGCAACTTAGCGTTCAAGCGTTCGGGATAGTGATAGGGAATCTGGTCAACGAAGGACTTGTTGACTATACCATCGCTGGCTCATTTCGCCCGGACTATGTGGCTGAAATCAAAGTGCATTACCCTTTATTGAAAACATCCATTCTGTTCAGTTCCATACATATTGACCCGGTTGCGCTGGCATCCGCTGTGAAGTGCGATTACGTTCATCCATGCTGGGAAAATGTCGCACCGCAGCCCCACCAAATGCTCATCGAAGGGGATTGGTTGGGGCGAGTGCGTGGGGCGGGGCTGGGTGTGATTTGCTGGCATGAAGAACGTCTATCCGAAATCGCGGCACTGAAACGATTAGGTGTGGATGGGATTTGTTCGGATACGCCAGAACGCCTGCTTTCCGCTTGAATCCCAATCTTTCAAGTTGCAAAAATTATGCTTGTGCCAAGTATGCACGGTGGGGTCGCGGAAAACATAGTAGCACCACATCGCTGATGCACGGATTACTCAAGAAGCGACTCAAACGCTGGAGCAAAAAGTCGCGCTGTCTTATCCCACTCTCACGGACTATCGAATAACATTTCTGCCTATCGCGTTACCCCCTACGCCGCCTGTGGCAGTGCTGCCATCGGCGCAGCGGCGGCATCCAGTACCACGCGCCAGCCGACGGTGCGCGTGCCATGTCCCTCCCGTTCCACCAAACCGGCACGTTCCAGTTTGCGCAGGGCGCAGGTGATGGTCGCCTTGTTGCGTTCTGCGTGGGCTGCATAAAGCGCGGCACTCAAGACCAGCGGTGTCGTGCGGCATAGCTGCTTCAGGGTGTTGTAGACGCGCCAATCCGTAGCGTTGAGCTTGTGCGGGGTGGTAGCGTTTGAAGAACAGAAACGAGTGAATATCTCCAAACATAGACTTGCCCTGAAAAACATACGAGAGATGTTTACGAGTGGCGAAATGGAATCCGAAGAATACCACCGCCTGAAAGATGATAACGAACGACAAATCACCCTATGGGAATCGCGTACCAGTGATCGCCAGAAGATCAAACTTGAGTTGACAGCAGCACAGGGATTCATCAATCGCCTTCACGAGTATTGGAACGTCGTTACGGGCGAAGATAAGAAGCTGCTGGCGCACAGTCTGTTTGAGAAGATCGTGTACGATTTGAGTTCAAAGCGGATTGTTAGCTTCAAGATCAAGGCATGGGCTGAACCCTTTGTCCAGCTTAGGGCGAGTCTGTATGCCGATGAGATGAGCGAGGAAATGAAAAACCGCTTTAACAGCGGTTCTCAAGGGTTGTACCGTATCATAGCCCCAACGGGACTTGGGGACAGTGGACTGTCATGGGGCGAGTCACTCAAGCGGATGAGCGTGTGGTTGCTTGAGCATACCGGCCTGAAAACAGAACGCTCCCGCAACGAACTCATCCGCTTGCGCCATGCCGCCGGTGAAAAACTCGCTGACCTCGCCCGCGAATACGGTCTATCCCCGCAACGGGTACACCAGATCGTGCGCGAGTAGGGTGGGGGGATACTGTGCCCTGAAGCAGAATAAGACGGGGCTGACTGTTTTCAATCGCGTGTTTGTTGTCGG